>NZ_JAWPOT010000013.1:0-155106 GCF_033344415.1 Vibrio sp. 1727
TGGTGATTTCTCCAATTGATTTTCCGGTGTAGCGGTTTCCGACGTCTCGGAAAACCAAGTAGTTCTCTCAAAGTTACTTTTATTAACGGCGCATGCCCTGTTTTCTTTAGAGAAAATTTTGGATTTTTTTGAAAATAATTCGTTTGGAGGGGTAATCGTGACAAAGCGGATAAAAAAGCAAAAAAACTTTCATTTTTCGCTAAAGCTTCTTTTCGAATTGTCGATACAGGCAGGTTTTACGTTAAATTCGGGCAAGGCCGTTCATCAGCCAAGCAAGGTCAATGCTAGGTTTGGCGCTTGTTTTGCTTGCGCCAGAATAGAAGTACTGACCTGTTGTAAAATCTGTTGCTTCACCATTTGCGTGGTTTCTTTCGCGTAGTCAGTGTCTTGGATACGACTGTTGGAAGCGGCTAAGTTTTCGTGGATATTATCTAGATTATTGATCGCGTGATTAAAGCGGTTTTGATACGCGCCTAACTCCGCACGACTGCCATCTACCGTTTTCAAAGCATCATCTAAAATACCGACCGCCATCTGAGCGCCACCGACCGTGCTAATATCAATACTATCTACCGTTCTATTTACGGTGACATACTTGCCAAGTTCTAACTCATCAGCCAGGCCACCACTGAAGGTTGGTCCAGGGTATTTTATGGCGTCCTTGTGGGACATGAGTAACTGCAGTTGCCCCTCTTCATTAACAGACGCTTTCACTTTATCGGTCTGCCCGTTAATGTAAGTCGCGAGTTCTTCTATATCGTCGCCAGCTTTAGCTTCAATACGGATCTCCTGCTCTTCAAAATTGTTATCACGGTAGCTGATAACAATTTCATTATTTCCGTTTTGAACCGTCCAATCTGAACTGACTCTTTGATATGAGCTCATTGAAAAGCTACCTAAAGATTCCGGCCGCATGGTCCGCAGGCCAATTTGTACCGCTTCACCAGCCGTTGCACCGATTTGAAAAGACGATGTACCGAATGTGCCGTTCAGCAATTTACGTCCACCAAAAGATGTGGTTTCTGCAATACGACTTAACTCATCATTTAAAGCAGAGACTTCTTCTTGCAGTGCAGTGCGCTCCGCTTTGCTGTTTGAACCATTGGCTGACTGTAGCGACAAATCACGCATACGTTGCATGATATTGGTCACCTCATTCATCGCGCCTTCCGCAGTTTGCATGATGGAAATGCCGTCATTCGCGTTGCGAACCGCAACATCTAAACCACGCATTTGTGATTGCAAGCGGTTGGAAATTTGCAGACCCGCAGCGTCATCCTTTGCGCTATTAATACGCTTCCCTGAAGACAAACGCTCCATGGATTGATTCAGCATATCCGTTGCACTGGTCAAATGACGTTGTGCGACAAGTGCTGCAACATTGGTATTAACGGTGATCGCCACGAATAAAGAGTCCTAAAATTAAGGCTTTGAGTACTTATCGACCAAGTAACAGAAAAGTTTAGTGTTTTTTGAAAAGAGATTGGAATAGAAATAGAAAACAAAAGCCCTCCAATTGGAGGGCTTAAGAAATAAAGTCTGAGAACTTACTTGATGGCTAGCTCTGCGAGCATTTCTTGTGAAGGAGCGAAGAAGTACGCACCAGTTACCGCTTTTGTGAAACGAAGCATTTGGTCTGTTTTACCATCTGTCACGCCGTACATACTTTCTAGCATCACTTTAATGTTATGAAGTGTATTGCAGTAAGAAATAAACAGCAGGCCATGAGGCCCTGTTACCGTCCCGTATGGTAAGCTGTGGCGAACAATCTTCAAACCTTTACCTTCTTCTTTGATATCAACTCGACCAACGTGTGATGCAGCAGGAACGTCTTCTAGCTCGATAGAGTCTGGCTTGGTACGACCAATCACTTTTTCTTGCGCTTTGACATTCAATCGATTCCAAGCGGCAAGGTTATGTTCAAAGCGCTGAGCCATAACATAACTGCCTCCAGCAAATGGGCCCTCTTTTACTAGAGCCACATCAGCGCGAGCCTCCCCTTTCGGGTTTTCTGTGCCATCAATGAAGTCTGTCATATCACGAGCATCAAGGTAACGGTACCCATATGTTTCGTCCACAATGGTGACATCTTGTGCCGTCTCTTCTAGGAACTTACGCAACACGTAAAAATGCAAGTCGTGACGAGTCGAGTGACAGTGAATCAGCACATCTATGTCTGTTGCTGGAGCAACGATGTCACCTTCGCCAAGTTGAGTAAAATCAATAAGCTCTTCTGGCGCGTCTACATTAAGGTGTTCCCAAAACGATTTTGTGAATGCGATAGAAAGCGTCAGCGCTGCACCCGGCTGGGTAATGTTTAACTCTTCCACCAACTTTGGCAGTGCTTTCAGTTTTTCTAATACGTTTTCACGGTTTTGGTTCACTTTGAGTTGAGTGTACAGTGCAAATGGCCCGGCTTCTGGCACGATCGCCGTTTGAGCTTGTGACATTGAGGTTTCCTCTATTACTTTGCCCCAGAGTGGGAAGTTATTGTTTTTAATTCTTTGAATGCTGCTGTTCATCGTGCGCCAATTGTGGCACATGAAAACAGTCTTTTACCCATCTTCCATTTAGAAGATAGATCATAAACCAAGCTAATAAGGTAATGGTAAGGGCGTTTGCCCAATTAAACACTCCATGTTCTAGGTACACATGATACATGGTCTGAGCAAGTTGAATACCGCACAAGATCAAAGTGATCTCGCGACCATAGCGAGTAATTCTGTTTACCCATCCTCTGTCGGGATGACGAAGCCCCATTAACCACATAAGAAGCAAACTTGGAATGCCCATCGCCAAACCTAAATACAACGTACTTGAATCTGGGTAAACAATAGCGAGTAGCTTACTGCCACTATCACGACTTACACCAGCCATGGCAAACACCACCCATGAACGCACAAGAAACATCCATCCCACCCATAAAATGATCGGCGCCTTTAAAAATCCATGAGCGTCATATTGGTCAAACGAATAGCGCACAACATCTTCTTCTTTATGTGATAAAAACGTCACTTTAACCTATCGTTTCAGAGTTGCAAGCCAACAAAGATGAGAACTGAAGTTCATTTCAGCACCTTACACAGGTAAACTAAACAAAGATTTACAGCGACGTTGATGAGAAACATGAAAAAAAGAACTCCTGCCACCCCTGTGCCTTCTCAAGAAACTCAAGCCGAAGCGATGAGAATTGCCAAATCCACGCAGAAACCGGGGCAAACCAAAGAGCAAACCAAACTCATCGCTCAAGGTATCGAAAAAGGCATCGCGCAATATAAGAAACAACAAAAAGAGCGCAACCGCCAAGCCGATAAAGCGAAGAAAAAACAGCAACGTGAAAAACAACGTCAGCATGAAGAGATTATCGAACAAGACAATATCACCGACGATGCGCCAAACCATTCATCAAGCAAACTGCCTTGGACACTACTTGTTCTGAGCTGGATTGGCTTTGCTGCTTACATAGTATTGGGGAAATAGCTAATGAAACGCCTGTTACTTGGACTTTTTGTCGTGCTTCTAACGGGTTGCACGATGCCTTCTCACCTTACTCATGCTCAAAGTCAAGATGTTCATATTCGCATTGACGCGCAATTCGACCCTGAGCGATGCGAATACAAAGGCGAAGTCACCGGAAGTGAAGGCCATTGGTATAACTACATTTTCATGACTAATGACGCGATGATGCAAGGCGCGATGAACGATTTAAAAAACAATGCAGCGGCTATCGATGCGGACACCGTTTTTATGGTTTCCCCACAAGATTTTATCACTTCATTTAGCGTACTGGGTTCCGCCTACCGCTGCAATGGATGAGGCCTGAATATGAAAAAAGCCAGCAATTGCTGGCTTATGCACGAAATCCAAGACTGCTAGCGATATCTCTCTCCCGCTCTAGAACCCATTGGCTATCAAAAGGCCCCCAATCTGAAAGTTGATAATAGCCGTCATTATGACGTCGGCCATCTTGAACGAATATGAGTTCAATGCCGATCCCAGGTAACGCCTTGAGTACATCTTGAATAGTACGACGAGGCCACCCCGTTTTTTCGATCAACTTTGGCACATTCGGCCTTTCTAGGTTTTCCACCAACAAGGCCAAATATAGCCGCCTTGCAAAAACAGGACTCAATTCCATTGACACCTCCTAAAATTGTGCTGATTCATTATTTCGTTTTTGCTCAGCGAGGTGTTGCGTTTGATCAATAACTCGACTTTTCCATTTGATTTAGACGAATTTTTATTCGATTTATAGCGCATTCATCGTAAATAAGTTATGTGACATTAGTTATCTCAATCTATCTGAAAATATTTTCCACCGCATTTTGTCAGTTTGATTGCTTCTTGATAGGATGCTTTAACAGCCCAAATCACTTAAGTGCGTCTTAACCGCGCCAGTGAAAAATAGAACAAAGAAAAAGGAAAGACTATGTCGATTACCATGTTTGGTATTCCCAACTGCGATACGATCAAAAAAGCCAAGAAATGGTTAGAAGCCGAGGATATTGCTTACGACTTCCATGACTACCGTAAGCAAGGCATTGATGCAGAAATGGTAAGTGAATTTTGTCGCGCTTTAGGTTGGGAACAGGTGCTCAATAAACGTGGCACAACCTACCGCCAATTAGCGCAAGAGCAGAAAGACACACTTAACGAGGAAAACGCCATCGCTCTTTTGGTAGAAAACCCTGCGATGATTAAACGCCCAATTTTAAAAGTGAATGATCAACTTCATATCGGTTTTAAAGCTGATCAATACGCTAGCATTTTCAACTCTTAAATAAAGGAATACTCAAGGATGACAGACAGTCCAGTATTGGCACTTGCTAAAGATCTGATCAGTAGACAGTCCGTAACGCCGGAAGACGCAGGTTGTCAGGATTTGATGATCGAGCGCTTAAAAGCACTCGGGTTTGAAATTGAAGTGATGGTATTTGAAGACACCACGAACTTCTGGGCTCGACGTGGTTCAGAAGCGCCGCTATTTGCGTTTGCTGGCCACACCGATGTGGTACCAGCTGGCAAATTGGAACACTGGAATACACATCCGTTTGAACCGACCATTATTGATGGTTACTTGCATGGCCGCGGCGCAGCTGACATGAAAGGGTCGCTAGCTGCTATGGTCGTTGCTGTCGAACGCTTTATCGCCGAAAACCCAGATCACAAAGGCTCAATTGGCTTTTTGATTACGTCAGATGAAGAAGGGCCATTTATCAATGGTACCGTTCGCGTTGTAGAAACGTTGATGGAACGTGGTGAGAACATCGATATGTGTATTGTTGGTGAACCATCCAGCACCGACGTGGTTGGCGATGTAGTGAAAAATGGACGCCGTGGATCCATCACTGGTGATTTAACGGTAAAAGGAACACAAGGTCACGTGGCCTACCCTCACCTAGCCAGCAATCCAGTGCACGAGTCTCTACTCGCGATTCATGAACTCGCGACGACAGAATGGGACAAAGGGAATGATTACTTCCCACCGACTAGTTTCCAGATCCCGAATGTATCGGCTGGCACTGGTGCGTCTAATGTTATTCCTGGCGAGTTCCATGTTCAGTTCAACCTACGTTTTAGTACTGAGCTTAACAATGACGCAATTGTTCAGCGTGTTACCGAAACATTGGACAAGCATGAGCTGGACTACGACCTAAAATGGACATTCAACGGTGACCCATTCCTGACCGATACGGGCGCACTGCTAGACGCAGTTGTAGCTGCTGTGGCCGAAGTCAATGATACGAAGCCAGCGCTACTTACAACTGGCGGTACTTCTGATGGTCGTTTTATTGCTCGAATGGGAGGTCAAGTCGTAGAGTTAGGCCCTGTTAACGCTACGATTCATAAAGTGAACGAGTGTGTGAAAGTCGACGATCTTGAAAAGTTGACGGACATGTACGAAAACACGTTGAAACACCTATTGGCGAAGTAATCAGCGAGAACACAATGACACCAGAGCAACTCACCGGAATCACTGATTCTCATCTTCAATCCGCACTAGTGGGGCAAAAGGCATTTATGCTTCACCCTAAAGTAGTCAATGACTTATTGAAGATGATTAATGCCGCAACCGAAGCAGGTTTCAAAATGGAAATCGCCAGTGGTTTTCGTGACTTTAATCGCCAAAAAGCCATCTGGAACGGGAAGTTTTCTGGTGAGTTGCCAATTCTCGACATCAACTCCCGCCCTTTGAATAAAGCAGAGTTAAATGACGAAGAGAAATTGATGGCCATTTTGCGCTGGTCGGCATTGCCCGGAGGAAGTCGTCATCATTGGGGTTGTGATTTTGATGTCTATGCGCGCAATTTATTGCCTGCTGACACAAAACTCAAGTTGGAACCTTGGGAGTATCTTGAAGGCCACCAGCAGGCGTTCTACCAATGGTTAAAAGCCAACCTTGGTCGGTTCGGTTTCTTCTTTCCTTATCAGCATGATTTAGGTGGAGTTTCGATTGAGCCTTGGCACATTAGTCACCGCGCTGTCGGGCAGCAATGCCTCGAACAGTTGACGCTTGATGTACTCAGAAGCCAGTTGATTAAACAAAATCAGACCGACAACATTGCAGGGATTGACGTCATACTGAATAATTTGGATAACGTCGTTGCCAAATTTATTCACAATATCACGCCGCCGGAGGCTCTATGATAGAAATACTCACCAATCCTTGGGTCATTATTATTGTAGTGTTGAGCGTGGTCATTGGTAATATTGCCGCACTCAAATACACCGCAAAAATGAAGTTTGGTCAGATGGATAAAAGCCGTAAGAACGATTTAGATAAGCTGAACACATTGGATAAACAGCGCTACGCTGAAGAAGATAAAAACAAAAACGAGCCTCGTTAGTTACTCACCAGCTTCATCTCGACACATTTAATCTAAACATCAAAAAAGGGACCACTAGGTCCCTTTTCTATCATTAAGTAAACACGCCGCGTTAAGCTCGCTTTGTTTACTGCTTCACTGTTGCAGCCAATACAGGCGCTAGTGATTTCAAAAACTCTTCTTCTACTGGCTTGCCAGAGGAGTCGGTGATATTGATAGACGTACGGTTGCCTAAATCACCAAGTAAGAATGTGTACTTACCAGCGGCTAACTCCACTGGTTTAACGCCGATATCGTTCCAGAATTCATCATCCGGAGACGCATATTTCGCAGTGATTGTGCCCTGAGACTGGCTACGCTCTTCAATCTTAAAGCCCATCTTAGGTAGAATATTAGGCAGACGTTGCCAAAGCATGTTGTATTGCGCACGCGCGATAATCACAGGAAGTCCGCTTCGGTCTTTACCCATTGTGATTGGGATCTGTTTAACCAACTCTTGCGCTTTACGCTGTGCTTCTTCACGCACTTCTTGATCGTAGCGAGCGGTGACCAAGTTCGTCATGAACACATTGTAGCGCTCACGGTTGGTCACCGTTACTTCTTTCACTTGATTGCCTTCACGCCAGTCAATAAGGCTCACCTTAAAGCCGTGTCGACCATTTGCTTCAGCGCGTACGATTTCATATCGGCTGCCAATTTCTAGCTCTTCATCTGGCGAATCCCAAGTCACCCATCCTGTCTCGATGCGAGAGTCTGTTTGGCGTTCAACTGGAATCTCGTTAGCCGCAACCATGTTTTGTACGGTTTGCCAAACCTTGTCTAGTTCATCTTGACGAAGTAGCCAAAGGGTCACTTCACCATCACTACTGCGGTCCAGACGTGCACCAGGAATAAGCTCTAGGACTTGTTGAGGTGGACGAATGTCGACATCTTTACCTACACCACCAGCATAGTTACCCTGAGGGATCTCATAGTTCGGATAAAACTGTGGCTGTGCGCCTTGTGGGACATTCCACTCACCCAAATTGGGGGAGTTCAAATACTCGAAGTCATCTTTTGCTTGACGACGTTGATTGGCACCACCTGAACAGGCAGTCAATACGAATACAGCTAATGAACTTAACACTAACTGGCTTGAAAGCTTCATCTATACTCCTAAAACACCGAGGGCGCTTTGGCCCCCAGTATGAACTTCAATCCTAGTAACTCAATCTTAATAGCTCAATCTTAATAAATATGGGCGTCTGTTAGCGCCTGCTCGACGATCGGCTGCGATTTTTCAGAAAGCGTAGTTAAAGGAAGACGCAAACCACCTTCTTCAATCAAACCAAGCTTTTGCGCTGCCCATTTTACTGGGATAGGGCTTGCTTCGATGAAAAGGTTTTTATGTAGAGTCATCAAGCGTTGGTTAATCGCTTCTGCTTCTTCGTACTTACCTTCACTTGCCAAATGGAACATGTCTGCCATGTCTTTAGCTGCAATATTGTTCGTTACCGAGATAACACCATTGCCGCCAAGTTTCACAAAATCCAGCCCTGTCGCATCATCGCCACTTAGTAAGATAAAATCTTCGCCACAAAGTTCACGATGAATTGCAATTCGTTCCAAATCGCCCGTTGCATCTTTTAGAGCTACGATATTATCAAGCTTTGACAAGCGTGCCACTGTTTCTGGCTGCATATCAACAGCAGTACGGCCTGGTACGTTGTACAAAATTAGAGGCACATCACTCGCTTCGGCAATTGCCTTGTAATGTAGAAACAAACCCTCTTGAGTTGGTTTGTTGTAATACGGTGTCACACTCAGGAAGCCAGCAATACCAGAATCAGCCAGTAATTTGCTAAATGTTACTGCCTCATGGGTTGCATTTGCACCCGTGCCAGCAATCACAGGGATGCGACCGTCGGCAAACTCAACAGTTTTATTAACGACCTTTACATGCTCTTCAATGGTCAGTGTCGCTGACTCACCTGTTGTGCCTACTGCCACAATACCGTCTGTACCCGCTTCAACGTGGTACTCTACTAGCTTTTGCAGACCGTCAAAGTCTACTTCGCCATCTGCTTTGAATGGCGTAATCAGCGCTACGATACTTCCTGAAAACATGTTTATCTCCCTCATTTAACTCTTTCTGCATGGTACTGTAATGCGATTGAAAAACACAAGAGCGTAAACTCGCTTACAAAGTACAAATGAATGAATAATTACCAGTTGTTAGAGGTCTAGCAACTTAATTGCTCTATTTAGTTTGATTAACGGCAATATTGATAATCGTGTTGGGCTTTCGAGTGACTTTAGAATCTATCAGTGATTTGGAAAATACTGAAGAGCACAAGCAAGGAAAATATACTCTTTGGTCTTGTTAGCCAAGTCAGATCTAAGTGAATAAAACGGCCAGACAATAGGCAAGCACATCATGCAAACGTTTTGTTTATCCTGTAGCCTGCATTTACTGTTTATTTCCCACCGCTCCCCTCAACATCCTCCTGCTTTTTATAGACTAAAAAAGAACTGGCTCGATATTTCTTCGCAATATCTGTGCTAACATCTCTCTATTGAAGAAAGGACAAGAAGCTCATTTATGAAGCAACATCTGGTACTTACAGCAGTTGGAACGGACCGTCCAGGCATTTGTAACCAAGTCGTACAGCTCGTTACTCAAGCTGGTTGTAACATAGTCGATAGCCGTATCGCTATCTTTGGCAGTGAATTTACGCTGATCATGCTCCTGACTGGGAACGCCAGCAGCGTGACTCGAGTTGAAACGCAATTGCCCCTGCTTGGCCAAGAACATGACCTTATTACGATCATGAAACGCACAGCGGCGCACGAACTGCTCGATAACAGCTACACCATGGAAGTGTTTATTGAGTCTGAAGACCGCCCTGGGTTAACTGAAAAATTTACTAAGTTCTTCGCTGATCAGCAGATTGGTTTAGACTCTCTTAGCGCGCAAACCATCAGCAAGTCGAAAATTCAACTCGATTCTGACCAGTTTCATATTGCGATTACTGCATCTGTAAGCGCGGATTTTAATTTGATGCAGTTACAAGAAGACTTCGATGAACTTTGTAAGTCGCTCAACGTACAAGGTTCTCTGAATTTCATTAAAAACACACTATAAAGTAAAGGAAATCAAAATGAATACGCTGACAGCAGGCTCGCCAGCGCCAGCCTTCTCTTTGCTCGACCAAGACGGAAATACCGTTTCTCTTGAAGACTTTAAAGGCAAGAAAGTACTTTTCTACTTTTACCCTAAGGCGATGACGCCGGGTTGTACTACACAAGCAAAAGGCCTTCGTGACATCAAAGCTGAACTCGATGCACATAACGTGGTGGTACTCGGCGTAAGCATCGACCCTGTAAAGCGCCTAGGCAAGTTCATCGAGCGCGATGATTTAAACTTCACTCTGCTTTCCGATGAAGATCATGCCGTTGCTGACCAGTTCGGCGTTTGGGGCGAAAAGAAATTCATGGGCAAAGTATACGACGGTCTTCACCGCATTAGCTTTCTGATCAATGAAGAAGGCGTGATCGAACATGTGTTCAACAAGTTCAAAACCAAAGATCACCACGAAGTCGTATTAAACTACTTAAACGAAAACGCTTAAACGCTTAAACGCTATTGTTTTTCTACAAACAAAAAGCCCAGCAAACTGCTGGGCTTTCTTTTAACCATCGTACCTTTGGTAACAACTACTCTTGTTCGACAGGTTCGTTTTCTTCCGTGCTTGGTAATGCATGCCATACGGCTTTGACTAATGTCGCTAAAGGAATGGCGAAGAACACCCCCCAAAAACCCCATAGCCCACCAAAGACTAATACAGCCACAATGATAGCAACTGGGTGTAAGTTTACTGCCTCGGAAAACAGAACAGGAACCAACACATTACCATCAAGCGCCTGGATAATACCGTAAGCAAGCAACAACCAATAAAACGGAGGCGTTAAGCCCCATTGGAACAAACCAACGATGGCAACAGGCACAGTAACAGCCGCCGCACCGATATAAGGAATCAAAACCGACAGACCAACGGCTACGGCAAGCAACGCCGAGTAACGAAGATCTAAAAGGGCAAAAGTTACGTAGCTCACACCGCCCACGATTAAAATCTCTAACACTTTACCGCGAATGTAATTTGATATCTGCTCGTTCATTTCATGCCAAACTTTATTCGCCAATTTACGGTTTTTCGGCAGAATACCGCTTGCGATTCGCAGCATTTCTTCTTTGTCTTTAAGCAAAAAGAAGATAAGGAGTGGCACTAAGATCAAATATACCGCTAGCGTTGCAATGCTAACTAATGAAGCAAGCGACCCTTTGACGACACTTTCACCCAGCCCCAGTGCTTGGTTTTTGGCGTTCGTCACCACGGTTTCTACTATTTCTAAATTGGCTAGTTCAGGATGGCGCTCTGGCAATGTGACAATAAACTTTTGTAGCCCGTTGTACATGTTCGGAATATCGTTAATTAGATTACCGACCTGAGTCCAAATCGTCGGAACCAAGCCAAACAACGCAATTAACATTAACCCGACAAAGACCAAGATCACGATAATAACCGACAAAGTGCGCGGCACGCCCATACGACACATTTTGACAACTGGCCATTCAAGTAGATAAGCCAAAACGATCGCGACAAGTAATGGCGCAATCAAGTGTCCAAAGAAGTAAATGGTGATAAAGCCAAACAGCAAGATCGCGACGAGACTTACTGCGTGAGGGTCAGAGAAACGTCGTTTATACCAACGACTAACCATTTCAAACATCTTATGCGGATTCCTTATTGAAGACAGTCAATGTGTAGTGCTCTGATGTAGATTGGCAATCAACTGAGTACCCTTGGGCACTAAGATAGTTCACAATGTCTCGTTTAGAGCTGTTGTCCACCACTTGAATGACAAGTTGATGATACTGCTTTGCTTCTCCTTGAAAGACCTCAGCAGCATGACGCTTTGCAAGTAACAGTGCCATAGGACAACGTTGCTCACGCAAATCAAGTAACATGGATTCCATTGTATTGCTCTGCACTTATGATAGGGTTGTATTGTAACGGCTTTTTGAGCTGGTGCTAGCACTTCTGACATGATTTAACCACATGCTGAAATAGCTCGGATATAAAATAATTTACGAAACCAATTCATTTATTTCCGGTCTTACTGCTAGCTTATATCCTCACGGATAACCAAAACGTATGTGGCGCTGTTAATAGGCTCTCGACCTGTAACCACATGCTTATGTATTTTGGAGAACCTTTTAAACGTATGTTAAAACGCACTCGCTCGCTAGTTTGCTTATGTCTTGCTGCTGCCATCAGTTCGCCGACAACTTATGCCAATAGCATTGACTTGCCAGACATTGGCACAGCTGCTGGTGGCACGCTTTCAATAGACCAAGAGTTGATTTATGGCGACGCCTATATGCGTATGCTCAGAGCCAGTAAACCTATCGTTAATGACCCTGTCATCAATGAATATATTGACTCTCTTGGGCACAAATTAGTGGCCAATGCGAATGATGTAAAAACGCCGTTCCACTTCTTTATGATTCGCGACCGTAATATCAACGCGTTCGCATTTTTTGGTGGCTATGTAGCGCTGCATTCTGGGTTGTTTCTTCATGCTCGTTCAGAAAGTGAGCTGGCCTCTGTTGTCGCTCACGAGATAGCGCACGTCACACAACGTCATCTTGCTCGGAGTATGGAAGAACAAGCACGCCGCTCTCCGGCCACATTAGCCGCACTTGCGGGGGCACTACTGCTTTCAATTGCCTCACCCGAAGCGGGGATGGCTGCAATTACAGCAGCAACCGCGGGCAACATGCAAAGTCAAATCAACTACACTCGTGCAAACGAAAAAGAAGCGGATCGCTTTGGTATTTCGACACTAGCAAAAGCCGGTTTTGATGTTCAAGCAATGCCAAGGTTTTTTGGCCGTCTTGCTGATGAGTATCGTTATGCGAGTAAACCGCCACCAATGCTCCTGACTCACCCTCTGCCTGAAGATCGAATTACCGATAGCCGTGCGCGAGCAAGAACCTATCCTCCAATGCGTGTTGTGCCTTCAATAGACTATCATCTAGCTCGCGCGCGCATTGTCGCTCGTTACGCTGGCATTGATGGACAAGCCGCCCTGAGCTGGTTTGAGAGAACCCAAAAGAAAGCCTCTGCGGACATTACACCTGCTTTTGATTATGGTCGAGCACTCGTGCATTTAGACAATAAACGCCTATCTCAAGCGGAACCAATTTTGAAAAAGTTACTGGAACAAGACCCAAGTAACCCGTTTTACTTGGACGCTATGACGGATTTATACATCGAGAAGAAGCAGCCAGAAAAAGCGACCGAGATGCTCCGTAAAGCGTTATCTCGGAACCCTCAAAATAAAGTATTGACCATTAACTATGCCAATGCACTACTTGAGGACAATAAAAACGATCAAGCCACGCGAGTTCTTCAAAGATACACTCATGACTATCCTGAAGATACAAATGGCTGGCACCTAATATCGAAAAGCTACCACGCGCTAGGGCGTAGCGATGAAGAGTTGGCTGCTCGAGCGGAAATTTTGGCATTGCGAGCAAATTGGAATAAAGCGATTCAATATTATAGTGAAGCAAGTAAAATGGCCAAGTTGGGCAGCTTAGAGCAAGCGCGATACGATGCCCGTATCGACCAACTCATGATCCAAAGAGATCGATTCATGGCATTACAATAACGAAATGGAGAAAACCATGTCAGTCGTGATTTATCACAACCCTCGTTGCTCAAAGAGCCGTCAAACACTTGAACTGCTTGAGCAAAATGGTGTTACACCGGAAGTCGTCAAATACCTAGACACACCACTTAACGTGGATGAACTAAAAGCGCTGTACGCCCAGCTTGGCTTTTCATCTGTACGTGAAATGATGCGCACTAAAGAAAGTGAATATAAAGAGCTTGGCTTAGGCGAAGACTCCGTCAGCGATGAGCAATTATTCGAAGCAATGGCGAAAAATCCAAAGTTGTTTGAGCGTCCGGTTGTCGTTGCTAACGGCAAAGCAAAAATTGGTCGCCCACCAGAGCAAGTGTTGGATATTTTATAAATGGATTGCCAGATCCTTATTTTGTATTTCAGCCGTCATGGCTCGACAAAACAACTGGCAAGACAAATAGCAAGAGGAGTCGAATCGACTCCTCAATGCCAAGTAATTTTGCGTACAGTTGAAGAATTGTCACCTCACTCACACTCCCCTTCTGATCCAATTGTTACTCTAGAGGAACTGAAAACGTGCGACGGTCTAGCGTTTGGCAGTCCCGTCTGGTTTGGCAACATGGCTGCGCCTTTAAAGCACTTCTGGGATCAGACTACATCTTTATGGGTCAGTGGTGACTTAATCGATAAGCCTGCTTGTGTCTTTACCTCTTCGTCCTCGATGCATGGTGGTCAAGAAACAACGTTACAAAGCATGATGACCCCTTTATTGCATCACGGGATGATGGTTTTGGGCATTCCTTATTCCGAGCCAGAGTTACACACTACGCAGTCCGGAGGCACTCCGTATGGCGCCAGCAGTGTAGGCCATGAGGCAACCCTAAGCAGTGAAGAGATTCGCCTGGCACAACAATTAGGCAAAAGGCTGGCAACTGCAGCGTTAAAACTAAAAGTCTGTTAGTAAAATCAAGGATAGTTAATCGATGTCTGACTCTTTAGACCAAACACCACTCGGTACACAGGCTAAAACCTATCGTTACCTGGCTTTATTTGGCAACTTAGCATTATTAGCTTGGGTCGCTATTTGGCAGCTTGCGTTATCCCCTCACCCTCACCTCAGCAGCACAACACTTGCTATTGCTTGGTGTATTCCGCTACTACTTCCGTTGCCTGGTATTTTGGCAGGTAAGCCTTACACTCATGCTTGGGCTAACTTTGTTCTTATGCTGTATTTCTTGCATGCGCTGACCATCCTTTATGTGGATGGGGGTGAACGCTGGCTTGCGGCAGTGGAACTGATACTGACTTCACTCGGTTTCGCTGGCAATATTTTGTTTGCTAGAGCGAGAGGCAAAGAGCTAGGTCTTAAGTTGAAACGCCTCTCTCAAGTAGAAAAAGAAGAAAAAGCGAAATTCAATAAATAACGCCAATTGCAGTCAATCACTGATCATTGGTTCGAATACGAATTTAGAAAACAAAAAGAGTCGCTATTGCGACTCTTTTTTATGCTTACCACATTGTTGCGTTTCACGCCTGGAACGCTACCAAGGCGATTACGATGCCGAGCGCCACTCGTAGATCAAGTCATACTGTTCTCGGACAGGCTCCACAATCATCGGCTGAGTTGGCTGTGTTTCGTCACTTGCTTCTGCCACAATATCTACTGGTACTTCAGGCTGCGCTTCTTTTGGCGTCGCGGCGTCTTTTGCTTCATTACTCTGAACCAATGGCTCTTCTTCTTGAGTTGAAGCTGGGGCATCAACTTCACCTAAAGGATCTTCAAAAACCATTAATTGAGAAATAGAAGAAGCTTCTTTCTCAAAAGCTTGTTGTGATGCCAAAAGGTGGATGTTGAGCGTTAACTCGTCCCCTTGAACACGCTTAATCTCTGTACCCGCAACCGAATTAAGTTGTTTTAACGCATTCTCTAAACGGAAGAAGTCCGTTGCAGAGGTTACATTAAGGACTTTCACTGCTAGCGCTTTTGAAGACTTTCCTGAAACCACAACCGCACTCTTACTTGCATAGTAGTCTGCGATGCCATCCACCATTTCTGCAATAGCATTAGCACCTGATGCAGACCCGCTACGCGGAGAACGTTGCGCTTCTACAATTCTCGTTGGCGACTGGTCGTAGAGTGTCCAACGAATTTGTTCACCTTGAGCTCGTACAACCAAAACGGCGTCAGCTGGGTAGCGCTGGCTGGCTTGACCAATTGGCTCAATAAAGCCGCCCCAAAGATCAGAGACATTAACACCGGTCACATCATCAAAATCCCCAACCGGGATAGTGATTGGTAGGCCTCTTAATTTCGCTGCGCTACGAAGTGCTGCAACATTTGAAGATTCAGAATGTTCCCACGCAATGTTACGATCGTAACCCCGTTCTTCAACCATCCAAACTAAAATATTGGCACGATTTGGCGACCAAGATGGCAATTGTGCTTGTGTTAAAAGAGAGCTGATTTGGTCGTTGTTAAACAACATTTTTAGGCTCGCTTTTCCATCAACCTGCCCATAGCTCAGTTGAGAAATGTAACGCGCACTTGAGCTGAGTGCCTTTTTAATCACTGGATTGCTTAAAGAGGATTGAGAACCGGTCGCTCGAACAATCACATCCTGCATACCTTGTTGACGAGCCAAAGACTCACCGTCGTTCTGCTCACTGTCGATAACCACTTCGGCACGATAGATATCCACCTGAGTTAATGCATATACTGGTAGGGACAACCAACCTATCAGTAAGAGAGCTAAATAGCGCATAGTTTTTATAATCCTCTGAACAAGAACCCGAATAATAAGCAACTATCAAATCTTGAGCAAGGTAAGTACTGAGTAAATTGTCTGTATTATGACCAGCTTTGTTAACTCGGGCCTCAACCAGCGCTTCAGTGCTATTTTTTATAATAAACTCATTGCTTATTAAGCTATCTCAACAAGTTAGGCTGTCCATTTTTCATCTTCACGCAAGACACGTAAAAGAGGACAATTTGCAAGCAAGAAACTCTCAAAAGTGCTATTTATGGGAAAAATTCAATCGAAAGTTTGATCTATGCAACATTGCAAACGATTGCAGGATGATAGTATTCGCCGGATTTGTCTGCGTATCTTGAAAATAGGGAATTATTATGAAAAACGCGTTACAAGGCGCTCAAATGCTCTTTGTCGCTTTTGGTGCTTTGGTGCTTGTGCCGCTCCTAACTGGCCTTGATCCAAACGTAGCCCTCTTTGGTGCCGGTGTCGGTACTCTCCTCTTCCAATTAATGACTAAACGTTCTGTTCCCATCTTCCTTGCCTCTTCTTTTGCGTTTATTGCTCCTATTATGTTCGGTATCCAAACTTGGGGTATCGGTGCAACGATGGGCGGCTTGATGGCAGCGGGCTTAGTTTATGTGGCTCTAGGGGCGATGATCAAAGTGCGCGGTGTTGGATTTATCCATAAAATTCTCCCGCCTGTTGTCGTTGGCCCTGTGATCATGGTTATCGGCCTTGGCCTTGCCCCAACAGCAGTGAACATGGCAGTAGGTAAAACTGGTGATGGAGCAGCACAGCTAGTTAATGGTGATGCTGCGATCATTATCTCGGCGGTCTCACTGCTCACAACCATTGTACTTAGCGTTTTTGCAAAAGGCTTTTTGAAGCTCGTTCCTATTGTTGGTGGTATTCTTGCTGGTTACTCTGTTTCTCTATTCTACGGTGTGGTTGATTTCACTCCCGTAGAACAAGCGGCTTGGCTAGCCATGCCAAACTTCACCGCGCCAGAGTTCAATATCAACGCAATTTTGTTCATGATTCCTGTCGCTATCGCACCTGCGGTTGAGCACGTAGGTGACATGCTTGCTATCTCAAACGTTACAGGTAAAAACTACCTGAAAAAACCAGGCCTTCACCGCACAATCGCAGGTGACGGGGTGGCAACTATCGCAGCTTCGATGGTGGGTGCTCCACCAAACACCACTTACAGTGAAGTAACAGGAGCGGTAATGCTAACCAAAGCATTTAACCCTGTGATCATGACTTGGGCAGCAATCACCGCAATCGTACTTGCATTGGTAGGTAAGCTAGGTGCGGTTCTTCAAACGATTCCAGTTCCTGTTATGGGCGGCATCATGATTCTGCTGTTCGGCTCCATCGCAACGGTAGGCCTCAACACACTGATCAAGAATAACGTTGATTTACATAAGTCTCGTAACCTAGTGATTGTTGCCGTAACCCTTGTGTTTGGCATTGGTGGTATGGCTTTCGGTATTGGTGAGTTCAGTCTACAAGGTGTGAGCCTATGCGGTATCGTGGCAATTATTCTTAACCTTGTGCTACCAAACGATTTAGGTGAAAACCACGTTGTGGATAACGCACAAATGGAAGAAGAAAGCGCTAAATAGTTCGTTTGCGCCGCTTTATTAGGTGGCGTGTCTTACTCTTCTCCTCTTGTAGATACAAAAAAGGCTTGGTTTTCACCAAGCCTTTTTCTGTTCAGTCATAGTAATACATCAAAGAATTACTTAGTACCGAAGATCTTATCACCTGCATCGCCTAGACCCGGAACGATGTAGCCTTTGTCATTAAGCTTCTCATCGATTGCCGCAGTGTATAGCTCAACATCTGGGTGTGCTTTTTCTAGCGCTTCAATACCTTCTGGTGCAGCAACAAGTACCAGCACTTTGATTTGGTTACAACCTTTCTCTTTTAGGAGATCGATAGTAGCAATCATAGAACCACCTGTTGCAAGCATTGGGTCAACAACAAGCGCAATACGCTCCTCGATGTTTGAAGCAAGCTTGTTGAAGTAAGGAACTGGCTCAAGCGTTTCTTCATCACGGTAAATACCCACAACACTGATACGTGCGCTTGGCATGTGCTCAAGAACTCCATCCATCATGCCTAGACCTGCACGTAGGATTGGCACTACGGTTACTTTTTTACCTTTAATCTGGTCTACTTCTACCGGACCGTTCCAACCATCAATGGTCACTTTTTCTGTTTCAAAGTCTGACGTTGCTTCGTAAGTAAGTAGGCTACCGACCTCAGTCGCTAACTCACGAAAACGTTTTGTGCTGATGTCACCTTCTCTCATTAGACCAATTTTATGTTTTACTAGAGGGTGCTTTACTTCAACAACTTTCATGTCCATCTCCGGCTATAGTTGGCAATATTTAAACAAACCTTCAGATTATACATGATTTTCACAGGGATATCAGGATAAATCACTAAAGAAAAAAACAGACGCAAACGTTTGCTATCTATGTTTAAGCACTGTTAGAATAGCGCCGTTTTCATATCCAACTTAATACCGAGGACTTCCCTGTGAGTGGTAACAACTCTTCTCTTAGCTATAAAGACGCTGGTGTAGATATTGATGCAGGCAACGCGCTTGTGGATCGTATTAAGGGTGCGGTAAAACGTACTCGTCGCCCTGAAGTTATGGGTGGTATCGGTGGTTTTGGCGCGCTATGCGAATTGCCAACTAAATACAAACAACCTGTACTGGTTTCTGGTACTGATGGCGTTGGCACCAAACTTCGCCTAGCACTGGATATGAACAAGCACGACACGATCGGCATCGACCTAGTGGCAATGTGTGTAAATGATCTTATCGTGCAAGGCGCAGAGCCACTGTTTTTCCTAGATTACTATGCAACAGGCAAACTAGACGTTGATACCGCAGCGGATGTTGTTTCAGGTATCGCAGAAGGGTGTGTTCAAGCAGGTTGTGCCCTAATTGGTGGCGAAACTGCGGAGATGCCGGGCATGTATGAAGGCGAAGACTACGACGTAGCTGGTTTCTGTGTTGGCGTAGTAGAAAAAGAAGACGTGATTGACGGCACGAAAGTCGCTGCTGGTGATGCACTTATCGCTGTTGGCTCAAGCGGCCCACACTCAAACGGTTACTCCCTTATCCGTAAGATCCTAGAAGTATCTGGTGCAGATAAGAGCGAAGAGCTAGCAGGCCGCACTATTGGTGAGCACCTACTGGAACCAACAAAAATTTACATCAAGTCAGCACTTAAGATGATTGAGAAACACGACATCCATGCGATTTCTCATATCACTGGTGGTGGTTTCTGGGAAAACATCCCACGCGTACTGCCTGAAGGCACGAAAGCAGTTATCGATGGTAACAGTTGGGAATGGCCAGTTATCTTCAAGTGGCTACAAGAGAAAGGCAACGTCGACACACACGAAATGTACCGCACATTCAACTGTGGTGTAGGTCTAATCGTCGCACTACCGAAAGACCAGGCAGATGCAGCAGTTGCTCTTCTTAAAGAAGAAGGCGAAAACGCGTGGGTGATTGGTCAAATCGCACAAGCAGACGCGAACGAAGAGCAAGTTGAAATCCAATAATTTGCAAATCGAGCTCAAAAGATAAGAAGAATGAGGACACTAGATGACTAGGTCCTCATTTTGCTATCTAGGACACTAAAAACCATTCTATTAGTAGGTAGTTTAGAAGCTACATAACTCCAACCTACAATACCAAGGCGCTCTCGACATCATGAAAAACCATACCCTAAAAAACATTGTGGTCCTCATCTCGGGTAACGGAAGTAACCTGCAAGCTATCTTGGAAGCTTGCGAAGACAGCATGCCAAACGCACGAGTGGCAGCCGTGTTCTCTAACAAAGCAGATGCTTTTGGTTTAGAACGTGCAAAAAAGTTTGATGTGGACGGTCACTTTGTCGACCCTAAAGCATTCAGATCGCGTGAAAGCTTTGATGCAGAGCTAATGAGTCAAATAGATGAATACCAACCAGACGTGATTATTCTTGCTGGTTACATGCGCATTCTGAGCAGCGCATTTGTTTCTCATTACATGGGTAAGATGATCAATATCCACCCTTCTCTTCTGCCAAAATATCCTGGGCTACACACACACCAGAGAGCAATTGATGCTAGCGACAAAGAACATGGTACGAGTGTGCACTTTGTAACGGAAGAGCTTGATGGTGGCCCTGTCATACTGCAAGCAAAAGTTCCTGTGTTCGAAGACGATGATGCTAGTGTACTTGCGGCACGTGTTCAGGCGCAGGAGCACCGAATCTACCCTATGGTGGCTAAGTGGCTGGTAGACGAGCGGTTGATCATGAAGGATGGTAAAGCCTATTTAGATGGCGCAGAGCTTGGCGTACATGGGTACGCCTCAGATGAGTAGCCCTGAATAATAAACTCCAAGCACAAAAGAGCAGCCTGAGGGCTGCTCTTGGTTGTTTTAATACTTATAAACTTGATTCAAGAAAGCCGTAGTGAGACTAGAAACCTAAAACCCAACATTCTAAAAAATCCCATAACCACTTGAGTAACATAACACTCGGAAAGTAGATTCTGAATCTGGTTCGTTCTTCACCGTTCAGACTGACGAGGTGTTTTATGAGAAATTTCTATCAGTTACGTCTTTACAGCAAGCCTTAGCGAGACTAGGACTCTACTACCAGCACTCTAGAAAGTAAGAATGCTCATCCGTATCCGCCCTCGGTTTAAAACGCATAAAAATAAAGCTCGCGATTAAGCGAGCTTTATTTTTTATATTCAGAGTAAGAGACCATCACTCTAACGGTTCGGTTGGCGCTTGATTGCCCGGCTTAGCCGCCGCAAACGGCACATTTACCAGTTCAGAGGCATTATTTTTGACTAGTTCACCTAGGTGAAACAAGCCGTATTCGCCAGGTTTCATACGCTGCCAAGCTTCGTTGCCCGTCAAAGGTTGAGTTGCAATCACAGAAACGATGTCGTGTGGCGTTGTTTCTTCTTGGAAGTTAATTTCCACATCTTCATCAAGCAACGCGGCTTTTCCAAACGGTGCGCGTCTTGTGATCCAATACAAATGATTGGTGCAATACGTCATTACATACTCACCATCACTCAGAAGCATGTTAAATACACCCTTCTCTCTTAGCTCATCACAACATTTAGCAACATATAAGAATACCGACTCCATATCCTTTGGTGGCTCAGGATATCGATCTTCCATTTGCTTCAATAACCAGCAAAATGCCAGTTCACTATCTGTTTCACCGACAGGTCGATGTCGACCTGTATGCAAGTCTTGATAGCCAGAGAGCTGACCGTTATGCGCAAACGTCCAATACCTACCCCACAGCTCACGTGTAAAGGGATGAGTATTTTCTAAATTAACACCACCACGATTCGCCTGTCGGATATGACTAACGACCGCACGACTTTTGATGGGATAATTTTGTACCAACTCTGCAATTTTAGACTCACAACTTGGCTTGGGATCTTTGAAGGTTCGAAAGCCCTTCCCTTCGTAGAAGGTGATCCCCCATCCGTCACGGTGTGGGCCGGTTCGACCTCCACGCTGCATGAGCCCAGTAAAACTGAAACAAATATCCGTTGGAACATTAGCGCTCATACCGAGCAATTCACACATGGTTTAAAAAACTCCCTAACAACACAGCTCGAAACGGTGGCCGTAAACGATTATTCCATCTCTTTTTCGATCAACTGAATGATGATATGAATAATCTTAATATGAATTTCCTGAATGCGGTCTGCATAACCAAAGTGTGGCACGCGGATTTCAATATCTGCAAGGCCTGCCATTTTGCCGCCATCTTTACCTGTTAGCGCAATCGTCTTCATGCCTTTCGCTTGTGCTGCTTCTATCGCTTTCAGGATGTTACCTGAGTTACCTGAAGTCGACAGACCAAACAGTACGTCACCTTTTCGACCAACCGCTTCTACATAACGTGAAAACACGAAGTCATAACCAAAGTCATTACTCACACAAGAAAGGTGGCTTGGATCTGAAATAGCAATACCAGCATAGCCAGGACGATTTTCTCGGTAACGGCCTGTTAGCTCTTCGGCAAAGTGCATTGAATCACAGTGAGAACCACCGTTACCACACGACAATACTTTACCATCTTGCTTGAATGAGTCAGCAATCATTTTCGCCGCTGCTTCGATTTGCGCAATGTTATGGTCATCGCTTAAAAATTTGTTGAGCACTTCAGCAGCTTCGTTTAATTCACTTCTAATCAGATCATGGTACATAAGACGTTCTCTTTATTATTTCGGCTTCAGTCAGCTCTTGACTCACTGAGCAAATTGTTCTGATACCAATTTGGTATCGGACATTTCATAAACCTGAACTCGGGTTTGATTACTCTGAGTTTACCCACAAACGAGAATTAGTGTCGATAGTGAACCAACAGATTTAGATTAGTGATGGTAATAAACTTGTCAACTTGCTCATGAAACCATCACTCAAATCTCAACTTTAGAATTTTAACTCTACTTAGATCACTTTTTATCCAATCTTATGTTTTACATTTCCTTAATATTTTGATTACACTTAAACCAACTGGTTAGACCTCTTACCTAACATACAGACGTACAAAACTTATAAAGTCTGAAAAGGAAAATACATATGGACATCTTGCTCTCAATCATCACGATGGCGATCGTGCTAGGCATTACGCTCTACCACCGCATGTCTCTCGTGAAATCTATTAGCTTACTCACCGCAGCCATGCTGGCTCTTACAGTAGCTGGTACTGTCGGCGTTATTGGTTGGGCTATTTACGTTCTCGCCGCAGCTGTGCTCGCGGTTCCTGGCGTACGTCAGTCTTTAATTAGCCGCAAAGCGTTAGTGCTTTTCAAGAAAGTGCTGCCAGCTATGTCTCAAACCGAAAAAGAAGCGTTAGACGCAGGTACCGTCTGGTGGGAAGCCGAACTATTTAAAGGCAAACCAGAGTGGCAAAAGCTACACGCAATTCAAGCACCTAAGTTAAGTGCGGAAGAACAAGCCTTTTTAGACGGCCCTGTGAATGAAGTGTGCGCCATGGTGAGTGATTTCCAAGTGACCCATGAACTCGCGGACTTACCGCCAGAAGTTTGGCAATACCTGAAAGATCATAAGTTCTTCGCCATGATCATTAAGAAAAAGTACGGTGGTCTGGAATTCTCAGCATACGCGCAATCTTTGGTGCTACAAAAACTAACGGGTGTTTCTGGCGTTCTATCGTCTACCGTTGGTGTTCCTAACTCTTTGGGCCCAGGTGAGCTACTGCAACACTACGGTACTGAAGATCAAAAAAATCATTACTTACCGCGTCTAGCTGAAGGTAAGGAAATCCCTTGTTTCGCCCTAACAAGTCCAGAAGCGGGTTCTGACGCTGGATCTATTCCAGATTACGGTGTGGTCTGTAAAGGCGAATGGGAAGGAAAAGAAGTACTGGGTATGCGCCTGACTTGGAACAAGCGCTACATCACCCTAGCGCCAGTCGCAACGGTACTAGGCTTAGCATTTAAACTTCGCGATCCTGAAGGTTTGCTAGGCGACAAAGAAGATCTTGGCATCACTTGTGCGCTTATCCCAACTGATGTCAAAGGTGTTGAGATTGGTAACCGACACTTCCCGCTCAATGTACCATTCCAAAATGGTCCAACGCGCGGTAAAGACATCTTTGTTCCTATCGATTTCATTATCGGTGGTGAAAAAATGGCGGGCCAAGGTTGGCGTATGCTGGTTGAGTGTCTGTCGGTTGGACGTGGTATCACGCTACCTTCAAACTCAACAGGTGGCATCAAAACTGCGGCAATGGCAACCGGTGCTTACTCACGTATTCGCCGTCAGTTCAAACAGCCGATCGGCCATATGGAAGGAGTTGAAGAACCATTAGCACGCTTGGGTGGTAATGCTTACGTGATGGATGCAGCAAGCAACTTAACCGTTGCGGGTATCGACTTAGGTGAAAAACCTTCAGTTATCTCAGCTATCGTGAAGTATCACTGTACGCACCGCGGCCAGCAAAGCATCATCGATGCAATGGACATCGTAGGCGGTAAAGGTATCTGTATGGGACCTTCTAACTTCCTAGCTCGTGGTTACCAAGGTGCGCCAATCGCAGTAACGGTTGAGGGTGCTAACATTCTAACACGCTCAATGATCATCTTTGGCCAAGGCGCAATCCGTTGCCATCCGTACGTTCTTGAAGAAATGAACGCGGCGTATTCTGAAGCAAGTAATGCTGTCGAGAAATTTGATAAAGCGCTTGCTGGTCACGTGAGCTTTACAATGAGTAACCTAGTGCGCAGTATCTGGTTTGGTTTGAGCGACGGTCTGGGCTCTTCATCACCAACCAGGGATGCAACCAAGCGTTACTACCAACAATTGAACCGTTACAGTGCAAACCTTGCTCTGCTATCGGATATCTCAATGGCAGTGCTAGGTGGCTCTTTGAAGCGTAAAGAGCGTCTATCAGCGCGTCTTGGTGACATTCTAAGCCAGCTATATTTAAGCTCTGCGACGTTGAAACGTTTTGAGCAAGATAGCCGCCCAGTCGAAGATTTACCATTAGTACACTGGGGTCTACAAGACAGTTTGAAACAAGCGGAAGTGGCGGTAGACGAATTCTTAGCAAACTTCCCGAACAAAGTGATTGGTCGTGCACTGCGCGTGTTAATCATGCCATTCGGTCGTGTACGCAAAGCGCCAAGCGATAAACTAGACAGTAAAGTGGCGCGCATTCTACAAACGCCAAGTGCAACGCGCTCACGCATTGGTCGCGGTCAATACCTTGAACCAACCGAGCACAACGCAGCAGGTAAGATTGAGCTTGCGCTGTCAGTCATTCTTCAAGCTGAACCTGTGTTTGACAAAGTATGTAAAGCGCAAGGTAAGCGTCGCCCATTCTTACGTTTGGATATGATTGCTCAGGAAGGGCTAGAGCAAGGCTTTATCACGCAAGAAGAAGCCGATCTACTCAGAGAAGCGGAACAGCATCGTCTAGATACAATCAACGTTGACGATTTTGAGCCGGAACTGCTTGCCGCAAAGCCGCTATACCCTCAGATGGATAGTGTCGCGTAACTCTAGAATCTGAGACCACAAACGGGAGTATCAGCTCCCGTTTTTTATTGCTTCCAGAATCGGATTCATAACACCTCACACTACAAAGCCCCCCTGCGCAATAAAATCCTCGCACTCCAATCTTTCCCCCGATTTCCAGTGATAACTAACTCACAGACGTTCCAACTAAGCGGTGTATACTTTAAGTAACTCACTCACATATATGGTAAATCCGTTGGCTAAAATATTACTCGCACAGTGGTTCCCAGGGCTTGTTCAGCTTAAGCATTATCAAAAAGAATGGTTTGTTAACGACTTTAGAGCCGCCTTTTCTGTTGTCGCGGTTGCACTGCCAGTTGCCATAGCTTACGCACAGTTAACTGGTGTATCCGCAATTGTCGGTCTGTATTCGTGTGTACTGCCAATGTTGGTTTACGCTATGATGGGCACATCTCGACAACTCATTGTCGGACCCGATGCAGCAACCTGTGCAGTGATTGCTGCTGTTGTGACACCACTTGCCGCAGGTGACCCCACAAAACATTGGCAGTTGGTTATGACCATGACAGCGATGACGGGGATTTGGTGTGTACTGGCAAGTCGTTTCAAGCTAGGGGTATTTGCAGATTTCCTTTCTCGCCCGATTCTTTTGGGTCTACTCAACGGTGTTGCTCTCACAATTATCGTTGGTCAGTTTGCGAAAGTAGTCGGTTTGAAATACGAGCAACGTTATTTACTGGAACGTTTATGGGAAGCTCCACAACGATTAACCGATCTTCATTGGCCTACTGTAACTCTGAGTATCGTGACAGTTGTCGTTTATTTGCTCACCAAACGCTACCGACCAACTTGGCCTGCTGCCATGCTGGCGATCCTCGTAACTACTGCGTCAGTTTGGTTTTTCCATTTACAAGAGATGGGCGTATCGGTTGTCGGACTCACTCAAGGTGGCTTCCCTCAGTTTCAAACACCGGAATTTGAGCTAGGTGAAGTTCGTGAACTAGTAGTCCCGGCGCTCAACCTTGCGATTGTCAGTTTTGTTAGCATGATGCTCACCGCCCGCAGTTTCGCGGCTAAAAACGGTTATGATATTGATGCAAATAAAGAGTTTCAGGCGTTGGGTTTTGCCAACATTGCCTCAGCGTTTTCACAAGGTTTCGCGATAAGCGGCGCTGACTCACGCACAGCCGTCAATGATGCAAATGGCGGTAAATCTCAATTAGTTTCGATTGTCGCTGCAATCACCATTGCCATTATTGCGGTATTTATTTACGAGCCTTTGCAGTTCATCCCTATCGCTTCACTTGGTGTTGTATTGATCATTGCGTCCCTATCGCTGCTCGATCTTAAAGCAATTTGGAAATTAAAATCTCGTGACAAGGATGCATTTTATCTGGCCATCATTACTTTTATTTCTGTGTTGATCGTGGGTGTAATACCGGGGATCACTTTGGCGGTATTGCTAGGGCTGTTTCAATTTTTACGGATTGTCATGCGACCGAGTGATCAGCTACTTGGCTTGGATGAAAAAGGTACCATTCGGACCATCGACGACTCAGGAAAAGCTTCGCCTATTCCTGGAATGGTGATTTACCGCTTTAACTCACCGCTAACTTACTTCAACGCTCCTTACTTTAAACGTAGAGTGTTAGAGCAGGCAGAGCATCACAAAGACGCAAGTTGCGTTGTCATCGACGCCGTGTCGAGCTTTACTCACTTGGATCTCAGTGTGATGGCAACACTGGCAGATATTCACAATACTTTGAAAAAGAGAGGCGTACGCTTAATCCTCGCAGGAAGGAAACGACGTCTTCGTCAATGGTGTGAGCTTACTGGTATCAGCACCAGTGAAGGAGGCATCTTACTGCGAGCTGATATGTACCTTGCCATTAAACTTAGTGGCTGTTACATCAGTGCTGTGGGTGAGGGACAAATTCCTACTGTTCAAAAAGAGCCTGATTTAGAGCAGCCACCCAAACCAATTCCAGAAGTGGCTTAAATAGAAATTTAATATAGAAAACAGGAAATTAAACTCCTGTTTTCTAGTGCTTATCTTCACAGCTGAATACGTGTTACGCCTTTGGCTTAAACTTTTTTGTCATCCCTTGGCTTTTAGGAGCCACCAGCCTATAACCAAGCTTTTCGTAAAAGACCGGTTCATCAGCAATCATAGAAACGTAAGAGCCTTCAAGTGCAACAGAAGAAAGATAACCGTCGATGTATTCCATGACTTTTCTACCTAAACCGTTGCCTTGATAATCAGAATCAACGGCAACGTCGACAATTTCGAAGTTACACGCCCCGTCACCAACAACCCGACCCATTGCAATGAGCTTTCCTTCATCCCGAACAGATACGCCATATAACGAATTGGGTAGACCAACTTCAGCAGCTTTCAACGATTTGGGTGATAGCCCGGCTTTGATACGCATATCACAGTATTCTTTCGGGCTTGGCACATGCTCTTCATATCTTATTGTCATTATGTACTACTCCTTTGTATCACCTTGGAGCTTACATAACTAAACTGTATAAATAAACAGTTAAACGTTGGAAAGATGTTCCCATTAAGCACACAAAGTATCGGGTCTAGAAAAGAACCCGCCGACAACTCTGACGCCATAATAGATATAAGTTGCTCTGAAGCTAGACATTCCTTTTTCTAAACATGTTTCTCTCAACAACGTATCCGCATGCTTTCGAGCACTTTGTGGCAACACCTCTTCCCTCATGAGTTGGTAAAGAGCATCATGCACTAAAGAAGCTTTCATAATGTTTTTTGTGTCTAACGCTGGCCCACTCGCTCCATCCCATGCATAGCCCTTTTTAATCGTTAACACGCCTTGTTTGGACAAACTAAGAAAAGGGCTGTCATACGCCTGACTCACTGAAATGTGAGTCTCAATCTTTTCTTCAGAATGGAGAGTGTATTTATACTTCTGACGCTTTTTGTATTTCATAACCTAACCGCCTAGCTAACTTCAGTGGGAGGAACGGAGATGACTCTCAAATTAGAGTTTCTTAGAGAGTTTTTTCAAGTAGGACTTAGCAAGCTCATGGTTATCTCTGCTCAACCACTTAATACAATCAAAGAGTTCCCAGATCAGGCCTTGATCACCACTGGTATAAACTGGGAACTCTTCATGCTTTGGCGCAGGTTCATCAGTAACCATGCCCGCAATCACATCAGCTTTATCAAATAAAGTCTTAAATGGCTTAGAAAGTTTGAAGGGGTCACAGAGATCTAAACAATGAATCTCTGCACTGGTTAGGTCATTAAAAATGTATTTTTTGAAACACGCATTTTCGTTGTGCTCTCCCTCAAGGCGATAAAAAATGTCTTTATTAGCTTCAAACTGGGTAAAGCAAGGCGCTGAGGCTTTATGGAAGTTGTTTTGAGTAAATACAACAGCATCAGCGTCCGAAATACGGTCACCTTGTCCTGATGACAAGGAGCCAAGCAATACCGCGGCAACAACGTCTTTTTCAGAATAAAAGGCATCATAAGCTGACTCAACCAAGGCCTTTTGTCGTGGTAAATGTTCTAGTCCTAACTCTCCAATTGTCATAACTCACTCCGTCTATACGCACTAAAATCAAGTCGAAACGTAAACAGTATCATGCGAGCTTTATTATGATTAATCAACGTTAAATCATGGTGTTACTTTAAAATAAAATGATTAATGACCATGAGAAACATCAAACTCTGTCTCAAACTTAAACTGAAAAAAACGGAGCCGATTGGCTCCGTTTCTCGCTTTATGTGTGTGTTACTACTATTTCTTTGGTACTTCTAATTGCATCTCTGGCATGGCATCGCGCTTCGCTTTAATTTTGCGCCAGACTATCCATGCAATGATCACAATCAGCAGCATTATCACATTACCCACCGCGATAATAATCATGCTGCGCTTACGCTCAGCCTCCCGCTCAGCGATAATTTGCTTTTCCATTTCAATACGACGCTGCTCGGCTAATTCAGCTTCTTTTGCAATTCGAGCAGCTTCTAGATCAACTTCATCAACAACACTGAAGGTTTGCTCTGGGATAGGAAACGCCAACGAGCGCTGGGTTGCAAAATCAGTGGCAAAGATCTCGCCGCGCCAGGCGTACTTACCAAGTTCAGAATCGTTATTGAGGTTCAACGTAACTCTCATTCCATCTTTAGAGACCTGTCCTTGGCTGTAACTAATGAAACCATCGGGAGCGTCCTTTTTCACTGTGACTGCTATAGAGCCTGGTGCAATCATACCTTGCTCGCCACTCACCACTAATTGGTGTGGCTTATCGGAATTACGAGCCTGAATAAAAGTACGAGAGATTGGGTTCGGATAAACCAAGATGACTTGTTCTTGCGCTCGTAAGAATACGCCATTGCCAGACGTGATGCGCGCGCGGTACTTACCAGGCTCAACGTCTATTGGGAGCTGAACCGTAAACACACCATCCCCTGCTTTTTCATCCAAGCCTCGGCCGTCATCAGAAAACTCACCCACAACCATCGGCACTGGACGTGCTTCTTTGATCAGCTCATCTTCATTTTCGACAAACTTGGTAAATGTCACGCGCAGATTCACGCGATCAAGGAAGTCGCGCAGTACAAGAGGTTTGCCGTCGGAGGTCAGGCGAGCTGTAAACTTAAGCGCTTCCCCATTATATAATCGGTTTGGGAACAGATCCGTACTGAGCTTTAGGTGAGAAATTAAGCGGATGTTATTTTTAGGCGTAACTTTCCCCACAGCCTGCCATGGACCTGGCATAGGGTTATCAACGGAAATAATATCGAGTGAGGCTTCTTGATACCAACGTACATTGTCGTAAGAGCCCCAAGCATAGTATTTTTTACCGTCAGGACGGACTAAAACAACTGGCTGAGAACTTTGCTCACGATAAACCAAAAACGTGATCTGCTCGATGGTTGGATCAACTCGAAAGCGATTGTCTAACAAAGACATTGTAGATTCACTCGCAGCACTCGAGAGACTACTCCATATCGCTAAAAACGCGACCAACAAAGCCCTCAACATAGCTTCTCCTATTGATGCCAAATACAGTCGTTCACCAACTCTAATCTTTTTTGGTGAGCTTCTAGTTCATCGGCACTTGCGCGCAAAACCTTTAGCGCTTTTCTTCCTTCAATACGACGAATGGTTTCTACTCCACCCTCTTGTTTATTCGCGTTAAATTCTAGACTCGTTTGACCACCCGTCATAAAGAGGTAAACGTCGGCTAGAATCTCCGCATCGAGCAAAGCTCCGTGGAGAGTACGGTGCGAGTTATCAATACCGTAACGTTCACATAAGATATCAAGGTTGTTTCGCTTACCAGGGAAGATTTTCTTCGCCATAGCAAGGGTGTCGGTCACCTTGCAGTAGTCGTCCGTTTTGCCGATGTTAGGATCGAGCATGCCAAACTCGTAATCCATAAAGCCGGTATCGAAGGGCGCGTTGTGGGCAACAAGTTCTGCGCCTTTAATAAACTCAAGAAACTCTTGGTGCACGCTCGCGTATTCCGGTTTATCAACCAAGAATTCATCCGTAATACCGTGAACTTCAACCGCTTCTGGTTGGATTTCACGATCGGGTTTTAAATAAACGTGGAAGTGACGACCAGTCAGCTTACGGTTGATGATCTCCACGGCACCGACTTCAATAATGCGGTGTCCCATGTAGTGAGGACCACCCTCGCGGTTCATACCTGTGGTTTCGGTATCGAGAACGACAATGCGGTTATATTCAGAATTGCTGCTGGTATTCATAAGGTTATGTATGTCAGACTATGCTTTATTAAATGTTTCGGCTAATAGTACCAAAAAATATGACCAAACACGTTGAGATTTTCACTGACGGTTCTTGTTTAGGTAACCCAGGACCAGGTGGTTACGGCATAGTATTGCGTTACAAAGACGTAGAAAAGACACTTTCCAAAGGCTATACGTTAACTACCAACAACCGCATGGAAATGTTGGCGGCTGTCGTCGCGCTGCAGACGTTAAAACAACCTTGCAAAGTCACTTTAACGACTGACAGCCAATATGTGCGCCAAGGTATTACTCAGTGGATCCATAACTGGAAGAAGCGTGGTTGGAAAACAGCGGATAAAAAACCCGTGAAGAATGCCGATTTATGGCAAGCTCTAGACAAAGAAACCGCACGCCATCAAGTTGAATGGCATTGGGTAAAAGGCCACGCAGGCCATCGTGAGAACGAAATGTGTGATGAGCTAGCCCGTACTGCTGCAGAAAACCCAACTGAGGAAGATACAGGTTACCAACCCTCTTAGCGAGATTCTTTCCTCATAGTGTTACCCTCTCGATTCATCACCCCAAGTGGTGTGAGCTTTTTCTTCAAGCGCCAATGCGGTTTGATAGGCTTGAGAGGGTATGTCCGTTTCCGCGCGACTATGTAATACAAACTCCCAGCGGGTGATGCCCAATCACCAAGACTATTTTCCAACCATGTCCACATCGTACGGTAACGTTTCATCGGAAACAGCGCATAACGATCACAATGAATCACTTGATAATTAAGTAACCCTAACCAATCTTTGATGCGGTTCGACGTAAACATTCGTCCACTCCAAGGCAAATTATGTTTACGCCATGGAAGCAAACTCGCTAATCCAGTCAAGCTTAATGGGTTGAATCCAGTAATAATTACATAGCCATCATCCATCATCACTCTATCGACTTCACGCAACAAACGGTGTGGATCGCTTGCATAGTCGAGCTGATGAGCGAGTATCACAACATCAAAGCTTTTTTCCAAAAAGGGTAATTCGTAACCATCTGCAATCACATTATGCAACGGGTTCTGGATATCTACGTTGACTTGGTGTTGAATGTTACAATTACAGCTGGTTAGCTCACAGCTCAACCCGCCCAGTTTGAGCATATGGTAGCCGAAGAGTTTCGGGCACCATTCATCAAGTCGGGTCTGGATTGACTCAAGCACCCACGGACCGTTGTTCATTGCTGACCAAGTCGACGGGTGTGGTATAGTTTTGTTGCTGAGTGCTGGTTTCATTAACCACCTGACTAAAATGGGTGACGGAGAACGAATCGTGTTAGAGATCAAAAGCATACCCGCATTTAATGATAATTACATCTGGCTGATACAAAATAGCGATAAGCGCTGCGCAGTCGTTGATCCGGGCGATGCGAAGCCAGTATTAGAATTTCTGCAGGCTAACGAATTAACTTTAGAAGCGATTTTAATTACGCACCACCACAACGATCACATTGGTGGCGTTCCAGACTTAGTGCGTGCATTTCCTGACGTCGCCGTTGTGGGCCCAAAATCAGAGCCAATTCCAACCCTAACGACACCAATGGAAGAAGGCGACAAGCTGGAGTTGTTTGGTGAGATTTTCTTAGTACTTGGGTTACCCGGCCATACTTTGGGCCATATCGGTTACGTTGGGGACGGAAAACTGTTTTGCGGTGATGTGCTCTTTTCTGCTGGCTGCGGTCGTATTTTTGAAGGTACGCCTGAGCAAATGTTTGAATCACTGAGCAAACTAACGTCTCTACCAGAAGAAACTCAAGTCTTCTGCGCGCATGAATACACCGCGAGTAACGTGGCGTTTGCTCTAGCGGTTGAACCTGACAATGAGCAACTTCGCCAATATCGCGACGATGTAAACCGACTGCGAGCACTCAACATTCCGACACTTCCAACAACAATACGCAAAGAAAAGTGGATTAATCCGTTCTTGCGAACCTCTAACCCTGACGTGGTTCAATCTGTTGCTAGTCGCATTAAAAATAGCGATCCATGCTCGGTTTTTACTGCTTTACGCGAGTGGAAGAACGAATTTTAACCATTTTCTGCTTGTAAGTTTGCAAGACCCCAGTATTATCAGGGACTGATTTTTCGAGAAGCGCCACTGGCGCTTCTCTTACGTTTGGGGTTGATATAAATCTATTTGAATTTCTCCCCATTGCATAATTAGAAGCTCTTTGCCTCTATAAATTAGTTAGTGTTTAAAAGATGTCTATTATCTTGCGACTGCCACGCACATTACGTTGCGCGACAGGCAGGTGAAGATAAACAGGCCCTAAATAGGCTGAATCCATGCGTTTGAAGTATACTTGGGCGTTGGCGTTGTTATTATCTGGCTGTCAATTGACTCAGTCAGATTCAACGTCTTCTACACCAGAAACCAATAAATCTGAGCAGACTGCAAAGCAAAATGCAGTAAAAGCTCAACCGGGCAATAAATCGTCACTAGCAAAAAAATCCGCTAACGACGCGCCTAAAGTTCTCTCCCCCCAAGAACAAGAAGATGTGTGGCAACGTATCGCCATGCAGCTGGACATGGATATCCCAAACCACAAGAAAGTGGACTACTACCGTACGTGGTATTTAAAGCACCCAAATCACCTTTACACGGTATCTAAGCGTGCGACTCCTTTTCTATACATGATCACAAAACGTATCGAAGAGCGCGGACTCCCAATGGAGCTTGCATTACTTCCTGTAGTGGAAAGTTCATTCGATGCCTTTGCCTACTCACATGGTAGCGCGGCTGGGTTGTGGCAATTTGTCCCAGGCACCGGAAAAATGATGGGATTAGAGCAAAACTACTGGTATGACGGTCGCAGAGATGTGGCAGCAGCAACGGATGCAGCGCTGGACTACCTAGTACAACTAAACGAGCGTTTTGATGGTAACTGGGAACATGCAATCGCCGCTTATAACAGCGGTGGAGGCCGAGTTTCTAGCGCAATTCGTAAGAATAAAAAGCTCGGTAAACCTATCGATTTCTTCTCATTAGACTTACCAAAAGAGACCAGCAGTTACGTTCCTAAGCTATTGGCCTTGGCTGACGTTATCGCAAACCAAGACAAGTACGGACTTAATATTCCTGCAATTCCAAACAAGCCTGTTCTAACGCTTGTTGATCCAGAAGAGCAGTTAGATCTGGCTATTGCCGCAGATTATGCCGGCATTAGCGTAAAAGAGTTGCAGAGTTACAACCCAGCATACAACCAGTGGTCGACAGCGCCTGAGGGGCCGCACCAACTTTTGATTCCCGTAGAGAAAAAAGAGACTTTTCTCACCAAGGTGGAGAAAAATCGCGGTAAAGGGATGAAGGTCGCTCGCTACAAGGTGAAATCTGGTGACTCTTTAAGCGTGCTAGCTAATAAATACGGCACAACCACGAAAGTCATTCGACGTGCCAACGGCCTATCGAATAACAACATTCGTATTGGTCAATACCTATTGATTCCGACATCAACAAAAGACGATGCAAAATATGCATTAACGGCACAAAACCGATTAAACAAGACTCAATCTCGTGCTCGTGGTCAACTCAAGCTCACCCATGTCGTTCAGTCTGGAGAAAGTTTGTGGTCAATCGCACGTAACAATAAAGTGTCGTATAAATCGTTAGCTAAATGGAATGGTATGGGCCCTAAAGATCCATTGCGTGTGGGTCAAAAGCTAGTGATTTGGAAAGACTCAGACAAAGGTTCTGTGATCCGTACCGTTTTCTACAACGTTCGCTCTGGCGACACCATTAGCGGCATTGCAAGCAAGTTCAAAGTAAAAACGAACGACATCGTGAAATGGAACTCGCTACACAAGAAAAAATACTTACAACCAGGTCAAAAGCTTAAGTTGTACGTTGACGTAACGAAGGTAAGTGTATGAACCCATCAAGCAATCCACTTGTGATGCTGTTGGACATTTTTCGTTCTCCAACATCTTGTTTTCTTGCGCTTTATCAACGCGGTGGATGGGGATGGCAACCGTTCATCTTCCTGATGCTTAGTCCGTTTTTATTCTGGGGTGCTTACTTTTCGAATGTCGATTTCACGTGGCTCAGTGACCAACTTGCTGCGCAATTTCAGCAAATCGACCCGAAGCAGATTGAGCTATTAGAACCAAACACGCTAATGGCAAGCGCGATCATCAATGATGTATTCAACCGCTTTGCCACCTTACTATTGCTCGCGCTTTGGTTCTTTCTTGCAACAAAGGCAAGCAAACAACAATACGGTTACTGGAAATGGTTTGCCGCATCGTGTGCTATCTTATTCCCAGCAGTATTGGGCGATGTAGCAAGCTACGCGAGCTTGCTACTCAAGCATGGTCAGGTAATGACTTACGCTGCCGATTTAAATAGCCTCAATGGTCTATTAAAGCTGCCTCTTACTAACGAATGGTCTCATTTCGCTAGCTCGTTACCTTTGCTTCTGCCTTGGTACATTGTGCTCGGCTACGGCGTTGTACTGACGTGGACGGAGTTTGAACGTGGCCAAGCTTTGGTGATAGCAAGCCTGCCATGGGTATTCTTCTACGTTATTTGGGCACTTTATATTGTGGTAACCTAAGCTAGTTATTTAACGTAAATGACAATAACAATGGGTTATGATCGGAAGCGTCGCTCTGCGGCGCTTTTGCGTACTTAAGCGTCAGACCTCGGTAAAACACATGGTCCAGTGGTAACCCTGTTATAAATTGGACTCGATGATCCGGCAAGAACGTCACCTCTTGTAAGTCCGCAGCCTTTAAGGCCTGCCTCATCGCATTAACGCGAGATTCACTCCAGCTATTGAAGTCTCCAGCAAATAGAATTGGCCCCACATGATGCTTTAAAAGCATTTCAAGCGCCGTTAACTGCGATACATACTCTTTTGTACCCACGGTGAAGTTAATCGCATGTACATTCACCACTGCGAGTTTCTCGCCATTACTCAAGTGATACTGGCTATATAATGCAGACTTAGGTAAGCGAAGCCACGGCTCTTTAGAGGTGTAAGCGCAGGCTTTTTCTGGTTGCCCTTGAGCAATACTAATTACACCGGCACCGCTACCCAGCGCCTTAAAAGCACTCACTTGATTACTAACCCAGCGACCATCCACCAACCACTGTTTAAATGATGGTGTCATGCTGGCTTCTTGCAATAACAGTAACTGCTTATCAGCAGAAAACTCATCGAGTGCACGTTGCCAATTAGCCCGGTTCTGTTTGTAGATATTCCAGACAAGCACATTGATTTTGCCGTCATGATCGAGAGCTTTTGAATCGCTAAATTCGATGCACCTGATATCTTGTGTCAGCTCGGTACCTGTTTGAGTAATAATTTGCGGCTGATCTGGTACGGTGAAAATAACCTGGAAGCCAACCAATACCGCCATTACGAGAAAAGCTAACGCCAGAAAAAAACGCTTAAACATACGACAAACCTGAATGTAGGCACCCGAAATCTAGAACAACCAATCTCGGGTTAAATGATTTCACTAATAAGCAAACAACAAAAAAGGAGCCACTTGGCTCCCTTTTAGCATAATAAATACGAAACAAGTGACAAGAAACCTTAGATCGCGTCTTCGTCTTCTTCACCAGTACGAATACGAACCACACGCTCAATATCAGTGACGAATATTTTACCATCACCAATCTTACCAGTTTGCGCGGTTTCAATGATTGTCTCTACGCATTTATCAGCCACATCTTCCGTTACAACGATTTCGAGCTTCACTTTAGGTAGAAAGTCCACCATGTACTCTGCACCACGGTAAAGCTCGGTGTGACCTTTTTGGCGACCAAAGCCTTTCACTTCAGAGACGGTCATCCCTGTAATGCCAACTTCAGCTAGCGCTTCTCGAACATCATCCAGTTTAAATGGCTTGATAATCGCTTCAATTTTTTTCATGTTCATCCCTTAAGCTTCAATCGATTGCGCTTATTATCGTTTAGCGTTTCGCAACATTCAATGTTTGTCTCTGATCCACCAGCGAAAATCCAGGCTGAGCAAATTAACATAGCGAATATCGTGAGTTGATAAAACCCAATGAGGACTGCTCAATGCCCAATCGTCCAAGCTTTTTCAGACTCGCGTTTACTTCAAACTTGCGTAGTAAGCCGCTAGGTTAGCGATATCTTCATCAGACAACAATGAAGCTTGAGCTTGCATCACAGCAGCAAGCCCACCTGTTCGCTCTTTATTTTTATAAGCTTTAATTGAACTGATAATATATTGCTCATTTTGCCCTTTCAGATTTGGGTAACCCGGAATGACAGCAATACCATCAGCGCCATGACACGCCGCGCATACTCCCGACTTTGCTTGACCTGCTGCAGCATCTCCCGCAGCTAGAGCCTGCCCACTGAACATGGTTAACGCCACCATTGCACCCATGATTGTTTTCTTCATTGCTTCACCTAATCAATTATTATTTAAGGATTTTTATATTTTATAATCGACATTGTGGCATGAATTTTCATTACCTGCGCCAAATAAGTTCACAATCTTGACCATTAAATGCCTGATCAACGAACAGATCTGCCACAGCAACGACTCGGTCTTGATACATCAAAATCGGAATTTGACGACGCAGCCAGCTTGGCACATTGTATTCTTGGAACAACTTCTTCAGTTTTCGACTGTGATTACGCGTGGTTGGATGCGCTGATAAGCCTTCCGGATTAAAGGTCACGCGAAGCAATTCTGGCTGACTCGGAAGCGCAATCGTTGCGTTGCTAGAACTCGTCGTTAAGGTCAGCTCCCCGAGTCCCTCAGGCAGCGACAAAGTCGCATCAACTTGAATCGTACTTTGCCACTTAGTGACATCAGCCGTTTCCTTTACCCAATAGAGACGATTTCGAAAACGGCGCACTTCACCTTGTTTAAGTTGTAGTTTGGGGTTGGCATCTTGCTGAGCTAATGCCACTTCATTCCAGATAAGATTGAGTTGTACCTGAGTCGGCATACTAGTATTAAGCTTAGCTAGCCACATACGAATCAAGCGCGCACGTGCTAATTCACTGTGCTTAGCCAGTTCTTCAATACTCAAACTTAGATCCGTTTGTAAAGCGCGTTCAAACACCGCGCTCAATAGTTCATCCAATAGTGCTTCTTGTTGAGCACATAAGCTTGCACTGCGCTGAACCGCTTGATGGATACTCGGCCAACGACCAGACAATTCAGGAACAACACAATGACGAAGAAAGTTACGATCATAACGGGTATCTTGATTGCTTTCGTCTTCCACCCACTCCAAGCCTAATTTAGTAGCGGCGTCTTCGATGGTCTTCCGCTTGATAGTAAGCAATGGTCGAACTAGAGATCCGCAAGAAAACGGCATACTCTCCGCCATCGAAGATAACCCTTTTGGCCCGCTACCGCGCTTAAGCGCAAGGAGAAAAGTCTCTATTTGATCGTCGGCATGTTGACCAGTCAACAGTATATCGCCTTCTTGAATGTACTTAGTTAAGGCTTGGTAGCGAGCTTCACGAGCAAGAAGTTCAATACTTTCACCATTGCTGATGTCTAAGCTCACTCGCTCGATCGAGCACGATATCCCCACTTGTTGTGCCCAAAGTAAGCATTTATCGGCCCAATTATCGGCATTCGAGCTTAAACCATGGTGCACATACACAGCGTGACACTCTACAGAGTGCGCTTGTTGGTAGCGACTGAGTAATTCGAGTAAAAGACGTGAATCCACTCCTCCGCTAAACGCCAAGACAACCTTAGTGCCTGATTGATAGTAGCGGCCGAGAACTTGAGCAAAATGCAGGTAAAGCGATTCCATAAACGATCCGATAGGTGCAAAAAAGGGCTGGACTCTCATCCAACCCTTTCTATTTTAACTGTTATCAATTGAGATATCAGCTAACGCTTAAAAGCAATCACCGAAATTAACAGTAACCGTAGCTCATTAGGCGCTGGTAACGACGTTCACGTAGCGCCTCTTCATCCAATTGTTCTAGATCTTCTAACTGACGAAGTAGTGTCGCTTTCATATTCGCTGCCATTTGAACATGATCGCGATGAGCGCCGCCTAGTGGCTCTTCGATGATTTCGTCGATCAGTTCAAGCTCTTTAAGACGCGGAGCAGTTAGGCCCATTGCCTCTGCCGCTTGTGGCGCTTTGTCTGAATCACGCCATAAGATTGAAGCACAACCCTCAGGAGAAATTACTGAGTACGTAGAGTACTGAAGCATGTTCACGTAGTCGCCTACACCGATTGCTAGTGCACCACCAGAACCGCCTTCACCAACAACGTTACAGATTACTGGTACTTTAAGACCAGACATCACTTTTAGGTTTTTCGCGATAGCTTCAGATTGACCACGTTCTTCTGCGCCCACACCTGGGTATGCGCCAGCCGTGTCAATAAATGTGATGATCGGCATGTTGAAACGCTCTGCCATTTCCATCAAGCGTAGAGCCTTACGGTAGCCTTCTGGTTTCGGCATACCAAAGTTACGTTTCACCTTTTCTTTGGTCTCACGACCTTTTTGGTGACCAATGATCATCACAGGGCGGCCTTCAAGGCGAGCCATGCCACCCACAATCGCTTTGTCGTCTGCAAACGCGCGGTCACCCGCTAATTCATCAAACTCCTCAAAAGCGTGTTGGATGTAATCCAGCGTGTAAGGACGTAGTGGGTGACGAGCCAGTTGAGCTGTTTCCCATGCACCTAGGTCACTGAAGGTTTTTTTCTTCAGCTCTAAGCTTTTCTTCTCAAGCTGTTCGATTTCTTTATCCAGGTCAATCGCAGAATCACCACCGTGACGAGAGACATCACGTAATGCTTCAATTTTCGCTTCTAGTTCTGCAATTGGCTTTTCAAATTCAAGAAAGTTTAGGCTCATCTATGAATCCTTGTTTACCAGCGTCTAACATATTGCGCTGAATTTTTAGTTAAATTCGAGTTCTACCTGGCTTTTGCCAAGCAACTGTTTTAAATCGTCGAGTAATGTATCACTTGGCGTAACTCGCCACTCGGTGCCCAATGTTAACCGCGCTCTGGCGTCGGCACGCTGGTAGTATACATTGACGGGTACGGTTCCGGCTTTGTGCGGTTCTAAAATACGGCTGAACTGCTCAAAAAACTGATCGTTGATCTGATTTGCATCTATCGATACCGACAAACCACGAGCGTATTTCTCGCGCGCACTGCCGAGATCCATAACTTCACGCGCCGACATTTTAAGGCCACCGTTGAAGTCATCAAAGCTGACCTGTCCAGAAACGACCAAAATTCTGTCTTTTTCGAGAAGTTCAGCGTATCGATCCAGTGCATCTGAGAACAACATCACTTCCATGCGACCACTTCGGTCATCCAGTGTCATAATGCCAATTCGTGTACCACGCTTAGTCGTCATTACACGAGCGGCAATAACCAGACCTGCCACCGTGACAGATTGGTCGCGGCGAGTGGGCGTTGCGTCTTTTAGTCGACAACTGGTGTATTTGTTTAGTTCCTTTACGTAGGCGTTAATTGGGTGCCCTGTCAAATATAGACCTAGGGTATCACGCTCGCCCTCTAACCACACTTTTTCTGGCCAAGGCGGAACCTGCGTATACTTATGCTCTACTTCTTCAGGTGCATCCGTTAGCACACCAAACATATCCGTTTGACCAAACGCTTCAGCTTGGTGATGTTGACTTGCTGCTTTTACCGCATCATTGAGTGACGCCATCATCGCCGCGCGGTGTGGGCCTAGTCGATCCAACGCGCCCGCGTAAATCAGCTTCTCTATCACTCGTTTATTGACGCGTTTTAGATCAACTCGAGCACAGAAATCAAATAGGTCTTTAAAGTGACCACCTTTATTTCTCGCCTCAAGAATCGCATCGATAGGACCCTCACCTACCCCTTTTATCGCACCAATACCGTAAACAATTGCGCCATTTTCATCAACATTAAAGCGATATAAGCCAGAGTTGATGTCTGGTGGCAGCACGGTGAGCTTCATACGGAAACACTCATCGACCAAGCCAACGACTTTTTCCGTGTTATCCATATCGGCTGTCATTACCGCAGCCATAAATTCGGCAGGGTAATGTGTTTTCAGCCAAAGAGTCTGATAAGAAACCAATGCATAAGCAGCAGAGTGCGATTTGTTAAAACCATAACCGGCGAACTTCTCTACCAAGTCGAAGATTTTCATCGCCAACTCGCCATCGATACCGTTCTTTATCGCACCTTCTTCAAAGATAGCACGTTGTTTTGCCATCTCTTCTGGCTTTTTCTTACCCATTGCACGACGAAGCATGTCCGCACCACCTAGCGTGTAACCTGCTAAGATCTGCGCAATCTGCATTACCTGCTCTTGGTACAGGATGATGCCGTAGGTTGGATCAAGCGTCTCTTTTAGCGACTCGTGTTGCCACTTTTCATCTGGATAAGAGATCGCTTCTCGACCATGTTTACGGTCGATAAAGTTATCTACCATGCCCGATTGCAAAGGACCCGGACGGAAGAGTGCTACCAATGCGATAATGTCTTCGAAACAGTCTGGCTGAAGTCGTTTGATCAGCTCTTTCATGCCTCGAGATTCAAGCTGGAATACTGCTGTCGTTTCAGAGTTTTGCAACAAACGGAAAGAGGCAGGGTCTTCTAACGGTATGGATTCAATTTGAACCGGTTCTTTCCCTTCTCGCTCTAGGCGTGGGTTAATCAGTCCTAACGCCCAGTCAATAATGGTTAAGGTACGTAAACCCAAGAAGTCAAACTTAACTAGGCCAGCGGTCTCAACATCGTTTTTATCAAATTGAGTAACCGGAAAGTGACCTTCAGCGTCTGCATAAATTGGCGCAAAATCGGTAATTGTTGTAGGTGAAATTACAACACCACCAGCGTGTTTACCGGCGTTTCGCGTACAGCCTTCCAAAATATGACACATGTCGATGAGTTCTTTAACTTCCTCATCGGCCTCATACAATTCAGGTAGTGCAGGTTCAGCCTTAAACGCTTTATCTAGCGTCATGCCTGGATCGGGCGGGATCAGCTTTGAAATACGATCAACAAAACCAAATGGGTGGCCTAATACGCGGCCAACGTCACGGATTACCGCTTTTGCCGCCATGGTACCAAACGTGATGATCTGAGATACCGCGTCGCGACCGTACATTTCCGCAACGTGGTCAATAACCTGGTCACGTTTATCCATACAGAAATCGACGTCGAAATCGGGCATCGAAACACGTTCTGGGTTCAAGAAACGTTCGAACAGCAAGTCATATTCTAGTGGATCCAGATCGGTGATTTTTAGTGCGTAAGCCACCAAAGAACCAGCACCGGAACCACGTCCAGGACCGACAGGAATTCCATTATCTTTTGACCACTGGATGAACTCCATTACGATCAAGAAGTAACCAGGAAATCCCATTTGGTTGATAACATCTAGCTCTATCTGAAGACGTTCATCATATTCAGGTCGGCGACGTTTTCTCTCTTCCTCATCTGGAAATAGGAACTCTAAACGCTCTTCCAACCCCTCTCGGGATTTCATGACTAGGAACTCAGTCTCTTTCATCCCTTCGGTTGGGAAAGCTGGTAGGAAGTACTCACCTAAGCGCACAGTCACGTTACAACGCTTCGCTATCTCGACACTGTTTTCTAACGCTTCAGGAATATCAGCAAACAGCTCACACATTTCTTCTTCTGTACGAAGATATTGCTGCGGACTGTAGTTTTTTGGCCTACGCGGATCTTCTAATGTGTAACCATCGTGAATCGCTACGCGTATTTCATGAGCATCAAATAGGTCTGGACTCAGGAATACAACTTCATTGGTCGCCACTACTGGCAAGTCTTGCTGCTCTGCCAATTCAACCGCAAAGTGAAGATAAGTTTCTTCATCTGGACGACCGGTACGAAGTAGCTCAAGATAAAAGCGATCTGGAAAATGCTGTTTATAAAAATCAACACACCCCTGCACTATTTGACGGTTGCCTTTCAAAAGGCCGCGGCCAATTTCCCCGCTTTTACCGCCGGATAATACAATCAAGCCTTCAGACATTTCAGCCAACCAGGCTTTATCAATCACAGGGTGGTGTTGAACATGTCCACGTAAGTACGCTTTTGATATCAATAACGTCAGGTTCTTATAACCCACATTATCCGCCGCAAGCAAAGTCACTTGAGTCAGCTCTTCACCAAACTCGTCCGACTGCATTTTAAAGTCAGCACCGATGATCGGTTTAACACCACTGCCATGCGCCGTACCGTAAAACTTCACCAAACCACATAGGTTGGTAAAGTCGGTCAACGCCATTGCGGGCATACCGAGCTCAGCAACTTTCTTTACGATTGGCGGAACTTTGTTGAGGCCATCCACCATCGAGAAGTCACTATGAACACGCAGGTGGATGAATTTGGGATCTGACATTAACAGGTACCGTGTAACTCTATTTTGTTGGGGATTCTAACCTAAAGAGGTTGGGTTTATAACACCAATTAGATCGTTTGATTATTCTATGCCTAACGCTTTTTTTACTGGCTTGAAACTCTTGCGGTGTTCACTGATCACTCCGTGTTGCTCAATCGCTTCAAAGTGCGCTTTAGTTGGGTAACCTTTGTGCTTCGCGAAGCCAAATTGTGGATGAAGTTTATCCAACTCTTCCATCTCTTGGTCACGCACGACTTTGGCAATAATTGAAGCCGCACTGATTTCGGCAACACGTAGATCGCCTTTTACTACAGCTTGAGCATCCATTGGCAGCTCCGGACAACGGTTACCATCAATCAACACCAAATCAGGTTGAACCTGTAACCCCGCCACTGCACGCTGCATCGCAACCATAGTCGCCTGCAAAATATTCAGTTGATCGATTTCTTCAGGAGAACAACGCCCGACCGCCCACGCCAATGCTTTTTCTTTGATTTCAGGAAGCAACGCCATGCGTTTCTTTTCGGTCAATTTTTTCGAATCGTTCAACCCTTCAATAGGATTGTTAGGATCAAGGATAACCGCAGCGGTGACGACGTCTCCCACCAAAGGACCACGTCCTACCTCGTCGACTCCGGCCACAAGCTGGTAACCTTGCGGATATTCAAACGGAGGGAGTTCAACTTTGGTTTTGGTCGCTTTTGGTTTAACAGCCATGATAAATCTCTATTTTTCAATCAGTTTTAGAACCGCGTTTGCGGCTTGTTGATCCGCATCTTTACGGATCCAATGATGCATTTCCGTAAACTTATCTAACATCGGTTTATTGTCGCTTTCCAATAAGCGAGAAACCTCAGTAAACAAATTGTCTGGTGTGCACTCATCTTGTAGATATTCTTTGACGAGCTCATCATCCGCCAAGATATTCGGCAATGACACATACTTCGTTTTCAATAGACGTTTAGCTAAGAAAGCAGTAAATGCATTCACACGATAACCCACCACCATTGGACGCTTGAGAAGCATACACTCCAACGCTACGGTACCGGAGGCCAACATCACAGCATCGGATGCGGTGATGACGTTGCGTGCGGTGTCATCAACTAACTTGAAGTCCAACTCTGGCGCTAGCTCTTTCCATGCTTGTTCAAACTGCTCACGGCGTTTTTGATTAACAAGCGCGACAACAAACCCCAGTTCTGGAAATTTGTTATGGAGTAACTTGCAGGTTTCAATAAATGGCTCTGAGAGCATTTTTAACTCGCTACCACGACTGCCTGGCAGGACAGCAAGCCACTTTTTATCTTGTTCTAAACCAAGCAACTCACGTGCAGGCGCTTGTTCTGATTCTAGTGGGATGGCATCAGCCAAGGTATGACCAATGAACTCGCAAGGTACATTAAATTTGTCGTAAAACGCTTTCTCAAACGGAAGAAATGCTAGCACCAAGTTCGTTGCCGCTTCTATTTTAAAGATGCGCTTCTGACGCCAAGCCCAAACAGACGGACTCACGTAATGAACGGTTTTAATGCCCGCTTGCTTGAGGTCAAGCTCCAAGCGTAAGTTGAAGTCAGGAGCATCGATCCCGATGAAAACATCAGGCGGATTCTGAGTAAAATACTGAACGAGCTCAGCTTTCACTTTAAGAAGTCTCGGTAAGCGGCCTAAAACCTCGACTAATCCCATCACCGCAAGCTCTTCCATATCAAACAGAGACTCGCAACCTTGGGCTATCATTTTCGGACCGCCAATGCCTACGAACTCTGCGTCTGGATATTGCTGCTTTACTGCTTTGATAAAGCCTTCACCTAGCGTATCGCCAGACAATTCTCCGGCAATGATGCCAATACGTAATGGTCTTTCCATATCTACTTCGCTATTTTTCCTGTGCGCTATGGATAACGGTTTGCCTTATCCATAAAACACAAAAAGATCGTAACCTCAAATTCGGTCACGATCTTTTTATTTATTGGTTCATTCGCCAATTAACGAATAATGCCACGTTCCGTCGTTTCCAGAATATCTGAGAAACGCTTCACAGCCGGCCACTCTTGAGCCATTTCAGCCAGAATAGGCTTCACTTCTTCTAGCGTCTTACCTGAACGGTAGATTTCTTTATACGCTTTTTGTAGCGCACGAATCTCTGGTTTCTCAAAGCCATTACGCTTCAAGCCAACAAGGTTCAAGCCGAATGGAGTAGCGTGGTTACCTTGCGCGAGTACATAAGCTGGGACATCTTGCACCACAGCTGAACAGCCGCCAATGTAAGCGTAAGCGCCCACTGTACAAAACGGATGAATCGCAGACAGTGCCATCACACCGGCATAATCATCAACAGTAACGTGACCACCAAGAATCGAGTTATTACCGATATGAGTGTGGTTACCAATAACAACATCATGCGCAACGTGTGCATTCACACACAATAAGTTGTCATCACCAATGATCGTGGTTGCTTTGTCCTGCACTGTGCCGCGGTGAACTTGGACCGCTTCACGAATGACGTTACGGTCACCGATAACCACAGTTGTGTCTTCACCACCGTATTTTTTGTCTTGGTTTTCTTCGCCGATGACAGCATGTGGGAAAATACGGTTATCTTTGCCAATAGTCGTGTGACCTTTGATCACAACGTGAGACATCACTTCTGTGCCTTCACCAATTTCAACCGTAGAGGTGATGTACGTAAAAGGACCTACTGTTACGTTAGCACCAATTTTGGCGCCCTCTTCTACCACCGCTGCCGGGTGGATTTTAGCGGTTTCATGAATCATATTAAAACTCTCGACGAGCACACTTCAGTTCTGCAGAACATACCACTTCGCCGTCAACTTTTGCTACACCGCTAAATGCAGCAATGCCGCGACGTTCTTTCAGAAATTCTACCTCAATAACCAATTGGTCGCCCGGAACCACTGGTTTACGGAATTTCGCGCCGTCTACGCTTGCAAAGTAGTACAGTTCATTTTCTGTTGGTGCACCAAATGATTTAAATGCAAGTAAGCCTGTTGCCTGAGCCATTGCTTCTAAAATCAAAACACCTGGGAATACTGGTAGTTGAGGAAAGTGACCTGTGAACTGAGGTTCGTTAACCGACACGTTTTTAATCGCGTGAAGGTACTTCTCTTCTTGGAAGTCTATCACTCGGTCGATCAATAAGAATGGGTAGCGATGAGGTAGTAGCTCTTGAATTTCAGAGATGTTCATCGTTTTCTTTTCAGTAGTCAAAGTCGTCTTCCTATATCAATTTTTTGCCGCCAAGATGGCAAACGTGGCAACAGGTCGTAAAGCCGAATCGCTTTGCAATATACTAGCAAAATACGCACCATCTTGGAGTTAAATCTACTTAGAGCGCGTCATTATAGAAGAAAAAGACCCGCATTTCGCGAGTCTTCGTACAGAATATGGAACTAGAGCCTGTTAGCTTTCACGTTAAATACAGAGCGAAAGATAACTTGTTCTAAATTTCTTCTTTCTGTTCCAGCTGTTTTTCAACCGCTTTCAGGCGCTTATTCATCTCATCAATACGGTGAACTCGAGTTGCAGTTTTACGCCACTCTCTGTTCGTTTGTAGTGGAATACCTGATGAGTAAAGGCCTTTTTCTTCGATACTGCGCATTACCATGCCCATACCTGTAATCGCCACACCATCTGCGATAGTGATATGGCCATTCAGAACAGACGCGCCGCCAATCTGGCAGTACTTACCAATTTTTGTACTGCCCGCGACAATAGTACCACCAGGCATCACGGTACCATATCCGATCTGCACGTTGTGCGCGATTTGAAGTTGGTTATCCAGAATGACATTGTCTTCAATGATAGTATCTTCGAGTGCACCGCGGTCAATCGTAGTACAAGCACCAATCTCAACGCGGTTACCGATACGCACTGAACCAAGCTGAGGGATTTTGATCCACTCGCCTTTGTCATTCGCATAACCGAAGCCATCAGAGCCAATGACGGTACCCGATTGAACGAGACAGTCATCACCCAATGACACTTCATGGTAGATAGTGACATTAGCCCAAAGCTTGGTGTTATTCCCTAGCTTGGCGTTCTTACCGATAAAACAACCAGCACCAACGCTTACGTTGTCGCCGAGTTCCACGCCCGTTTCAATCACGGCGTTAGCGCCGATTGTAACGTTCTCACCCATTTTAACGTCAGCGGCAATCACAGCACTTGGTGCAATATCGTCTGCCGGTTTTGGTGTGGTATCCATCGCTTGGACCACACGAGCAAATGCGACATAAGGGTCTGAAACCACTAGCGCATTTCCAACGCATTGATCTTTATGCTCAGCCTTTACCATAACAACGGTAGCTTGGCACTCAGAAAGGTGTTTTGCGTATTTTGGGTTAGACAAGAAGGTTACGTCACCTTCTCGTGCTTTATCCATTGGGGCAACACGGCTTACAACGAGAGACTCGTCACCAAACAGCTCACCCCCGGTAATTGTCGCCAATTCGGCTAATGTCAATGTCTTCATAACTTCTTATTTTAGAGCTTTAATTACGTCTTCAGAGATATTGTATTCTGGCTTGCCGTACTGCAAAGCAGAGATATCAATCACAAGATCGTAACCATTTTTGTCTGCGACTTTCTTAACTGCATCTTGAATCGTTTTGAAAAGCTTCGCTTTTTCTTCAGCTTCACGACGCGCACTTGCTTTTTCAAGTGCTTGTGCTTTCACTTTGTACTCGCTGTCTAGCTTCGCGATATCGATACGTAGCTTTTCAACTTCGTCTTGACCCAAAAGCTCGCCGTCACGTTGTAGCTTCTCAATCTTTGTTTTAGCTTGTGCTTGGATTGACTTCAGTTCATCAGCTTTGCTTTTGAAGTCTTTCTGCATTTTTTGTAGTACAACTTCACGTTGAGGAAGAGCTTGAAAAACTTGAGCTGTATTTACGTAAGCAATTTTCTGTGCAGCTTCTGCCGCATTTGCAAACATTGAAGAGCTCAGTACAAGAAGGCCAATCCCAGCCGCTTTGATCATTTTATTCAAAATATTTTCCTCTTTAGAAAGTTCTACCGATAGTGAATGTGAAGAACTCTTCATCATCGCCATCAAATTTCTTAATTGGTTTCGCTAGTGAGAATACTAGTGGCCCCATTGGAGACATCCACTGCAACGCCGCACCGTAAGAAGAGCGGTAGTTGGTTGGATCTGAGTAATCGTAGTAGTAACGGTCACCATATTCCGCACCTGAATCGCGGTAGTCAAACTCCGTATCCCAAACACTTGCCATATCAAAGAAGATACTGGTACGAATTTGGTTTTGTACTTCTTCTGATGCAAATGGTGTTGGGACAATCAACTCAACACTTGCTAGCGCTACGGCGTTACCACCAACAGAGTCATCTGTTGCTGTATCTGCGCCATTGTTTGAACCAGATGTATCACGGTAAACCGCTTTAGGACCAACAGAGTTTGAGCCAAAGCCACGAAGCGATGTAAAGCCACCTGCGTAGTAGTTTTCGTAGAATGGGAACAAGTTATCGTTACCATCCGTTTGACCGTAACCATTACCGTAACCTAAGCGGCCACGGAACAAGAGGGTAAACTCGTGCTTTTTAGTCAATGGCACATACTGGCGAACATCGTACTGCATTTTGAAGTATTGAACGTCAGAGCCAGGTACGGTCATTTTATAGAATGCACGCTGATGGTTACCTGCCGTTGGGAAGTAACCACGGTTTAAGTTATTACGTGTCCAAGAGATATTGAAGTCGAAGTCGTTTGTGTTCAACGCCCCACTAGAATCAATGTTGTCTGCTTGTGCTCGTAAGAACTGCTCTACCTGCAAGTAAGGCGATAAGTTACCGATCTTGTTGTGCGTATAACCGACACCGAATTCAAAACGGTTCAACTCATCGAATGGGAAGCCCCACGTTAAGCTCGCGCCATAGCTTTCGTTGGTATAGTCAACGATATTGGCTTCTTTCGCTTCAAATTCGTTATAGAAAACCTTACCACCTAAGCTTACACCGTCTAAGTTCCAGTACGGATCACGGTAATCTAGACTGATGTTTTTCTGGTAGTCATTCATCATCGCATTGATACCAACACGGTTACCGCTACCAATAAAGTTATCTTGTTGCAGGCCAACCTGGAAGCTCACACCCGATTCTGTACCGTAGCCAACACCGAAGTTAACGCTACCAGAGTTCGCTTCTTTGACAGAGTAAACTAGGTCAACTTGATCATCACTACCAGGAACTCGAACCGTCTGTACTTCAACATTTTCAAAGTAGCCCAAACGATTTAGACGAGTTTTACCCGTTTCAATCGATTTCGAGTTCAACCAACTGCCTTCCATCTGACGCATTTCACGACGAAGGACTTCATCTTTGGTTGAGTTATTACCCGTGAAGCGAATATCACGAACATAAATTCGGTTACCCGGGTCTACGTTAACGACCAAAGAAACTTCTTGATTCTCGTCGTCAAACTCTGGAATGGTATTCACTTGAGGATAAGCATAACCGGACTCACCAAGCACACGCTTAATCCCTTCTTCCATTGAAGTCACCAACGAGCCGTTGTATGTCTCATTGTCTTCAAATGGCACAAGTCTTTCGAACGTCGCTTCCTCACCAATCAAATCACCACGGAACTTCACGTCCTTAACGGTGTAAACCTCGCCCTCTTCTAGACCAAGAGTAATGTATACCCCTTTCTTGTCAGGAGAGATTGCAACTTGTGTCGAATCAACGTTAAATTTTAAGTAACCACGATCCAGGTAGAATGATTTGAGTGCTTCAATATCACCTGCAAGAACTTGCTTTTGATACTTTTCATCAGAAAGGAAATTCCACCACGGCACATCAACATTTAAGTTAAAGCGCGAAAGCAGTTCTTCATCACTGAACACTTCATTACCGATAAAGTTGATTTGCTGAATTTTTGCCGACACACCTTCAGTAAAGACAAACTTAAGATCAGAACGATTACGTGGTAGTGGAGTCACCACCGCTTTTACTGTTGCGTTGTATTTACCTACGCTGTAGTAAAAGTCTTCTAAGCCTTTTTCAATGTTGCTTAGCGTGGTGCGGTCAAGCGCTTCACCTTCACGAACGCCAGACGCGTTCAGGTTTTCTTGTAGCTGCTCGTCCTTGATTGCTTTGTTACCTGAAAAAGAGATGCTTGCAATGGTAGGACGTTCTTTGACTTGAACCATCAGAACACCACCGTCACGCAACACTTTCACATCTTCAAAGTTACCAGATGCATACAGGGCGCGGATAATTTCTGCAACATCGCCTTGGCCAATGGTATCACCGACACGTACAGGCATTTTCAACAATGCAGCACCCAGTGCTACACGCTGCAATCCATCGATTTCAATATCTTGAACTACGAAGTTCTCTGCTCCATTTGCAGATACACTGGTCGCCAGTAAACTTGCAAATAGAATTCGCTTAATCGCCATACTTGTTCTAATTATTCCTTGCTACTGCTTTTGTCTCTGAACTATCACAGACGAGTAAAATCATTAAATAGCGCTAACGCCATGAGCGAGAAGATGATCGCACCACCAATTCTAAAGCCCATTTCCTGCACTTTCTCAGGAACAGGACGTCGAATGACTGCTTCAATTGCAAAAAACAACAAATGACCGCCATCCAACATTGGTAAAGGAACGAGATTAATAATACCTAGGTTAACACTAATTAGAGCGAGAAAACCTAAAAAGTAGACCAAACCATAATCTGCTGTCGCGCCTGCGCCTTTGGCTATTGATATTGGTCCACTCAGATTATTCAGACCAACGTCTCCAACAATCAGCTTCTTAAGCATGCTGATTGTCAAACCAATGACTTGGCCAGTTTTGTCTACTGCTTTACCTATTGACTCGAATACACCAAACTGAAGATCGAAGCGATAACTTTCTGGCCATTCTGCGACTTTAGGTGCAATACCTGCAAAACCAACGACTTCTTTGTTAGCTAGCTCACGGCTACCGGGCGTCAGCGTCAATGTTTGCTCATAACCCTGACGCAACACCGTCAATTCAAGGGGTGTATCAGGATTAGAACGAACCGCTTCAACCACTTGCTTCCATTCGGTTACGCGTTGTTGACCAATTGCGACAACCTCATCACCTGGAAGCACACCGGCTTTTTCCGCCGCTCCACCTTGCGAGACCTGCTCGATAACTCGATACACCTCCGGTGTATACGGAGCAAAACCTAACGACTGCATCGCTGACTGAGTTTCTGGGTCGAACTTCCACTCACGTAAATCGAGCGTTTTCGTTACTTCTGAACCAACTTCATTCGCTGACGTTAGTGTTACCGTCATCAAATCATCGCCAATATGAGAAATCAATCCCATATTTACTGATTCCCAATCCGGAGTTTTGATACCAGATATCGATTTAAGTTCCATTCCAGATTCAATTCCAGCTTCCGCAACAATCGAATTGGGCGTAACTTCACCAATTACAGGCTTAACAGCCGGGATACCAATTAGAAATACCAGCCAATAGGCAAAAATTGCGAAAAGAAAATTAAAGATGGGGCCAGCCGCAACAATAGAGGTTCGCTTCCATAACGGCTTCTTATCAAACGCTAGGTGCTTCTCATGTTCTGGCACCTCATCGACACGGCTATCAACCATTTTCACATAGCCACCGAGAGGGATCATTGAGATGCTGTACTCCGTTCCGTCTTTGCCTACTTTACTCCAAATAGACTTGCCGAAACCGATTGAAAACTTTTCAACTTTAACGCCGCAACGGCGAGCAACCCAAAAATGCCCAAATTCGTGCACGGCAACAAGAATGCCCAGTGCGACGATAAAAGAAATGAGATTCCACAATATACCAGTCATCAGCTACGCTCGCGTATGGTTTCTAGGGCAATAGTTCGTGCCATTCTATCTAGCTCGAGCAAGCTTTCCAAGCTATTCGCATTCTCAGCTTTGCAGCTTGCGTTGATTTTATTCAACACAGACTCATTGATGCGAGCAATATCGGTAAAACCTAGTCTGTTATTTAAAAATGCATCAACAGCGACTTCATTAACTGCATTCAATGCCGTTGTTGCGTGTTGACCTTCATAACAAGCATCAATTGCGAGTTTTAAACATGGGTAACGAGCAAAGTCAGGCTGCAAAAACGTCAGCTCACCAACTTTCGTGAAGTCTAGCGGCTTAACCCCAGCTTCTACTCTTGACGGGTATGACATGGTGAGCGCAATTGGCGTCGCCATATCCGCTTCTCCCATTTGTGCCAAGACCGAACCATCACGATACTGAACCATAGAATGAATCACAGATTGAGGATGAATAATCACCTTCAGTTGTTCGCGAGCAGCATTAAATAGCCACTTAGCTTCGATATACTCAAGGCCTTTATTCATCATCGTGGCAGAATCAACAGAAATTTTTGGCCCCATCGACCAGTTTGGATGAGCAATCGCCTGCGCGGGTGTCACCTGCTCCAGTTCTGCGATGTCAGTGTAACGGAAAGGGCCACCAGATCCAGTCAACAAAATATGAGAAATGCCATGTTCTTGTAAATTGCAACGACCCAGATTGGTTTGTACTTGCTGTGGTAAACATTGGAAAATGGCGTTGTGTTCACTGTCGACGGGAAGTAGCTCTGCGCCAAATTCTTCAACGGCATCAATAAATAGCTGGCCTGACATTACAAGTGCTTCTTTATTTGCCAACAAGACTCGCTTACCTGCTTTCACGGCAGCCATGGTAGGCAATAAGCCAGCGGCTCCTACAATAGCAGCCATTACACTGTCGACCTCGTCCAGCGAAGCAATATGGCATAGCGCATCAACACCACCTAGCACTTCGGTACCTGGCGAAACCGAGTGTAGCTCAGCTTGAAGTTGAGACGCCGCAGCTTTATCTGCCATGACCGCATACTTAGGTTGCCACTGACGACATAAACCGATCATCTTTTCAACGTTAGTGCTTGCCGCTAAGGCAACGACAGAAAACAGATCTGGGTTTTGTTCGACCACTTTAAGCGTGCTTGCACCAATTGATCCAGTAGCACCAAGAATCGTTAACTTTTGCATGTTGTAAGACCGTTAGAAAGCTCAGGAGCGACGACGCCGCTCCTGATAAATTAGAATACGTAGTAAAGAAGAGCAAAAACTGGGAATGCTGCGGTTAGGCTGTCGATACGATCTAGCACACCACCGTGCCCTGGGATAATGTTACTGCTGTCTTTAATGCCTGAGACACGTTTGAACATACTTTCAACCAGATCACCAAGCACTGAAACAACGACAGTAACCAGCGTAATCAGCACCATATGGACAGGGCTAGTGAACTGGATATCGAACCAATCAGCAAATGCCCACGCTACGATTAATGCCGTGATAATGCCACCAATTAACCCTTCAATGGTTTTATTGGGGCTTACATGAGGAGCCATCTTACGTTTGCCTAAGCTTTTGCCTGCAAAGTAGGCGCCGCTATCTGCAGCCCATACCAAGAAACAAACGTACAACACAAGCTTTGCGCCGTGGTATGGATCTACAGTGATGTCATACGCTCTGAGAATAATCACACTCCAAAGGAATGGGATTAATGTCAGAAAACCAAATACATGACGTAAAACAAAATTACTTTGCCAAGATTTCGTCGTTTTGGGGTAAGTAATCGCCATTAAGCTAGCAATAATCCACCAAACAAAACCAATACCCAAGACGACATAATGAGGTGTCGTTAAGTGATTGAGGCTATATGCATCAGGCGAGATGTATAGAAAACTAAGTCCGGTAATAATGATTGCCGGCACAAGGGCAGCAATGCGAGAGTTGCTTCCTGTAAACTGAGTCCACTCCCAAAAACCTAATAGCGTTATTGCAGTTAAAGCGGCAATAAAGCCCATTAGCGGTAATTTAAAAATGCCTAAAATAACCAGGGGAGCTAAAATTAGTGCTGTTATTATTCTCTGTTTCAAACTAACTAGTCCTTATTGAGCTGCCATCAATGCCTTTATTTGTTCACCTGTACAGCCAAAACGACGTTCTCGGTTGATAAACCAAGTCACAGCTTCTACCAAACTGTCTTCATCGAATTCTGGCCAGTACTCTGGTGTAAAGTACATTTCTGCATAAGCCATTTGCCACAACATAAAGTTGCTGATGCGGCACTCTCCACTGGTGCGAATTAAAAGATCCACTTCCGGTAGGTCTGCCATGGTCAAATGCTCAGTGATTAGCTGCTCATTGATATCCTCTACACGAATTTCACCGTTACGTGCTTTTAGCGCTAACGTTTTAGCAGCTTCTGTGATGTCCCATTTACCGCCATAGTTGGCTGCAATGTTGATCACCATACCCGTGTTATCTGCCGTTAGGTTTTCTGCTTCTACAATTTTCTTTTGTAGACGCTCACTAAATCGACTGGTATCACCGATCACGCGCAACCGTAAGTTATTTTTGTGTAGTTTTTTTACTTCACTAGACAGGACCGTGATAAACAGTTCCATCAAAAGACCCACTTCTTCCTCCGGACGACGCCAGTTTTCACTACTAAAAGCAAACAGCGTCATGGCTCTAATGCCTAGTTTTGAAGCAGCAGCCACGGTCTTACGAACGGCACTAACGCCTTTTTTATGACCAAATACGCGAGGTTTTCCTTTGGACTTAGCCCAACGGCCATTACCGTCCATAATGATGGCAATATGCTTAGGAAGGGAATCAGAGAAGGCTTGAGAATTTTGCATAGGGAGTTAATTGAGTTCCATCAGTTGGATAGACTAACATAAAAAAACGCTGAGCTGTGAGCACAGCGTTTTCCAACAGTGATGTGTGTGGGAGTATTAAACTTCCATCAACTCTTTTTCTTTTGCAGCAAGAACTTCATCGATCTTCTTAACTGCAACGTCAGTTAGCTTTTGAATTTCGTCTTGTGCTTTACGGTCTTCATCTTCAGAGATTTCTTTATCTTTTAGAAGCGCTTTAAGATCGTTGTTTGCGTCACGACGGATGTTACGAACAGCAACACGACCACCTTCAGCTTCACCACGAACGATCTTAACTAGGTCTTTACGACGCTCTTCCGTTAGCGGTGGAAGTGGAACGCGGATGATAGTGCCAGCTGACATAGGGTTTAGACCAAGGTCAGACGTCATGATCGCTTTTTCTACTTTCGGCGTCAGCTCTTTATCAAAAACCGTGATTGCAAGTGTACGCGCATCTTCAGCAATAACGTTTGCTACTTGGTTTAGAGGTGTTGCTGCACCGTAGTATTCTACAGAAATACCAGATAGTAGGCTTGGGTGTGCACGACCTGTACGAATTTTAGAAAGGTTGTTCTTAAGCGCTTCAACGCTTTTATCCATGCGCTCTTGCGCGTCTTTTTTGATTTCGTTAATCACAGTTTCACCTTAAAAATGTCATCTTTCCTGAAGAAAGCCTAAAACGGTTGAGCAAAGCAAGCACCACCCTAACGCTTTGGAGTGGCACCTTAAGCCAAGCTTATTCGTTGATGAGCGTGCCTTCTGCTTCGCCCATAACCACGCGACGTAGTGCGCCTGGCTTGTTCATATTAAATACGCGGATTGGCATTTTGTGGTCACGAGCTAGCGTAAACGCCGCCAAGTCCATAACTTTCAGCTCTTTATCCAGAACTTCTGCATAAGATAGCTTATCATACAGCTCTGCGTCTGGGTTTGCTACAGGGTCAGCAGTAAATACACCATCAACTTTCGTCGCTTTTAGTACAACATCCGCTTCAATTTCGATACCACGTAAACAAGCAGCAGAATCCGTTGTAAAGAACGGGTTACCAGTACCAGCAGAGAAGATGACAACTCGGCCTTGGCGAAGCTCACGGATCGCATCAGCCCAATTATAGTCGTCACATACGCCTTTTAGAGGGATTGCAGACATAACGCGCGCATTTACGTATGCACGGTGAAGAGCATCACGCATCGCTAGGCCATTCATTACTGTAGCAAGCATACCCATGTGGTCACCAACTACGCGGTTCATACCAGCTTCAGCTAGGCCTGCACCACGGAACAAGTTACCGCCACCGATAACTACACCAACCTGAACACCCAGTTCAACCAGTTCTTTAACTTCTTGTGCCATACGATCAAGGACCGCAGGATCAATACCAAAACCGTCTTCACCTTGAAGAGCTTCACCACTCAGTTTTAATAGAATACGTTGATACGCTGGTTTAGGGTTCGTAGTCATGGAGTTTACCTTCCAAAGAGAGTTGTTGATTAACAGTCATGAATAGACACAACTTCAGTTATGGCTATTCATCACGGCTAATCGTTCACTGCTCATAAAAAGACCGCAGCCTTGGCTACGGTCTAATCTTTATACAGTCTCTAAGGATTAACCTTTTTGAGCTGCTGCAACTTCTTCAGCGAAGCTCATTTCTTCTTTCTTCTCGATACCTTCACCTACTTCTAGGCGAACGAACGTAGAAACTGAAGCGCCTTTTTCTTTCAGCATTTCGCCTACAGTTTTCTTAGGCTCCATGATGAAAGCTTGACCTGTTAGAGAGATCTCGCCAGTGAATTTCTTCATGCGGCCAACAACCATCTTCTCAGCGATTTCAGCAGGCTTGCCTTCGTTCATTGCGATTTCAACTTGAACCGCTTTCTCTTTTTCTACTACGTCAGCTGGTACGTCTTCTGGGTTAACGAACTCTGGCTTAGAAGCAGCAACGTGCATTGCAACGTGCTTAAGAGTTTCTGCGTCGCCTTCACCAGCAACAACAACACCGATTTTCTCACCGTGACGGTAAGAAGCGATTGCAGTGCCTTGAACGTATTCTACGCGACGGATAGTGATGTTTTCACCGATTTTAGCTACTAGAGCTACACGTGCGTCTTCGAATTGTGCTTGTAGTTCTTCAACAGAAGCTTTTGAAGCTAGAGCTGCAGCTGCAACTTCTTCTGCGAATGCAGTGAAGTTACCGTCTTTAGCAACGAAGTCAGTTTGGCAGTTAACTTCAAGAAGAACAGCAACGCCGTTTTCTTCTTTGATGATGATTGCGCCTTCAGCTGCAACGTTACCAGCTTTCTTAGCTGCTTTCGCTGCGCCAGATTTACGCATGTTTTCAATTGCTAGTTCGATGTCAGCGTTTGCTTCTACAAGCGCTTTCTTACATTCCATCATGCCAGCGCCAGTACGCTCGCGAAGTTCTTTAACTAGAGCAGCAGTTACAGTTGCCATTCTGTCTTCCTCGTTTGATTCGAAATAAGGTAAAAAACAGGGGCCTAACATTGTCGGCCCCCATTGCTAACTATAACTTAGTTTATGCTACACAAAGGTTTCACATAGACCAAGTGTGACACAGAGCCGCTATTATTCAGCTTCTACGAAACCGTCTTTTTCAGCAACTGCAGCTACGTCTTTGTTACGACCTTCAGATACTGCTGAAGCAGCAGCGTTCAGGTATAGCTGTACAGCGCGGATCGCGTCGTCGTTACCTGGGATTACGTAGTCAACGCCGTCTGGGTTAGAGTTAGTATCTACCACAGCGTATACTGGAATACCTAGGTTGTTAGCTTCTTTAATTGCAATGTGTTCGTGATCAGCGTCGATTACGAATAGAGCGTCTGGTAGGCCGCCCATGTCTTTGATACCACCAAGAGATTTCTCTAGCTTCTCCATTTCGCGAGTACGCATTAGAGCTTCTTTCTTAGTTAGTTTGTCAAAAGTACCGTCTTGAGATTGAGTCTCTAGTTCTTTTAGACGCTTGATAGACTGACGAACTGTTTTGTAGTTTGTAAGCATACCGCCTAACCAGCGGTTGTTTACGTAAAACTGGTTGCTTGCGATTGCAGCTTCTTTAACAGCTTCAGATGCAGCGCGCTTAGTACCTACGAATAGAACCTTACCTTTCTTCTCGCCAACTTTAGCTAGTTCAGCTAGAGCGTCGTTGAACATTGGTACAGTTTTTTCTAGGTTGATGATATGAACTTTGTTACGAGCGCCAAAGATGAATGGCTTCATTTTTGGGTTCCAGTAACGAGTCTGGTGACCGAAGTGAACACCAGCTTTTAGCATATCGCGCATTGATACAGTTGCCATTTTAAAATCCTCTATGGGGTTAGGCCTCCACATTCCCCATAACTCCGACCAAGCTTCTGCTCAGCACCCCGGAATATGTGACGGAATGTGTGTGATTTAAAGATAAAAGGTTATTCGGATGAAGCTTGCTTCGCCGCTTAACTTTGCTAAACGAAGAGAACAGTCCTCTATTCCGGCGCGCTTTATACCATATTTTAGCTCACTGTGGCTAGTAAAAATTATTTCTTCACCGAGCCACTTTCTCCTATTTATAAGCAAAACTTTAAACATATGATCGAATTAAGAATGATGCATATTCCTATCTAACTTGGGTTAACGCCCCGATGTCTGATAGAATGCGGCCATTCGCACGTTTACGTGCTTAGGAATAAGTAGAGAAAGCCAATGTCAATCAAGATTAAAACTGCTGAAGAAATAGAACGCATGCGCATTGCGGGCAAGCTAGCCGCAGAGATTCTAGAAATGATCGAACCACACATCAAAGTTGGTGTGACGACAGAAGAGTTAAACAAAATCTGTCATGAGTACGCTCTAGAAAAAGGTGCATACTCTGCTCCGCTTGATTACCATGGTTTCCCTAAGTCGATCTGTACTTCAATCAACCATATCGTATGCCACGGTATTCCAGCGGAAAAAGACGAAATCGGTAGCAACGGCCAAATGAAGCCGGCGGTACTAAAAGATGGTGACATCTTGAACGTTGATATTACCGTAATCGTTCCAAATGATGAGAATGCCGATCTGAGCGTGCGTCCTCAGGGTTACCATGGTGACACTTCTAAGATGTTCCTAGTCGGTGATGTTTCGCCTGCAAACAAACGTCTGTGCATGGTAGCTCAAGAAGCACTGTATGTTGGTATGCGTACCGTTAAGCCAGGTTCAACGGTTGGTGACATCGGTACAGCTATCGAGAAGTACATCAAAGAGAATAACAAGAACAATCCTCGCAACAAGTTTTCTATTGTGAAAGACTTCTGTGGTCACGGTATTGGCGATGAGTTCCATGAAGAACCACAAGTGGTTCATTACAAGAACAAAGACCGCCGCGTACTAAAAGAAGGCATGTGCTTTACTATTGAGCCGATGATTAACGCTGGTAAATTTGGTTGCTCTGTTGATGCACAAGATGACTGGACTGTTTACACGGGCGACGGCAAGAACTCTGCGCAATGGGAACATACCATTGTTGTAACAAAAGAAGGTTGTGAAGTACTGACGCTTCGTAGCGACGATACGATTCCTCGCCTAATGAAAAACGCGTAAAGCTGACGACCACTCGTTGTTTACTATATCCCTGCTTCGGCGGGGATATTTTTTATCTGCCGGAAATTTGTTAGATTGTTATTAGATTAGCTTGCACGGATGGCAAATATGACACTTCAGTCCCCTCTTACCTTTTCCGATGAACAAATCAATATCGGTGAACTCAAACGAGAATTAGAGAAGTTTAGCTCTAATCAAAACCAAGAGTTTCTCAATCATCATCCGGTAACAAGCTTGGTTTTAGCCAGAGCTGAATATATGGATCTGCTTCTCAATCGTTTGTGGCAACATTTTGGTTTCAAGGATATTTACAACATTTCCCTAGTTGCCGTTGGTGGCTACGGACGAGGCGAGCTGCATCCGCTCTCCGATATCGATATTTTGATTCTGTCGAACAATAAACTGCCAACCGCGTTAGAAGCAAAAATCAGCGAATTCATTACGCTGTTGTGGGATTTAAAACTCGAGGTCGGACACGCTGTTCGCACCGTTACTGAATGTGCTGAAATTGGTAAAACCGATCTAACGGTCGCGACAAACCTGCAAGAAGCGCGACTGCTGTGTGGAAGCGAGGACACCTTTCAGGCACTGAAGAAAGTCGTGTTATCAGACTCCTTCTGGCCAAGTGAGACGTTTTACCGCGCTAAAATTCAAGAGCAGCGCGAACGCCATGCGCGTTACCACGACACGACCTACAACTTAGAACCGGACATTAAATCAACCCCTGGCGGGCTGCGCGATATTCATACATTAAGCTGGGTCGCTCGACGTCACTTTGGTGCGACTTCATTGTTAGAAATGAGCCGATACGGATTTTTAACTGACGCAGAATACCGAGAATTGGTTGAATGTCAGGACTTCCTTTGGCGAGTACGTTTCGCTCTGCACATGGAGCTTCGCCGCTATGACAACCGCTTGACCTTTGCCCATCAAGCACAAGTTGCGGAAAATCTAGGCTACGTCGGAGAAGGCAATCGAGGCGTAGAAATGATGATGAAAGAGTTCTACCGCACGCTTCGTCGTGTGGCAGAGCTCAATAAAATGCTACTCAAACTCTTTGACCAAGCGATCATTAATGGTGGGGCGACAGAAAGTGCCGAGATTCTCGATACGGACTTTCAACGTCGCGGTTCTTTAATTGAAGCGCGGAAACCCGCATTGTTCCAAGCTCGCCCAGAAACTATTCTGGATATGTTCTTACATATTGCTAACGACTCAACTATTGAAGGGGTGAGCCCACCAACGCTGCGTCAACTTCGCACCGCTCGCCGTCGGCTCAACAAGTTTTTGCACACCATTCCTGCTGCGCGTGAAAAGTTCATGGCGTTATGTCGTCACCCTAATGCTCTGCACAAAGCATTCAGCCTAATGCACCGATTAGGGGTTATGGCGGCCTATTTACCGCAATGGAGTCAGATTGTTGGTCAAATGCAGTTTGACTTATTCCATGCCTACACAGTTGATGAACACAGTATTCGCTTACTTAAACACATCAACACTTTTAGTGACCCAGAAAATCATGCGAAGCACCCTATTTGCTGTGACGTCTACCCACGGATGCAAAAGAAAGAGCTGCTGATTATTGCCGCTATTTTCCACGATATCGGGAAAGGTCGTGGCGGCGATCACTCAATTATCGGTGAAGGAGAAGCGTACGACTTCTGCATTGAGCATGGTTTATCGAAGCCCGAAGCGAAACTTGTCGCTTGGTTGGTAAGACATCATCTATTAATGTCTGTCACCGCACAGCGCCGAGACATTTATGATCCCGATGTCATTACCGAATTTGCCAAAAAAGTCAGAGACGAAGAATCTCTCGATTATCTTGTATGCCTGACAGTTGCAGATATTTGTGCAACCAACCCAGAACTTTGGAATGCGTGGAAACGAACTTTACTTGCGGAGCTGTATTACTCCACGCAACGTGCTTTACGCAGAGGCCTAGAGAATCCTGTCGATGTGCGTGAGAGAATTCGCCACAATCAACAAATGGCCTCCGCAATGCTGCGCAAAGAGGGGTTTGCCGCGCGCGAAATTGAAGTATTGTGGCAACGCTTCAAAGCTGACTACTTCCTTCGTCATACCCATACGCAAATCGCGTGGCACTGCGAACACTTACTTCGCATGGAAGATCCGACTAAGCCTTTGGTATTAATCAGTAAAAAAGCCACTCGTGGCGGCACTGAGGTGTTTGTATATACGAAAGACCAGCCTGCTTTATTTGCGACGGTCGTAGCGGAGTTAGATAGGCGTAATTTTAATGTACACGACGCGCAAATCATGACCAGCAAAGATGGGCACGTGATTGATACCTTTATGGTACTCGATCAACATGGCGAAGCGATCGATGAGTCTCGTCACGCCGCGGTGATTAAACACCTCACCCATGTACTGGAGGCGGGCCGACCAACCAAGATTAAAACGCGCCGTACTCCGAACAAACTTCAGCACTTTAACGTGAAAACCAAAGTCGACTTCTTACCAACCAAAGGTAAAAAACACACTTTAATGGAGTTTGTCGCGCTAGACACACCGGGGCTGTTGGCCAAAGTAGGCCGTACGTTTGCTGATTTAAACATCAACCTTCACGGTGCTAAAATCACCACCATTGGTGAGCGAGCAGAAGACTTGTTTATTTTAACCAGTGATGCAGGGGGAAGGTTAAGTGAAGAACAGCAAGATGAGCTAAGAGAGAGATTGATCGAAAAGTTATCTGATGAGGTCGCAGCTTAGATCAAACCTGCCAATCTTTTCGGTTCAGGGCGAGAGCGATCTTGCCCACAAGTTAAGCATTTTGGCTAAATATCAGCTATCTAGCTCATACATAGGCTGCTACAGTTATATCAATATCAATTCGATGTAATAGAGGTAGCCTATGTATCCCCACCTCACTGGTTTGGGTATTCACGACCCTAAGCAGATTGAACGTTATTCCCTACGCCAAGAAGCACACAAAGACGTACTCAAGATCTATTTCCACAAGCAAAAAGGCGAACTATTCGCTAAAAGCGTTAAATTCAAATACCCACGCCAAATCAAAAATGTTCTTGTTGATAGTGGCAGTCACAAATATAAAGAAGTAACGGAAATCAACCGTAACCTCACATTAGTCATTGATGAGCTGAATAAAATCACTAAGCCAACGAAACAACCTGAGGTTGATGTAAAAGAGAAAATTCTTTCAGACCTTCGTCATTTAGAAAAAGTCGTTTCGAGCAAGATCGCAGAGATCGAAGCGGATCTCGCAAAACTAAAGTAAAACGTTAAGTCTTAAATATTAAAAAAGGGTTAGCATTGATGCTAACCCTTTTTATTTGTACCCAATCATTATCTAGATCTAACTGCGCCGATTATCGGTTGATCATCGATTCATCCCACTCAAATCGAGTAAACAATTGCTGCCAAGTTTCATCAAGATTAGCCGTCATAACAATCTCTTGATCGGTAAATGGATGGATGAACCGTAACTCTGAAGCATGCAGTAGCAGACGATGAGATTCAAACTCTGTGCGATACAGCTTGTTGTGCTTTCCATCCCCGTGCGTTGTATCACCCACGATCGGATGGCGTAGATGTGCCATATGACGACGAAGTTGGTGCTTACGCCCCGTTTTAGGTTTCATCTCAACTAAGCAATAACGCGTTGTAGGAAATTTACCCGTCGAATAGGGAACTTCCACTTTAGCCAACGGCTTATATTCCGTCACCGCTTCTTGCGCTTCTTTTTCTTGTGAAGCGAACTTATCAGCAATCTTGTCTAACTCGACTTTGAGCGCGTAATCCAAGACGCCCTCTTCCTCAATCCAACCGCGTACTATTGCGTGGTATGTCTTTTCCATTTTATGTTCAGCAAACATCGGCATGACTTGTGATGCGACTTCACTCGACAACGCAAACACGAGCACACCAGATGTTGGGCGATCCAGACGATGCAATGGGAACACATGCTGACCAATTTGGTCGCGCAAAGTTTGCATGACAAACTGAGTTTCGTGTTTATCTAACCAACTGCGATGCACTAACATGCCGGCAGGCTTGTTGACCGCTACAAAATATTCATCCTGATAAACGATCTCCAGCTCAACTGGTTCTGAAGATCGCGCTATTTTTTGTTCTAGCATTAGTTTACTTACACAGTTCGTCAATGGTTCGGATTGTAACAAGCAGCTCTGCGAACTGCGGTTCCTGCTTCCACGCTTCTGAAAAATAGGGCTCGAGAGAAAACCCTCTTGGCAATGGTTGGTTGTTTTCCACTAGCACGTGCATTCTGTCTATAAAGATCCACTGCAACCACTCATGAGGATGCAATGTATCAATCGCAAATGGCTCCACGCTTTGTAAGGCTTGCTCTGAAGGCCTAGTGTGTTGCCACAACTTATGTTCTTTAAGCTGCGTTTCAAGTTGGTGAAGTAAGTCGACCAATTGAGTATTTGTTACCATTAATTCTATCTCGAACCTTGAATTAGCCGAGAATGATACCATTTCTTGTGAAAAGAACGTTAGGACGTCGTATTTAATGGAAAACATTCAAACCCTCACTCAACTGTTGAACAACAGCCGCTGTGATTATCAAATCTTCGATCTTGGTCGTCGTATCAAAACCATCGCTAAGAAAGAGTTTGCCGATGTAGAAAAAGGTCAAGCACCGTACCCATTCCCAATGCAGCGTAAAGCACACCTTGCCATCGCTTATTGGAATGAACAAAAGCAACCTTGGATTTGGTTTCTAAAGTTTGAATTGGACGAGCGCGGTTTGTTAAAGCAAGCGGATATCGGCAATTTCATTAAATACGTAGTGGAAGCCATGGGAACACGCCTCAATGGTGATATCTCTGAAGAGCAACAGCAAAAGCTGTCTAATAACCCATATACGTTCAAACCTTCCGAAGACAAAATGGCCGTGTTTCATAGCCAGGTCCGCGCGAACCTCGATCTTCCTACCAGCCAATATTATGAGCACACTCAGCATTACTTTTCAGGTGGTTTAGGCTGGGATAATTGGCAAACCGTAGGTCTGCAAGGGATCACCGACATGGCCGCTCGTTTGGACAAAGAGCAAAACGGGGTAATGATACGCAAAGCGTTGAACCACCTACCAAATGAGCCACTTTATGCCCTATTAGGTGCGCTTGAGCATGTAGAGCTTCAAGAGCGTTTAGCAGAACGTATTGCGGAAAAGGCACAGCAAGAAATCGCAAGTAGCGAACCTGATCTCTTCCTACTTTCAGCACTTATCCGAGCCCTTGCTGGTGCACCAACAGAAGTCGCCTCTCCAGTATTAGATGCGATATTGCATAGCCCTCGTTTAAGCCATCAGGAGGTTTTGATTGGTGTGGCGGGTCGCGCTTGGCACTTACTCGCCAATGAAAAGGTAGCAGAACAGTTTTTGCTGCGTTTAGCTCAAACCGGTAATCAAGCCCTATTTAATCAGTTATTTGCCGATTTAGTGATGCTGCCAGAGTTAAGAATGGTGTTATTGCCTTTGCTGCATTCAAACCCATCAGAGGAACTAGCAAATGCGCTAGTAAGCTTACAACAAGCAACAAAAAGCTAAGAAAGGTTCAGGAATGATTGGTGATCTTTTAGCAATTTTAGGGCTCTGCTTTTTCTGTTACCTGTTTTGGCAACAGCGTCGCCAAGCCGAACTCGCAAAAGCGGCCATCACGCGTAAATGTGAGCAATTGGATCTCCAATTAATCAGCATCGCCTTTGGTGCCCATAAACTAAAAACGCCAGACGGAGTCTGGCGTTGGCATACGGTGTATCAATTTGAGTTTTCATCTCTTGGTGACGATTGCTACCAAGGAGAGTTAACCATGGTCGGTTTCAGGCCGCAGAACTTTCACCTACCACCGCATCGCTTGTAAATTCCATTTCAAAGTAAGGACCATATATATCCTTACTTTCTTTTGTTTTAACAAATCCCAGCTTTTTCAGTACCGCCATAGAAGCTTGATGATTGCTATTCACGTTAGCTTTCACCTTATTCAAGCCCAACTCACGGCACGCTTTGGGGAAAAATGCTTTTAGTGCTTCTGTTGCTAACCCTTTACCCCAATATGATTTATCAAAAATAAACCCTAATTCAGGTTCGGAATCGAGATTAGCAATAAACACGTGCCCCATATAGTCACGACTGGTGCTCTCTAGCACTGCCATACTATAAATGTTCTCATCATCCAGTATTTTCTCAAACATCTGTTTGGCAGACGCAACTGTATACGGACCATTCAATTCAGCACGGTTTTTCGCACAGCAATTCAGCATGACGAATTCTAGTTGCAACGACTCATTGTAGGGTAGAAGAAGCATTCTTCTGGTTACTATGGCCACATCTGTTCCTTGATTACAACAAACTTAATCTATCCGCAGATCACAAACTCGATGAGCTGAACATGCTCAATGATTGCGGGCATAACACCTTGTAGAGAAGCCGAAAGTTAAACCAACTGGTTGGAAAGGATATTGATCTGAGTTGTTTTTTATTAAGTGTTATTAGGAATTTATATATTTTGTGATATTGATATCCCCAAGCAACATCGAGATGCTTAATTCAATGAGAACACTGGATATCGTTTTTATATAAGAAAGACCCCGACACATAAGTATCGGGGTCATGGTCTTACTCGCAGCAGTCCGGCTACTAAAAGTGCTCCATGCATCATCCATAATAGTGGCTGATTCCGTCAGCTTATTCCTTACGTCGCCGTCCTAGCGGTGTCCTTATCATCCTGACTGCTAACATTCCTCGTTAGCACACGTCACTTGTTCCTTGAGCGGTGTCCCTTGCATCTTCCTGATGCTGTCCATAACCTCAATCCTAGAGGGTCCATTGTCTATCCTTAGTCATCAACATCCTATTGATGATCGTATCCTTACAATGTCCTACGCTCCATGCTTGATTAATCATCCTGACCAACCAAATCGTCTTCCTGACGATAACCAAATCCTTGGTGCTTTCCTGTTCCATGTCTGCTTCCTGCTGACAACTCTCAATTTACGCCTTTTCCAAAAATAGACAATCTATCTAAGATAAATATTTGGCTCTCACATTGGTTAACAAGTTGTTAAATCATTATTTATCATAAACTTAAGCTCTTTATCTTCTCTTTTCCCGCTTACGAAATCGTTTTCTCTCACAACCTATGTAAGAGATCTCTCACACTACACTCTCCAAAATGCCATTCGCCAAATTAGCGCACTCAACGTATGATGATAGATATATCGTTGTTAAGGATTAAAAATGTTAACTCAAGACGTTACTAAAGAATTAGAAGCGGTAATGGAACAACTGCAACAACAAGGAAAAGAACCAACCGTAGCGTTAGTGAAAGCACGCTTGAAAACGCCCGTCCCAATGCCTGCATTAATCACCGCAATAAAAAGTTGGAAAAGTGCTCAGCGTGTTCCCAAGGTTGAAGTCGCAGCACAAGCGCACACCGATAATGATCGTCTTGCAGCGCTAGAAAGCACGGTGAAAAAATTAGTGGCTCGTATTGAAGAGCTAGAAGCCAAGCTAAGTGAGAAATCATCATGAAGTTATGGGTAGATGCAGACGCGTGTCCAAAAGTTATTCGCGAAACCATTGTGCGTGCCGCCGAGCGTACGGGGATTGAATGTACGTTTGTCGCTAACCACGTTGTCCCTGTGCCGAAAAGAGACAACATCCATTCGCTACAAGTCCCTGCGGGATTTGACATCGCAGACAACGAAATCGTCAAGCGTGTAGAAGCCAACGATTTGGTGATCACGTCAGATATTCCGCTTGCAGATGAGGTTATCTCTAAAGGCGCTCAAGCCCTCAGTTCTCGTGGCGAGCTCTATACAAAAGACACCATCAAAGCTCGCCTAAATATCCGCGACTTTATGGAAACCATGCGTTCAAGCGGAATTCAGACAGGTGGGCCCGCCGCGCTTTCTCAAACCGATCGACGCGAATTTGCAAACCATTTGGATCGTATTTTGGCGAAATTTAAGAAGTAACCCTCACTCTATTCAAATTGAGCCAGCAAATAAAAGCCTGGCTCATTCCTGAAAATTCATTCTCAGCATTGCACCCAAAGCGTGCTCTTACTCCCATTTGTTTTGTTCTGTTTATTTTTCATCTCGCTCACCATAGCTTCAATATGCAACGTAGTTTATTTTGAACGACGTTTTTAATAAGTGTATAGAGAATAATGGGCTTTAACATCGTTTCCAGTGGAAGCTACCTGCCAACGAATCAATGGTCTGATCGAGAGATGGATCACTTCCTAAAATTAGCGCCAGGGACCTGCCGAAATAAATTCGACGTTGAATATCGTCATGTAGCCAATACAAAAGAGACCGCTATTTACATGGCGGTGCAGGCAATAGAGCAGTGTTTAGGAAACACACATACCTTAAGCTCCGTTGATCTCCTTATCTACGCTAGCGGTACACACCACCAGTCTCTACCCTACGACGCTTCAGCGGTTCTCGCCGCGTTAGACGCTCCAACATGGCTAGAAAGCTTTGATTTGAACAGCACCTGTTTATCCTTTCTCTCTGCGCTTGATCTTGCTCAGAGTCTATTTTTAGCAAAACGGTACCGTCGGATTCTTATTGTCACCAGCGAACTCGCCACTGGCATCACACTGAATCGAAATTTTACGCTCAAACCAGAAGTTGCAACCTTATTCGCGGACGGTGCCGCCGCATTTTTGCTCGAAGAACACAACGATGATGGATTGCTCACCAGTCACTTTGAAACGCATCATACCGGGTATTCATTTTGTCAAATTAAGGGCGGAGGTAGTCATATCAATCCGCATACCTCCGAGCATCAAGCCTATTTAAGAAGTTGCCAGTTTGAGATGGAGGGCAAAGCACTCTTTAAACATGTGCGTAAAGCCTTACCAGCGTTTCTAAAAAAAGGGTTTGACGCCTCTCCGGTAACACTCGGCGATATTGATTATTTTCTTCCTCATCAAGCCAGCGCGCATGGATTAAAAAAACTGCCTTCACTCACCGGGCTACCAACAGAGAAAACCGTTAATCACTTTTCGACTTTGGGAAACCAAGTCGCCGCCTCACTCCCAATTAACTTACACTGGCTGCGTAATCAGCCAGAAACCGCAGGAAAACATGTGTTATTAGCTGGCACCGCCGCAGGGTTGTCGCTAGGGATGGGAGTGCTAAAACTATGAAGATATTGGTCACTGGTGGCAGCGGGATGTTGGGTAGCGCAATTCTGAGAATGTTTCACCAGCAGCATGAACTGCATTTTATAGCACGAAATACAGTCATCGCTAAACAACTCGCCGAGCAATTCGATGTTATCCCCCATATAGTCGATTTAAGAGACCACTCAGCAGTTCATGCGGTATGCCAAGGTATGGATGCAGTCATCCATTGTGCCGCTCTCTCAAGCCCATGGGGAAAGTGGCAGGCGTTTTATCAAGCCAATGTAGATGCCACCAAAAACCTCGTCAATGCGGCTAATACGCATCAAATCTCGCGTTTTATCCATATTTCGTCCACCAGCGTCTACTTTGACCATCAAGACCGTTGGAATATTAGAGAAACCGACGCCATAGCTTCATACTGGTGTAATGATTACGCACACACAAAATATCTATCAGAAATTGAAGCCGTAAAAGGTCGAAGTAAAGCGATCATTTTAAGACCGCGTGGCATTTTTGGACCCAATGATCGCGCGATTATCCCAAGAGTGCTTAAGGCGATAAAAAACAACACTCTGCTTCTGCCATCGGGTAGAAATCCTGTGGTTGATCTGACCTATGTCGACAACGTTGCCCATGCAGCGATGCTCGCTTGCACTCAGGCAGACCGACTTCAGCATGGTGATGTGTTCAACATTTCCAACAACGAACCAATGCCAATTGAGACTGTTCTGCAAGCTTTATGTGAGGGGTTAAACCTAAAAGTAACGTTACAATCATTACCATACGGTGTGGTATCACCATTATTAAAGCTCAGTGAGCAAATACGAAGGCACTTACCACATCAGCCAGAACCAAGGCTCACCTCATACAGCGCAGGATTGTTTAACTATCATCAAACTCTGGATATCAGCAAGGCTAAACAAACACTGAATTACCAACCGCTTTTTTCAATTCAAGAAGGAATACAGCAGTATGCAAACTGGTCTAAAAATAAAAATCTTTGAGGCTGGACACTGCGTACACCCAGGCTTTGTTGTCAAACCAGGTTCTGGTATCAAGCCTAGAGCATTTCCGGCAGCCGTTGCGTTAATTCAGCACCCAACACAAGGCAACATCCTGTTTGACACGGGATATCACGAGCATTTTTTTAGCGCGACTCGTCCCTTCCCTGAACGTTTTTATGCTTGGACAACACCTTGTCGCTATAAAAAAGAACACGGAATTGTTGCGCAGTTAGCAAAAGAAAGTCTCAAACCTCATGATATTGAACACTTAGTGCTCTCCCACTTCCATGCTGATCACATTGCTGCCGTGTCTGAGTTTTCCCACTCTCAATTGCATTGCCAACAAAAAGGGGTAGATGCAATTACTAAAAGTGGTCGAATTGGAGGCGTAAGAAAAGGATACCTAAAAGCTCTACTTCCTCCACAGCTTGAACCTAACTTATTCATTCATAGTGATTTTTCTGTACCAATCAGCCAAATTCTTCCTCAGTGCCAAGGTGTTAATTTGCTCTGTAAAGACATGTTCGACGATGGATTTATTTATATGGTTAGCTTGCCAGGCCATGCAGCTGGCCAAGTGGGCTTGCTAGTTAAAAGAGACCAAAGTTGGCTGTTCTTACTCGCCGATGCATGCTGGTTAATCGAGAGCTTGAGTGAAAATATCGATCAACATTGGCTGGCGAACATGCTTTGCGATGATACAAAAGCCTATAAAAACACCCTCTCCGAGTTGAGAAGTTGCTACCAACAAACCCACCACTTTGTTCGCTTCGTGCCTTCACATTGTCAGGAAACTATCCAGCAGCTAATCAAAGAAGGATGGATGAAGTGAGAACGCTTATCTCAGAATTCTGGCGAACCCGCTACCGCCCCTTCGGCTCAAGGGAACAAGTCGAAACATGGCAGCAACAACACTTAACGCAACACTTGGATTGGGTATGCCGTCATTCACCGTATTACCGCTCACTTCAAGGTGCACCACTCAGTGATTTCCCTATCATGAATAAGCAAACCATGATGGAGAACCTCTCGGAGTTGAATACGAAAGGCTTAGATGCTGAACAGCTAATGCAACAAGCACTCGACGCAGAACAGTCACGCAACTTCGCCGCTTCGAAAGTTGGCGATGTTACTGTTGGGCTTTCTTCGGGCACATCAGGCATGCGCGGGTTGTTTCTTGCTGACAAACAGGAAACACAACTATGGGCTGGCAATATATTGGCTCGCCTGTTGCCCAACCTATGGCAAAAACACCGAATTGCTCTAGCCTTGCGCGCCAACAGCCCACTGTATAAATCCGTCGCGAAAGGGCCTGTAACATTTTTTTATGCCGATTTAACCAAACCTTACCAAGAATGGATAAAAGAGCTGGATGAGTTCCAACCCACGCTTTTGGTTGGTAGTGCGCAAGCTCTTCAGCTCTGCGCCCAGTTCAGCGGTCAATTTGGTCAACCCGCAATTCAACCACAGCGGATCATTTCTGGTGCAGAAGTCCTAACCGAGAGTGACCGTCACTTTATTTCTCAACGGTTCGACAGCGAACTCCATGAAGTCTATCAATGTACTGAAGGTTTTCTTGCATGTACGGATCAGCATGGACAAATGCGCTGGAATCAAGATGTTGTTTACATCGAAAAACATTGGCTGAATACCGAACGTACTCATTACAGCCCAATCATTACCGATTTTCGTCGTAAAACTCAGCCAATTATTCGTTATCAGCTCGACGATATTATTGAGAATAAACAGGATAATGGCGTATTTGAACCTCTTGGCGCGATTGCCGGACGATGTGGTGATCGCCTCACGCTAAACGCAAACCACGTCCCAGTGACGGTGTTACCAGATCTCATCTACCGCGCTATAACACTATCCGCCCAAAGTCGCGTGGATTACCGAATCACCCAAACAGGGTCACAAGCCATTCAAATTGAAGCGGATGTTCACCACCATCGGGTTATACATCAAGCCTTGATAAAGTTGTTTGACCAATTGCGGCTTGATCCTGTCAGATTTAGTTACCGCCCTGCGCCTATTTGGACGCCAATGAATAAACAACGACGTGTGGTGAACATATGCGGGTCTTAATCACCGGAGCCCGATCACCAGTTGCACTAGAGTGGGCAACCATGTGTATGCATCATGGACATGACGTAACTCTCACCGATTCGCTAAAAAAACCTCTAGGATCGTTTTTGCGAGGCATCGAGTCTTATATCCCCACCGCTTCGCCTCGATTTGCGTTTCCCACCTATCAACAGCAGATCCTAAAAATCATTACTCAGATGCGTATTGATATGGTGATACCCACTTGTGAAGAAGTGTATTACTTGGCTCATGTTGCCAAACAATGCCCAGAAGTAGATTTTATTCTGCCCAATGTGGGACTACTCAATGCCCTGCACAACAAGTTGACCGTCTTTGAACAGCTTCAAAGTTTGCCAGAAATCACACTTCCAAAAACTCGTTTGGTCGCTGATAAAAGTGAGATTGAAATTAATAAGAGAACCGTTCTAAAGCCCGTTTACTCTCGGTTTGGCGGGCAAGTCATAAGAGATGTGACAACTCAGTCTATTTCTGCCGCCACGATATCGCCCCTTTACCCTTGGGTTCAGCAACAAAAAATCCATGGGACTCCGGTGTGTAACTATGCCATTTTTGAACATGGTGACCTTAAAGCACACCAAGCTTATGTGCCGAAATACTGTGTAAACGGCTCGGCCGCCAGTGCTTTTCAGCCGATCTCGTGCGAACGACTAGATACATTTATCGCAGCTTTTGGTAAACGTCATACTTATCATGGGCAAGTGTCGTTTGACTTCATCAAATCACAAGATGAACTCTACGTGATTGAATGTAACCCAAGAGCCACCAGTGGTTTGCACCTACTCTCGTCTCGATGCAACCAACTGCTTCCTAATATGGAGTTTACCAGTCCTTCCAAGCAGCGATTGCATCATTTAGGTCCAATAACACTCATCGCGGAAGGTGGATTATCCCTGTTCAAGGCTCGAACTTGGCAAGATTGGTGGTCTGGAGTGAATGTGATGCAACAGCATAACTTACCGGCCGGGAGCCAAATCCGGAGTATGTTTGAATTACTCCGGTTAGCTAGGCAGAACAAGACGAAGTGGAGCGACGCTTCTACCGTTGATATTGAGTGGAATGGAGAGGCATTGAACTAATGACGCTTTCCTCTCAAGAATGGCATAAAACTTTTTTCACTCTTATGCAGTCGAATCCCATTGATGAATGCACAGCAAGCTTTGGTTGCTACTATATCGATGATGTTGCCATTCCCTACTCCGTAACACCAAAAATACCAAACAACTGTTATGCCGTGTCCCCTATGACACTGCTTAGTGGCTACGCCGAAGAAGAGCTTCACAAAGTCAAAAATGTGGCTGTTCGATGGGTATGTAAGTTACTTATTAATATGACTAAACCAATCTTATCACTGGCTGGATTGGATCAAGTCCAAACGCTCAACAATCAGTGCTTGTCCACCAATATGTATAGCGAACAATGGGCAGCCTTAAATCTCGATGAACTGCGTCGCGTCGCACTCGATCAATACCCCACCTTTCCCTTGGTGCTTCGCTCCCTCAACCAGCGTCAGCATTTACACTTAATTCAGCGATTGAAGCAGCCAAAATGGCAAAGCTTGGTAACACGACAAGTGTATTTACTTGATGATTGGCAAGCGTTCAGCTTCAACCGAGATTTAACGAAAGACTTCAAACTGCTTAATGATAAAGATTGGCAGTTTAGGCCACTGACCACTGATGAAGAATTTCAGCGTGCCAAAGAGTTATATGACATGCTTTACCTTGATAAATACAGCATCAATAACATCCAGTTTTCAAGCCAATATTTAAAACAGGCGAGCCAGAACAAATTAGTACATTTAGTGGGACTGTTTTATCAAGAAGAGATGCTGGCTACGTTAGGCATTGTAGAAATTGATAATGATATGACTTGCCCAATTTTTGGCTACGATACCAATAAGCCACAACGCCTCGCATTGTATCGTCGAATATCGGCCTATACCATCCGCCATGCCATGATATACCAGCGTCGCTTTAATATGAGCTCAGGTGCTCCGGCTTTTAAACGCAACAGAAAAGCCCAGCCAGAAATTGAATTTAGCTATGTGTATATTGCGCACTTACCCTGGTACAAACGCATAATTTGGAAAAGCTTGTGCTGGCTCACTCAGCACTTTTATCGCCCTTTGTTGACACGTTTTCAGCTATAAACCGACATCTATAATCAGGTAAGCCTGCGTACACAGTCTCAATCGATAAAAAAGCCTGCGACGTTCGCAGGCTTTTTATAATGGAGCTGTGTGAGGTAACCGTTTTCTACGGTGTATAGTATGTTGCTGCGCCAGGGCCTACTGGTAAACCAAATACGAATACCCATAGGTAGAACAGCACACTCCAACCTACAATGAAGCAGATTGAGTAAGGTAGCATGGTCGCGATCAGCGTACCGATACCTAAGTTCTTCATGTAACGAGTCGCTACGGCAAGAATCAAACCAAAGTAGCTCATCATTGGAGTAATGATGTTTGTCGTCGAGTCACCAATTCGGTAAGCAGCCTGAATCGTTTCCGGTGCATAACCAACAAGCATCAACATAGGAACAAAAATCGGAGCCGTTACTGCCCACTGTGCCGATGCCGAACCAATCATTAGGTTGATAAAGCCACACATCAGGATGAAGGCAAAGAACAACATTGGACCAGTTAAGCCAATTTCTTGCAGGAAGCTAGCGCCAGCAACCGCGAATACCTGACCGAAGTTAGTCCATTTAAAGAAAGCAACGAACTGAGCCGCAAAGAAAACTAATACAATGTACATGCCCATAGAAGACATAGATTTCGCCATTGCATCAATTACATCGCGATCCGTCTTCATCGTGCCAACAACTTTACCAAACACAAAGCCTGGAATAGCAAAGAACACAAAGATGAATGCCACGATACTTTTCAGGAATGGTGAACCTGCAATTGTACCTGCATCAGAACGTAGAATGCCGTCTTCTGGAACAACCGTCCAAGCAAGCAGCGCTGAAACAACCAGTACAGCAACACCTGCTAGTTTTAGGCCTTTCTTCTCAATGTCTGTTAAGCCACCCATTTTGTCGTTCGACAAATCTTCTGATGCTTCTTCTTCACTGTATTTGCCAAGCTTTGGCTCAACAATTTTTTCAGTAACAAACGCACCTGTGATTGCAATGAAGAATGTCGACACAAACATGAAGTACCAGTTAACTTCTGGACCAACAGTGTAAGTTGGGTCAATCATTTGCGCCGCCGTTTCAGTAATGCCTGACAACAGCGGGTCAACCGTACCAATAAGTAGGTTTGCTGAGTAACCACCAGATACACCAGCGAACGCCGCAGCAAGACCGGCAAGTGGATGACGACCTAAAGAATGGAACAGCATTGCAGCCAGTGGAATAAGTACCACATAGCCAAGCTCTGATGCCGTATTTGAAATGATACCCGCGAAAACGACCGTCACTGTTACCATGCGTTGAGATGCACCGATGACTAAGCCACGCATTGCTGCAGATAGCAAGCCTGAGTATTCAGCAATAGCAACACCCAACATCGCAACCAATACCGTACCCAAAGGTGCAAAGCCGACAAAGTTTTTCACTAGATTGGTAACGATTAGTTCAAGGCCATCAGCGTTAAGCAAGCTAACGACATGAATCATGCCATCCGCGGCACGACCTTTTGCACCCTCAGGACGAGGATCAACTACGGAAACTTCGAAGTATCCTGCAATACCCGACATCACCAGAATGGCTAAACAGAAAATGGCAAATAGTGTGATCGGGTGGGGTAATAAGTTCCCCAAATATTCGACAGTATCCAAAAAGCGCGTAAACAGCGGCTTCTTAGGCGAGTTTTGTTTAATTGAATCAGATGAACTCATCTGTTCCCTCCTTGTTTTTATTCCTATGCAAATGTGACAAAAATGTCAAAAAGCGTGCGAAGGGTACTTGAGTAGAAGGTCAAATAAAAGCCCTAAATGTTACAAACTGTGACGAACGGAGGCATTTATAACCAACATTGAATAAAAATGTAGATATTTCATCCATGTAAGATAATTAACTCAACATTATCAATTAAACAAAACCATAAGTTAGATATATGCAGGTTGATTACTTTTGCACAGCTTTGAATCTCGGGTTCGTTTTACAAATGACATAAAGACGCCCTCTCCGTTTTACAATCTGGCAATCCGGATGACGACTTTTTGCACTTTTTAATGATTTTACTACCTTCATGATTTATTCCTTTTCGCTCTTAAATTGACCAAAACGACGGTTGAAGTTCGCAATGCGACCTTCGGTTTGTACAACGCGCTGTTTACCGGTGTAGTACGGGTGAGAAGCTGACGACACATCTAACGTAAAGTAAGGGTAAGTTTTGCCATCTTTCCATTCGATGGTTCTCTCCGTTTTCAACGTAGAACCAACGACAAAGTACTTATCTACACTGGTGTCGTGGAACACCACAGGACGATATTCAGGGTGGATTCCTGGTTTCATAATACTTTTCCTTTCAATTAAATTGTTATGTTATAACATTTTAATTAATAATCATTATCAAAAAGAAAAGCAAGAGAAATTTGTGATACTTTTCATCTCAATGAATTCTTAAAGATGTCCACCATGTATTCCATCGAACCCATCGGCGTCATTGAGACACCGTACAAAGAAAAGTTTGCAGTTCCGCGCCAACCACGCTTAGTACCAGAGGCTAAAGCACGCGTAAAACTGTTAGGTGCAGCAAATAGCCCTGAAGCAGTGCGTGGGCTAGAACAGTTCTCTCACGTTTGGTTGTTGTTTCTATTTGATCAGAATCTGGAAGCTGGTTGGAAACCAACTGTACGTCCGCCACGATTAGGCGGCAATGAACGAATTGGTGTCTTTGCCTCGCGCTCGACTTTCCGTCCAAACGGAATCGGAATGTCAGCCGTTGAAGTGAAAGGAGTCACTAAGCAAGGCGATCAAATCTATCTTGATTTAGGCAGTGTAGATCTCGTGGATGGGACACCGATTGTGGATATTAAGCCTTATATTCCCTATTCGGATTCTATTTCGGAAGCACAAGGCGGATACGCAGACCAAGAACCAGAAAAGTCACAAGTCACCTTTTCTGCTCAAGCATTAGCAACGATAGAAAATCGATCCGATACTGACTATGTAAGATCAGTCATTGAACAAGTTCTGGCACAAGATCCTCGCCCTGCATATAAGAAAAACAAGCCGGACGACAAAGAATATGCGGTAAATTTGTTCGACTTGAACGTAAAGTTCACAGCAACAAGCAACTTAATAACGGTTACCGCTATTGAAAGCTTTTGACAAACGCAATTGGCTGATATTATAGACGGCTAACAAATTTCCCTTTAGGGAACTCCCATACTCCTGCTTATTCAAGCTTGAGTATCTAACTTAAATAAACGGATAAATTTAATGCGTACCAGTAATTATCTTCTTTCTACTCTGAAGGAGACTCCAAACGACGCAGAAGTAGTGAGCCACCAGCTCATGCTACGTGCAGGTATGATCCGTAAGCTGGCTTCAGGTTTATACACCTGGCTACCTACTGGTCTACGTGTACTGCGTAAAGTCGAAAACATCGTTCGTCAAGAAATCGACAATGCAGGCGCAGTCGAAACTTTGATGCCCGTTGTTCAGCCGTTTGAACTATGGGAAGAGACAGGCCGCAGCGAAAAGATGGGTCCTGAGCTACTTCGCTTTACTGACCGTCATGTTCGTCCGTTTGTACTTAGCCCAACCGCTGAAGAAGTGATCACTAGCCTTGTTCGCAATGAAGTGAGCTCTTACAAACAGCTTCCGCTAAACCTGTACCAAATCCAAACTAAATTCCGTGACGAACGACGCCCACGTTTTGGCGTAATGCGTTCACGTGAATTCTCAATGATGGATGCGTACAGCTTTGACATTGATAAAGACGGACTACAAAAGTCATACGACGCAATGCATGATGCTTACTGTAAAGCATTCGATCGCATGGGTCTGGATTACCGTCCTGTACTTGCAGATAGCGGTGCTATCGGTGGTAGCGGCTCTCAAGAGTTCCACGTACTGGCTGAAAGCGGCGAAGATATCATCGCATTTTCTAGCGAGTCAGATTACGCGGCAAACATTGAAAAAGCAGAAGCACTAGCTCCAGCCTCTGAGGCTGCGGCACCAACACAAGAAATGACGTTGGTTGATACGCCAAACGCGAAAACAATCGCTGAATTGGTTGAGCAGTTCGAACTACCAATTGAAAAAACAGTGAAAACACTGTTTGTGAAAGCATCTGACGAAGTTGATGCGCCAATCATCGCGCTTATTATTCGTGGTGATCATGAACTGAACGAAGTGAAAGCAGAAAACCTTCCTCAGGTTGCAGCTCCACTGGAAATGGCATCTGAAGAAGAAATTCGTGCGCTTATCGGTGCAGGCCCTGGTTCACTAGGCCCTGTTGGCCTTAAACTGCCGTTCATTGTTGACCGCAGCGTTGCGGTAATGAGCGACTTCGGTGCGGGCGCGAACATCGATGGCAAACACTACTTCGGTATTAACTGGGGTCGTGATGTAGAGCTTGGCCAAGTTGAAGACCTACGTAACGTTGTGGAAGGTGACCCAAGCCCATGTGGCAAGGGCATTATCCAGCTTAAGCGTGGTATCGAAGTTGGCCATATCTTCCAACTAGGTAACGCTTACTCCGCAGCGATGAACTGTGGTGTACTGGGTCCTGATGGTAAGAACGTCATCCTAGAAATGGGTTGTTACGGTATCGGTATCACTCGCGTAGTAGCGGCTGCTATTGAACAAAACCACGACAAATACGGCATCATCTGGCCAGATGCAATCGCACCATTCCAGGTAGCGATCGTTCCAATGAACATGCACAAGTCAGAAGAAGTGAAAGAAGCCGCTGAGAAATTGTACGCTGAGCTAACGGCAATGGGCATCGAAGTGCTATTTGACGACCGAAAAGAACGCCCAGGCGTAATGTTCTCTGACATGGAGCTTATTGGTGTACCGCATACCATTATTATCGGTGACCGCTCAATGAAAGAAGGCAACTTCGAATACAAGAACCGTGCTACTGGTGAGAAAACAGCAGTCGCAATGACTGACATTGTTGAGCACGTAAAAGCTCAACTAAAGTAAGCACTCGACGAGTTCGCATTTGAAGTAGTTTCAAATAGTTAAAAAGGGTTGGCTTCGGTCAGCCCTTTTTTATTACAGCTCAACGCCCTCCCTCGACCTTTTTCGAACTATTCACTTTGTTAATCTTTGGTTCAGCTTCTTGCTATTAAACTGATTTCATCATCTAAAGGAGGTCAGTTATGGATTTAAAAAGTCTTCTAAACCAAGCACTCAAATCAGACTTACTTAAGCAAGGTGCAGATGCATTGGGCAAACAAACCAACAACATCAAATCCTCATCAAATTCAAGTAGCCTAAAAACGCTAGGAGCAGGTGCTGTAGGCGGAGGCCTCATCGGTATGCTGATGGGCTCAAAGAAAAGTAAAAAAATGACTAAAAAAATAGGGTCAAGCGCATTAAAAGTCGGTGGCGCAGATGCGCTTGGAGCCTTGGCCTACAAAGTGTATAACGACTGGCAAGCCAAGCAATCCGGTCAAGGTGTTCAAGAAACCTTTGACCCCGATGACAGTAAACACAGTGTCTTAATTTTAAAAGCAATGATTGGAGCTGCAAAAGCTGATGGTCACGTTGATGAAGAGGAAATGGCTCGCATTGAACAAGCTCTCGCGGATATGGGCGCAGATGAGCACGTTCGTCACCTCGTTCAGCAAGAGTTAAACAAACCGCTTGATCCTGCTGAAATTGCTAATCAGGCGACCTCTCCTCAACAAGCGTCAGAAATTTACCTGGCGTCTTTGATCGTCGCTGATGAACAAAACTTTATGGAAAAAGCGTATCTGCAAGAACTAGCAAAACAACTTCAACTTTCGCCAGAAGTCACTCAGCAGTTAGAAGCACAAATGCAGTGATTAAATCTCGCTCAAGCAAACCTTCAACTTGAGCCAAAACAACTCTGTACTTTGAGTTTCAAATCCGCTGTGTGTATATTGAGATAAGTTATCATTTAGTGGAAAGAAAACATGCAAGTATACGGCTGTTGTGAACTGGTTCGTGAGCTTTATGCTCAGATTGGTAGTGGCGATCAAGCTTATATTCCCCAAGCAATTTCATGTGCAGTTAAAGCACTGAACGATGTTGCAGCGGATGAGTCCCTGCCTAAAGAAGTGCGTGAAAAAGCGGCATTTGCTGCGGCAAACCTACTGATTTCAGATTTTGAGGATAAGTAATGAATCTAGCGAACTTTGAATCCATGGATCCTGTCATGCTGATGAGCATTGTGAATATGAAGCTACGCGACGACTTCGGTGGTGACTTAGATAAACTGGTGGCTTTCTTCGATATCGAACGCACAGCACTGGAGACAAAACTGGCTTCTGCTGGTTTTGACTTTCTTCCAGAAGCAGGACAATTCCGTTAATCAACACCATTCTTGGCGGATAACCGAAACGAGAATAACCAATATGAAAAAGGGCTTGATGAGTTACCATCAAGCCCTTTTCTTTTATTCGATAGGCGTCTCGGTTAGCCAAATGAAGCCCAGATGACTGTCGCCACAAGAATTGGACATACAAACTTCACATACGCAGGCCATAACTTACCAAACCAACCTTGCGTAAACTCCGGGCAACCTTGCTCAAGCTCTTTGATTTTTGAGTTGCGATTCCATACCCAACCACCAAATAAGCAGAATAAGAGCGCAGCGGTTGGTTGTAGATACTGAGTAGCAACCGTCGCGACCATACCAAATAGAGCACCAAAATTATAAACAATCACCACACTGAACAAAGCAATGAGACCACCTAAAACCCAGCTCGTTGCGCTGCGCTTAGTATTGAAGCGCTCACTCACTAAAGCCACTGGACACTCTAACATTGAAATGGAAGACGTTAGCGCCGCAATCGTCAGCAATAAGAAGAACACAATAGAGAATAATTGACCAAGCAAACCTAAACTATCAAACATTAGTGGCAATACCGTAAACACTAACGTATCTGAGCTTAAGAGAGAGCCATCTTCTGCATAGATTTGAACGCCCTTTTGCATTGCTACAAACATCGCTGGCATCACCACTAACCCTGCAATGAAAGCAACGGCAGTATCTACCATGGTCACGTTCATCGCCATCTTTGGTAGGTTTTCTTTCTTACTCAAGTAAGATCCGTAAATCAACATTGAGCAGCCACCGATCGTAAGCGAGAAGAAGCCCTGTCCCATTGCGGCAAGAATCAACTTGCGGTCCCATACCTTTTCAAAATCCGGCACTAGGTAATGTTTCAGACCTTCCATCGCACCGTTTTGCGTCATGATGTAAGCAAATAGCAGAGCAAACAGAACAAACAATGCTGGCATCAAACGTGTGGACCACTTCTCAATACCTTGTTTTACGCCACCTTGTACGATGAGAATCGTCAGTACATAAAAAGTAATGGTTCCGAACAAGTTACGTTCAACACTAAAGCCCTTTAGCCATTGAGTTGCAGCTTCTAACCCCATTAGATCTGTGATTGCACCCAGTAAAAAGCAGATCAACCAACCACCAACAATTGAATAAAACGCTAAGACAGCGCTTGGTACGCTTAAACCAATCCAACCCACAATGCCGCCGAGTTTTTTACCGGTAGGGTTATCTGTGATTGCACGCATACTGTCTACAGGGTTGGCTTGACCATGGCGACCAATCGCCATTTCAACCACCAGCATCGGAAATGCGACGATAAGAATCATCACCAAATAAACTAACAGGAAAGCACCGCCACCATTACTGGCTGCTTGAGTTGGGAAGCCCCAAATATTGCCAAGGCCAACTGCGGCACCTGCGGCAGCTAAGATGAACCCGAGACGAGAGCCAAAATGCTCGCGAGGCTGAGAAGAGGTTTGCTGTGTCATACTACTCACACAAAAAAATCATTGAACTAGCTAACTAGTACACTATAGCAATATTCACTATTCAACAAGAGCACCTCGGTTAAATCCTCGACAGTTGAAACAATTTGTAGTCATTCAGCTTGTAAATTTTAACGTACATCTCATATTCATCGCTCAAAAGCCTCGCGACTGTTGTTCGTTTTACGTGGCTGAATTTTACCAATCCTTCTGCCGTGAAGTGAGCCGAAAAATAATGAGCTCTGGTGTAAGGGACGAACTGTTCCTCGTGATACTGTGTCGAAAAGCAGAATATTGTGCTTCGCTTTTTCCCCCTAATGTCTATTTATCAGCTAGTTATTACTCTGTTCTCATTTATACCCATGATTCAAGGAGAGGAAAATGAAGGTCACCCTACTTCACGGAGCGATGGTTGTAGCACTCAGCGCCAGCTACCAAGCTCAAGCCTATAACTGTCAAAGTCTACCCGACTGGGACAGCACTGCGACTTATACATCGGGCGCTTTAGTAAAAACGCAAGGAGCCGCTTATGAGGCTGCATATTGGACGCAAGGCAATGACCCCGTGACCAACTCAGGATCTTGGGAAGCATGGAAAGCGTTAGGGCAATGTGATGGTGGAAGCAACAATTTATCACCAACGGTGTCGTTCTCCTCTCCAATAAACAACGCACAAATTCCCGAAGGCAGTGCGATCACTTTGTTAGCCAACGCAGCTGACGAAGATGGCCAAATCACACAAATTGAGTTTGTTGCAGGCAACCAAACCGTTGCTGTGGTAACTCAAGCACCATTCGAAGCTTCTTGGACAGCTATTGAAGGGATCTCGCAATTGACCGCAATTGCGACAGATAATGAGGGAGCTGTTAGCACCACGACGATTTCTATCCAAGTTCAACCACAAGTCGAATTACCACCACCAAGCATTTCATTGACAAGCCCAGTAGGCACAGAAGTGCTTAATGTAGGCGATAACCTAACCGTAGCCGCTCAAGCTGACGATATTGATGGTGTGGTCACACAAGTTGAGTTCTTCGTAAACAATCAATCTGTCGCCATTGATACTAGCGCACCTTACGAATATCAATGGACCGCTAGTCCAGGTACATACTCGTTCAAAGCACAAGCGACTGATGATACAAACCTCGCAACGATGAGCCAAGAAGTAGCGCTGGTTATTAGTAATTCAGAAACCGGAACGGGCGGATGTGCAGATGCAGTACCTTATGTGGCAGGCACAAGTTATCAAGCTGGCGACCTGATTTCTCACTTCAACCAAAAATATCGTTGTGATGTTGCTGGTTGGTGCTCCTCGGATGCGACATGGGCTTACGAGCCTGGTGAAGGGCTATACTGGCAAGATGCTTGGAGTGGCCTAGGTGCTTGTTCGACACCACCGCAAGTTACCATTACGGCACCAACGGATGGACAAGTCGTGCTCGCTGGCAGCAATAACGAAATCACGGCAAACGCAAGCGATGCTGATGGCACAGTCACGCAAGTTGAGTTTTTTGCGAACAACACCAGCTTAGGGGTCACCACTCAAGCGCCATATTCCGTTACTTGGAACGCCACACTTATTGGCGCTAACCAGCTTAAAGCCGTCGCAACCGATAATGATAACAACACGTCAGAGTCCCTGGTTGGTGTGGAAGTCAGCGATAAAGATTTGGTCGTCTCTCTGACTTCACCAAGCAGCGGTCAAACCGTCGGATTAGGCAAAAGTCTCGCATTAAGCGCCGATGCAACGTCTTTAACTTCAGGCATTAAACACGTTGATTTCATGATCAACGGCTCTATTGTTGCAACCGATACCACAGCACCTTACACAGCCAACTGGACACCAACTGCACTTGGTAACTTTACAGTTAGCGCCCAAGCTGTGGATTTGTCAGGAAGCAATGCACTGTCTGACGCCGCAGCAATAACGGTGGTTGAGCAAGTAGAGAAACGCCATAAACTCATCGGTTACTGGCACAATTTTGTAAATGGTGCGGGCTGTCCAATTCGTCTAGCAGATATGGCAGATGCTTGGGATGTGATTGATATTGCCTTTGCTGAAAATGATCGCAACAGTGATGGCACCGTGCACTTTAATCTATATTCAGGCGATATTTACAGCGATTGTCCAGCACTCGATCCAACACAATTCAAGCAGGACATGGCAGCGCTTCAAGCTAAAGGTAAGAAGTTTGTTCTCTCTCTTGGCGGCGCAGAAGGCACGATTACGCTGAATACCGACCAAGATGAAGCCAACTTTGTCTCTAGCCTAACAGGTCTTATCGCTGAGTGGGGCTTTGATGGTCTAGATGTGGATTTAGAGAGTGGTTCTAACTTAGTTCATGGCTCGCAAATTCAAGCTCGCCTTGGTCGTGCTTTGCTTCAAATAGAGCAAAACATGGGTGGAGATATGTACCTAACCATGGCGCCTGAGCACCCTTATGTTCAAGGTGGTTATGTGGCTTACAGCGGTATTTGGGGGGCGTACATCCCTGTGATTAACGAGACACGCAGCACGCTCGACTTGCTTCACGTCCAGTTATATAACAACGGCGGTTTGCCAAACCCATACCTGCCAGGCAGTGCACCAGAAGGCTCTGTGGATATGATGGTAGCGCAATCTAAAATGCTTATCGAAGGTTTTGAGTTGGCCGACGGCACTCAATTTGCACCATTGCGCGATGATCAAGTCGCAATCGGTTTACCTTCAGGTCCTAGCTCGGCAAATTCAGGGCAGGCTCCAACACAGAATATTATCAACGCACTAGATTGTTTAACCAAAGGCACTTCATGTGGCACCGTTAAACCAGCGTACCATTACCCGAATTATGCAGGAGTAATGACATGGTCTATCAACTGGGATCAGCATGATGGCTTTAACTTCTCAAAACCTGTCGGCGATAAACTCACCGAGATGAATGCGCAATAAGCTATCAAAGAATAAGCGAGCAAAACGCAAATATCGTCTTGTTTCCATTACTTATTCAAGTATGTAAAAACGAAAAGAGAGCACAATCGCGCTCTCTTTCTTTATCTCATTGAGTTTTTTACTTTTTAATGAGTAATTAAATCGTAAATACTCGGTAATCTTTTAGCTCAGGGATTTTCTTCAACAGATCGTCTTCTTGCCCTGCCATGTCATCCAGCGAATCGCACAAGTCTTCTGCTTGTTGTTCTACCTCTTTCGAATGCTCGGCTAAACGCTCTTCTACTTTCGCGCTGAGTTCAGCCATACTCTCCGATAATGCAGTGAGGTTTATCCCTCCCTCTTCCTTCATTTTTTTCGATAAAGCATCCAACGAACTGGCTAAAAACTCTTTATTGAAGATCTCTTGTGCTTTTGCAAAGTCTTTAGTCCACCCTTGTGTCATAGACTCAAAACTCTCCGCCGGCAGGATGAAATCACCATCTTTGTAGTAACGTGATTCAACATCAGCGAAAAAGTCCTTTACTGCGACTTTTACATTATCAAACGCACCAGGTGCATCGAGGCTTTCCGCAACATCATCAATAATATCATTCGCAAGCGCTAAACCATCACTCGCCAATTGCTTTGCTTGTGGAATATACGCGTTCATTTTTTCGCGATAGTCTTCAATTGCCGCTTTCTGGTCAGAATTGAGTTCAATTAGCTCACCTTTGATGAAGAGGTTGTTATCCTCATCCACGACAGCTTTATCACCTGTCGTTTGGCGAATTTCCAAGCTTTGCCCATCCATACGGACTTCATTATTGATGTCCACACGACACTGCGCTGCATAACCAGTAGCACTGACCATCAGCAATGAGAGTGTAAAAAGCTTTTTCATGTCATTCTCTTTTATTTAACATTACTCGTGTTAAACATAACACTGAGTGATACATGAGATGTCAGCAAATCGTCACGACTTCGTAACAAGTTGTTTTATCTCCTATTTTTACGTCAACCTCATCACCTTCTTCTTTTCCGAACAACGCTCGACCCAGAGGAGATTTAGCTGTTAAGACAAAGACTTCCTGAGCCTGATATTGAACAGTCAAACCACCAGAGCAAGGGCCTACAAAGAAGTGCTTTTCAAGCAAATTCTCATCTGCGAGAACAACGTAAGCACCAACACCAACAGGCGCATTCTTAAAGTCGCGAGTCACTAAAGAACGATATTGACGCAATTCCTCTTCACTATCTTGGATTCGCATGGCTTGTCCATGAGCAAGATACGCGGCTTCAAGTGCCAATGTATCGTACTTGTGCTCGGGAACAGTTTCTTCATCTGTCGCGGCATCGATCGCTCGCTGAGCCGATGCATGGGAAACTTGAAGTTTTTCTTCCAGATGTTGGATGATAATTTGGACTAAGTCGGCTTTGTTCATACTTTTAGGACGCGCGTTTAGTATTCGGGGTGTGTTAATGTAGCCAAGTTTACCATCAAAGAAAGGTTTCCCTATTATGCAAAGTGACTCGCTGCATCAAACACTTCAATCTGTATTTGGTTTTGACTCATTACGCCAAGGTCAGCAACCCGTTATTGAAGCCGTTATGAATGGTTACTCTGCTGCGGCAATCTTTCCTACAGGCTCGGGGAAGTCACTCTGTTATCAACTACCTGCAACCATATTACCCAACCTTACGTTGGTGATCTCTCCGTTGTTGGCGTTAATGAAGGATCAACTGAGCTTTTTACAAAGTAAAGGAATCGCGGCCGCTTCTATCGATAGCAGTCAAAGTAGAGAAGAAGCACAACAGGTCATGGCTGGCGTGAAGAATGGACAAATCAAAATCTTGATGATTTCTGTTGAGCGACTAAAAAATGAGCGTTTTCGTGAATTCATTCGCCAAGTACCGATTTCTTTGATGGTCATTGATGAAGCGCACTGTATTTCCGAATGGGGGCATAACTTTCGTCCAGATTATCTCAAACTACCGCAATATCAACGTGAACTGAACATCCCACAGTCTTTACTTCTCACCGCAACGGCAACGCCTGCAGTTATTGAAGACATGCAAAAAAAGTTCGATATTGCCAGTGAACATATTACCGTTACAGGCTTCTACCGCTCTAATCTGGATATCTCGGTGATCCCGTGTGAGGAAACAAAGAAACAAGAACAGCTCAGTGAGATCATCGCCTCTTCACCTAAGCTTCCGACCATCGTATACGTGACGCAGCAGCAAACAGCAGAACGAGTAGCAAAGTCATTAATCCATATTGGCATTAACGCTCACGCATACCACGCTGGCATGAAAAGCGACGTTCGTGAACAAATCCAACAGCAGTTCATGGATGGCCAAATTGACTGTATTGTTGCAACGATTGCATTTGGTATGGGGGTCGATAAATCTGATATTCGACGCGTCATTCACTTCGACTTACCCAAATCAATCGAGAACTACGCACAAGAGATTGGACGTGCAGGCAGGGACGGGCAACGCTCTGAGTGCATTCTGCTAGGCAATACGTCCGGCTTAACGGTGTTGGAGAATTTTGTCTATGGTGACACACCAGAATTTACGTCAATTAACTATGTAGTCGAGCAAGCGAAAGAACATGCTCCACAATGGGAGGTAGTGCCACTGCGTTTGTCGCGTGAAAGTAATATCCGCCAATTGCCACTCAAAACCTTGTTGGTTTATTTGGAGCTACATAACCTCATTGAAGCAAAGTACAGTTACTTTGCGGAATATCGGTTTAAGTTTTTGCACGATCAGCAGTTTATTGTGAATCAATTTCAAGGCGAGCGACGTCAATTTGTGGAGGCTATTTTTTCCTGCTCACAAAAAGCCAAAGTGTGGTGCCAAGTTGATCTAGAAGCGCTATGGATGAACTATCAATCGGAACGCAGCCGAGTTGTCGCAGCGCTCGACTATTTTCACCAGAACGGCTGGATAGAACTAGAGAGCAAACAACTGACGGACGTGTACTCAGTTATGCCAACCAAACAGAGCTCGGATGTTTTAATCCAACAACTGTCTGAACTGTTCCAATCCAAAGAAAGCAAAGATATCGAAAGAATCCACACCATGCTGCACTTGTTCCAGTCCGAGCACTGTTTGAGCTCACAATTGGCGAACTACTTTGCGGATCACGATGCACCAAAGCAATGTGGTCACTGCTCCGTGTGTCGTGGTCACGTCGCCACATTCACAGCACCAGAACCTGAAGATATTGAACAATCTCAAGTATCGATATGGGCGCAGGAGTTTATTCAGCTTTCCCCATCGGCCATCAGTAATGATTCCGTTGCTCGCTTCTTGTGCGGAATCAGCACTCCTTTGATTAGCCAGCTAAAAGCCTCAAAGCTAGCAGGTTATGGTGCAATGGCAAACGTAAGTTTTGAGCAGGTATTAACGCAGGTAGAAACGGTAAGGGCCTAAAAAAAGCTCAATTGACGCGCTTGGTCTTCGGGCTTGAGCATCACGTTCAAGCCTAAAAGGCGAATTTCCCGTCCATTTTGGCGTTTAAGAATATCTCTTAGCAAGATCTTGAAGTCCTCAAGCTCTAATTGCGGATGGATGTGCTCAATTGTTGTCAGTTGAAAATCGGCAAATTTGACTTTAATACCTTGTTTAATAATCGACTTATCTGGGCTTGCACGCTCTAAACGTTTCTCGAGTTCAGGATAAAGTTTCTCCTCAATCACTTGCCAACATTCACCATAGGTTGCGATGTTCTGGCTGAATGTCCTTTCCACACCGACGGACTTTCTCTCGCGCTCAACAACGACTTCTCGATTATCAATTCCATGGCTTCGCTGCCATAAGGAGGCACCCTGACGACCAAACTGCCTCAACAACTCTCGATAGTCACTGTTTTTAATGTCCTCACATCGATAAAAACCGGCTTGGTGGAGCTTCTCAAGACTCACCTTCCCCACGCCAGGAATATTCTCTAACGGAAGACTATCGATAACCTCTTGGACTTTCTCTGGCGGAATCACAAACTGACCGTTGGGCTTGTTCATGTCTGACGCGACCTTGGCAAGAAACTTAATCGGAGCAATGCCCGCCGATGCCGTCAACCCAAGTTCACTCCAGATATCACGGCGAATTGACTCTGCGATCAACGTTGCGGAGCCACGGCAAGCTGTCGAGTCCGTGACATCGAGGTATGCTTCATCCAATGAGAGAGGTTCAATGATAGGCGTATAACGCTCAAAAATAGCACGAATCTGCTGAGAGACTTGCTTGTATACATGCATTCTACCGGGCACAACCAACAAATGAGGACAGAGTTGCAGCGCGCGCGCCGTTGACATTGCACTGCGAACACCATATTTACGCGCATCATAATTACAGGTGCTAATCACTCCACGCTGCTTTTCATGTCCGCCAACAGCGAGTGCAATGCCACGGTAACTGGGGTTATCTCTCATCTCTACGGCAGCATAAAAACAATCCATATCGACATGAATAATTTTTCTAATTCGATCTGACATAGCTATCAAGGTACTGTTCAAAAAAACAGTATAAATCAAATCTACCTGAAGAGAAATGGGCGTGTTTAAGCGAACGTCAATCTCGAAGCATTACGTCCAGTTGATCGACCAATTCGGCCCAATCTGCATCTTCTTCGATGGCTTGTTTTAGAAAGTTCGCCTGTGACATCGTCCAAAAGCTAGCTTCATGTAAAGGCGCAGAATCTCTTTTGTGTCGATGTTGATTAATAAAATCTTTCATTTCTTGAGGAGAGCTACCGAGGCCCAGTTGTTGAAATAGCTCAGCCATACCATGTTGATGCATTTCCATACTACTTTCTCCCTACGTTAGCTAAACATAATTATATAACTAAGACAGGAATAATGATGTGATGTTAACGGATGCGTGTCAAACATTTGGGTAGTTGTTCTACTTTTGGTTGACATGTGTTTTTTGATGGCGATAAGTTTAATTTTAGTTATCATTGATTTTAAACAATTAATTTTGGGGACTGCGCTTGAGTAATAAGATTCTGGTTGTTGAAGATAGTCGTGCGTTTAAAAACTTTCTTTGCCAAACAATAAGCCAAGCTGGTTATGAGGTCATCGCAGCAGAAAGCTACGCGGAGGCAAAGAACTTGTTATCTTCAGCACAGGACCTCTTCTGTGCGGTTTTAGACTATTGTTTACCGGATGCTCAAGATGGCGAGATTATTGACCTCGTTTTGGAACATGGTCATCGTGTCATTGTTTTAACGGCTCGATTTCAAGAAGACACTCGCGAAAAGATGCTCGCAAAAGGTGTCCTCGACTATATTTTGAAAGACAGCATGGCGTCCGTTTCCTATCTATTACCACTCCTCAAGCGACTAACCAACAATCAACAACACAAATGTTTAGTCGTTGATGATTCACACACCGTAAGAAGACACATTGCCCAACTTTTGGAGCATCAATACATTCAAACGTTGGAAGCTGACAATGGGCAAAAAGCCCTAGAGCTTGTCGAGCAAAATCCAGATATCACTCTCGTTTTAACCGACCATGACATGCCCGTTAAAGATGGCATTACGATGGTGCGAGAATTACGTCGGAAGTGGGATAAAAATCAATTAGCCATTCTCGGCTTGTCGGGTAGTAACTCTAAGACAATGACGGCTAGGTTTCTAAAAGCAGGGGCCAATGACTTTTTATACAAGCCATTTAATCAAGAAGAATTTTTTTGCCGTATTCACCAACTGTTAGATATCAAAGACGCAACATCTGAACTGTTTAAAATGGCAAATCAAGATGCGCTAACGGGCTTATGGAACCGCCGCTTTCTGTTTGAGCAACCCCATGTAGAAAACGCTCAAAGAAACATCGCGATGCTTGATATCGATTTCTTTAAGCAAGTAAATGATACACACGGACATGAGGGTGGCGATGCTGTGTTAGTCATGATAGCGAATATTCTAAAAATCTATTTTCCAAATGATATTGTCGCTAGGCTTGGTGGCGAGGAGTTTTGTATTCAAGCCAGTGGCGACTATGACGGCTTTCTAACACGCTTAGAACAAATGAGACAGCGCATAGAAAAAACGCCAATAACTTATTTGGACAAAAACATTCTTGTGACCGCGAGTATTGGTGTAAGCAACATCGAGGGGGAGCTGGAACAACAAATAAAAGTGGCGGATGAGCGACTTTACATGGCCAAAGAGAACGGACGTAACCAAATCATTTCTTCGTCCTAATGACTATCAGTGTGGTCTTGCTCTGTAACATGAGAGAAAGAAACAACAAAACACGGTATTGGGCTCTTTCTCGGACATCTGAGCTTTGGTTAGCTGCCTAAAAATAAAGCTCAGCAGAACGCTGAGCTTTATCACTTTCTTAGTACGATTAACCAATACTAAGCAATTCTATCTTTTTCCCACGCCGCCAATTTCTCAGCACGCGCAGCCTCGCGCGCTTCACGTTTTTTACGCGCATCGCAGGGTTCTGGACAATTACACACTTTTTCGATGCCAACTGCCCCTAAGCCACCACAGCTACCTTTCACGACTTTCTTTTGGAAAATGTATCCGACAGCCATTGCAGTGATTACCGCGACAAACACAGCAAAGGTAATTAGAAATGTATTCATAAAAACATGCTCACTTCTGTTGTTATTTCTTCATGAATGGCTTGTATGCTTCCGAAGCCAACTCTTTAAAACCATCTTCCGTTTTCACAATCATGAAAACAGGAATATTATTTTCGTTCGCAATTGCCATGCCTTTGTCTTCACCTAGCACCATAAGACCAGTTGCAAGACCATCAGCAGTCATCGACGATTTATCTAATACCGTTACAGACACCACTTTATGATGAATTGGTTTGCCTGTTCGTGGATTAATAATATGAGAGTATCTCACACCATTACTCTCAAAGTAATTACGATAGTCACCACTTGTTGCAATTGCCATGTCGCCTGGTTCAATAATTTCTTGAATTGAACGTTCATCAACGGTCGGTTTTTCAATTGCGATACGCCAAGGCACACCTTCACGATTGACACCTTTGAGACGCATTTCACCGCCAACTTCGACCATAAAGTTCTGTACCCCTTCAGATTGAAGGTAGTCAGCAACCACGTCAACCCCCCAACCTTTCGCAATCGTCGATAGGTCGACGTACAAGTTAGGAAGGTCTTTGGACAGTGTATTACCATCAACAGATAGGTGGTGAATACCGGTATTTGCTTTGCGAGCAGCGAGTTCTTCATCGGTTGGAACTACATCTGGACGAGCTTCTGGACCAAACCCCCACAGGTTAACTAGAGGGCCGACCGTCACATCCAATGCACCTAAAGTAAGACCGTTAAGGCGAATTGCTTCTTTCACTACCGTTGCTGTTTGTGTCGAAACTGTAAATGGCTCGCTCGTTTGATGCTGATTAAAACGACTTAACTCTGAGTCGTCACGATAGGTCGACATTTGGTCATTAACCTCTTCCAATAAGCGATCAATTTCTGTCTGCATCGCTTTTGGCGTTGGAATACCATCTTGCTCGATATACTTGATGTTGTAAGAAGTCCCCATGGTAGGGCCACTTAAATGAATTTGATCTGCAGGCTGCTCACAGCCAGCCAAAATCAATAGAGAAGCGAATGCAACAAGCCACTTTTTCACTTGTTAACTCCCAATGTTGTTGAATTGATATGGGAAATAGGACCAATCCTTTCAATCCGATTACCTATATCAACTGTTGAGTATCAGTTTTATGTCTATAAAAAACAATGGCTAGCTCTCTTGGAGAGCTAGCCATAGATTCAATCACTTGGAGGAATTAACCACCGAAGTCATCTAGTAGGATGTTTTCATCCTCTACACCTAGATCTTTTAGCATGCCGATTACAGCTGCGTTCATCATAGGTGGACCACACATGTAGTATTCACAGTCTTCTGGCGCTTCGTGATCACGTAGGTAGTTCTCGTAAAGAACGTTGTGAATAAAGCCAGTGTAACCATCCCAGTTATCTTCTGGAAGTGGATCAGACAGTGCACAGTGCCATACGAAGTTGTCATTCTCAGCTTGTAGCATATCGAAATCTTCTACGTAGAACATTTCACGCTTAGAACGTGCGCCATACCAGAAAGACATCTTACGCTTAGAGTGCAGACGCTTAAGTTGGTCGAAGATGTGTGAGCGCATTGGAGCCATACCAGCACCACCACCAACGAATACCATTTCTGCATCTGTATCTTTCGCAAAGAACTCACCAAATGGACCAGAAATAGTACACTTGTCGCCTTCTTTTAGAGACCAGATGTACGAAGACATGATGCCTGGTGGTACGTCTGGGTTGTTCGGCGGCGGAGTTGCGATACGAACGTTAAGCATGATGATACCGTGCTCTTCTGGGTAGTTAGCCATAGAGTATGCACGAATGGTCTCTTCATTAACTTTAGACTCGTAACGGAAAAGGTTGAACTTCTCCCAGTCTTCACGGTATTCCTCAGGAATATCGTAGTCTGCGTATTTCACGTGGTGAGCAGGAGCTTCAATCTGGATGTAACCACCAGCACGGAAAGGTACTGACTCGCCATCTGGAATTTGTAGCTTAAGCTCTTTGATGAATGTCGCTTTGTTATCGTTAGAGATAACAGTACATTCCCACTTCTTAACGCCGAAGATTTCTTCAGGAAGCTCGATATCCATGTCAGTTTTCATTGCAACCTGACACGCTAGACGCTCACCTTCACGCGCTTCACCTTTAGTAATATGGTCAAGCTCGGTTGGTAGGATGTCGCCACCACCTGATTTAACTTTTACGCGACACTGACCACATGAGCCACCGCCACCACAAGCAGAAGATACGAATACGCCAGCACCTGCTAGAGCACTCAGTAGCTTACCACCTGGTTGTGTAACGATCGCCAGAGAAGGGTCATCGTTCACAGAAATTGTAATGTCACCTGTTGGTACAAGCTTAGACTTAGCGAAAAGAATCACTAGTACTAGTGCAAGTACGATCAGAGTAAACATCACTACACCAAGAATAATGTCCATTGACTATTCCTTAATTGTTGCGGTTTACCCGACTTACAGTTGAACACCAGAGAAAGACATAAAGCCTAACGCCATAAGACCTACAGTGATAAATGTGATACCAAGACCACGTAGACCTGGAGGTACGTCAGAGTACTTCATCTTCTCACGGATACCTGCAAGAGCAACGATTGCTAGCATCCAGCCCACACCAGAGCCGAAACCGTAAACGATCGATTCAGCAAAGTTGTAGTCACGTTGTACCATGAAAGATACACCACCAAAGATTGCACAGTTTACTGTGATCAGCGGTAGGAAGATGCCTAGCGCGTTGTACAAAGGTGGGAAGAAACGGTCTAGGACCATCTCTAGAATCTGTACAAGTGCTGCAATTACACCGATAAAGGTGATGAAGTTTAGGAAGCTAAGGTCCACGCCCTCAACTAACGCGTTCTCTCTCAGAACTAGGTTGTATACCAGGTTGTTCACAGGAACAGCGATAGTCAGAACTACCACAACTGCAACACCTAGGCCGAAAGAGGTCTTAACCTTCTTAGATACGGCAAGGAAAGTACACATACCTAGGAAGAAAGACAGAGCCATGTTTTCGATGAAAATCGATTTAACTAACAGACTAATGTAATGTTCCATGACGTCCTTACTCCTTCGCTTCTACTTGTTCTGGTTTCAGAATACGGATTACCCAGATAAGGAAGCCGATTAGGAAGAATGCTGATGGTGCTAGTAGCATTAGGCCGTTAGGCTGGTACCAACCACCGTTGCTCACTAGAGGTAGAACTTCTAGACCAAATAGTTTGCCTGAGCCAAATAGCTCGCGGAAGAAACCTACAGTGATAAGAACGAAGCCGTAACCTAGACCGTTACCAATACCGTCAATAAGAGATGGTACTGGCGCAGACTTCATTGCGAATGCTTCAGCACGACCCATTACGATACAGTTAGTGATAATCAGACCAACGAATACAGATAGCTGTTTAGAGATATCGTATAGGTAAGCTTTTAGCACTTGGTCTACCACGATTACTAACGATGCGATGATTGCCATCTGAACGATGATACGCACACTGTTAGGAATGTGGTTACGGATCAATGAAACAGAGAAGTTAGACAACGCAGTTACAAATGTTACCGCTAGTGTCATTACAAAAGCTGTTTCTAGTTTAGTTGTTACTGCAAGAGCAGAACATACACCAAGAACTTGTAGCGCGATTGGGTTGTTATCCAACACTGGCGCTAGGATGCTCTTTTTAACGTTTTGTGCACTAGACATTAGTTAAGTTCTCCGTCACGAACTTTTGCTAGGAAAGGACCAAAGCCCATATCACCTAACCAGAAGTCAAATGTGTGTTGAACACCATTACTAGTGAGCGTCGCTCCTGATAGGCCATCAACACCGTGCTCAGAACCTTGCGGTGCGCCGCCTTTCACGACCTTAATCGCTGGCTGGTGATCTTCATTGTACAATTTCTTGCCAATGAATTGATCGCGCCATGAAGGGTTCTCTACTTCACCACCAAGTCCAGGAGTTTCACCTTGCTCGTAGTAAGTAATAGCAGACACAGTGTTACCATCAGTTTCAACGGCTACAAAGGCATACATCATCGACCATAGTCCTTTACCGTGCATAGGCAGGATAACTTTTTGGACTTCATCTTGATCTTTTACAAGGTACACCACTGCTGTATTCGCGCGACGACGGATATCAGCTACGTCTTCTTCTGGTGTCAATGCGATTGAACGTTCTGCATCTTTTGATGCTTCACGTTGATCGTACGTAGATGCATTACCCTCAGTAAAGTTACCTGTTTCAAGGTCTACTAGACGAGGTTCGATGTACTCAGCAAATAGCTCTGGTACTTTCTTACCGTTTGCGTCAATGCCTGCAACTTCAACGATCTTTGATTGCTTATCTAGGACAGCGTTAGCTTTTTGCTTATCACGCAGACCTACTGCTGCTGTTGATACGATGATTGAACAAACAAGGCTCAACCCGATAACAACACCCAGCGTCTTTTTAATGCTGTCGTTATTACTTGCCATAGCGTGCTAGTCTCCGCTTGATGTTCTTCTCAATCACTACATGGTCGAACAGAGGTGCGAATAGGTTCGCGAATAGAATCGCCAGCATCATACCTTCTGGGTACGCTGGGTTAACTACACGGATCATCACACACATTGCACCAATCAGGATGCCGTACCACCATTTACCTTTGCTAGTAAATGACGCTGATACTGGGTCCGTTGCCATGAAGAACATACCGAATGCAAAACCACCTAGAACAAGGTGCCAGTGCCATGGCATATTAAACATTGGATTAGTGTCAGAACCGATCACGTTAAACAGAGTCGATACTGCGATCATACCGATCATTACACCCGCAATGATGCGCCATGAAGCGATTCGCATGTAAACGATCATCGCTGCACCGATCATTAGAGCTAGAGTCGATACTTCACCAATTGAACCAGGGATGTTACCGATGAACGCGTCCATCCAAGTGATAGGAGCGCCAGTTACTGTGTTAACTAGAGCACCGTTACCACCTTGAGCCCATTGGCTAAGAGCAGTTGCACCAGAGAAGCCGTCAGCTGCAGTCCATACTACGTCACCCGAAATTTGCGCTGGGTAAGCGAAGAATAGAAATGCACGACCTGCAAGTGCAGGGTTAAGGAAGTTACGACCTGTACCACCGAAGATCTCTTTTGCTACAACAACACCAAATGTGATACCTAGTGCCGCTTGCCATAGAGGTAGCGTTGGTGGAACGATAAGTGCGAATAAGATAGAAGTTACAAAGAAACCTTCGTTAACTTCGTGTTTACGCACCATACAGAACAACACTTCCCAGAAGCCACCAACAATAAATACTGTTGCGTAGATTGGCAGGAAGTAAGTCGCACCTAGTAGCATCTTACTGCCAACACCCGCTTCCGCACCGATAGTGCCGCCAAGCATTTCTGTTAGCCAGTAGTGCCAGTTACCTGCGATAACTGTCGCTAGTTGGTCACCAGCGTACATGTGGTTAAGTGCTGCAATAGCTTGGCCACCTGCGTTGTACATACCCCAGAACATTGCTGGGAATACCGCAAACCAAACCATGATCATGATACGTTTTAGGTCAACGCTATCACGAACGTGCGAGCTTTTATTTGTTACGATACCTGGCGTGTAAAAAACTGTTGCTACAGCTTCGTACAGGGCAAACCATTTTTCGTGTTTGCCACCAGGCTCAAAATGATGCTCGATGTCTTCAAGAAACTTTTTAAGAGCCATGAAAATTACCCTTCCTTCTCGATAGTATCTAGGCATTCACGAAGTAACGTACCGTACTCGTACTTACCTGGACATACAAAGGTACACAATGCTAGATCTTCTTCATCCAGTTCAAGCGCACCCAGTGCTTGAGCACTGTCTGTGTCGCCGGCACACAGATCACGAAGCAGCAAAGTAGGCTCCATATCTAGAGGCATTACGCGTTCGTAGTTGCCAATTGGAACCATTGAACGATCACTACCATTGGTCGTCGTTGTCATATTGAACAACTGACCTTTGAATACGTGACCAAGGAAAGAGCGAGTTACCGAGAACTTATTCTTACCAGGCATTGCCCAGCCAAATAGTTCTTTTTCACGGCCTTCACGTAATACAGAAACCTGTTGATGGTAACGGCCAAGGTATGCGTGTGGACCAGTTGCATGTGTACCTGTTAGTACTGAACCAGAGATCACACGAACTTCGCCAGGCATCAGCTCGTTATCTGTTAGGTCATCTAAGCTTGCACCCATTACGGTACGAACTAGACGAGGGTTATTCACAACTGGGCCAGCTAGAGACACAACACGATCTGTGCATAGCTCACCAGTTAGGAACAGCTTACCGAACGCGATAACGTCTTGGTAGTTGATGCTCCATGCCACATTCTCTGCATTTACTGGGTATAGGAAATGCATGTGGGTGCCAGCAAGACCTGCTGGGTGAGGGCCATCGAAGACGTGTTCTTCTACGTTAGACTGTGAAGAGCGTGGCAAGCTAGTGCCAGATTTACATACGTAAACCTTGCCTTCTGTCAGGGCTGAAAGAATGTCTAGACCAGCAATGAATGCTTCTTGTTGCTCATTAATGATCAACTCAGGCTTAGCTGCTAGTGGATTAGTATCCATTGCAGTTACGAAAATAGCCTTAGTAGAAGACTCGATTGCAGGAACCTTGCTAAACGGACGAGTACGTAAAGCGGTCCATAAGCCAGAGTCAACCAACTGAGTCTTGATCACTTCACGATCTAGACCTGAAAGTTGAGCGGCTTCGAACTTATCAAATGTCACCTGCTCTTCACCTGCCACTTCAATCACTACAGATTGAAGGACACGTTTAGCGCCACGGTTAACTTCGATCACTTTACCGGCTGCTGGTGCAGTAAATTTCACGCCTGGGTTCTTTTTATCTTCAAAAAGAACTTGCGCTTTTTTCACTTCATCACCAACGCGGACATGCATGGTAGGTCGCATGCCAACGTACTCTTCGCCAAGCAAGGCGACTTTTTTGATGGTCTTACCATCATTAATCACCTGGGATGGAGTTCCTGCGATAGGAAGATCCAAGCCCTTCTTTATTGTAATCATACGCACTTGCACTACTTTTATCGGGAAAAAGATTCTTTTGATTGCGTAACTTTTAGACACGACATCAGTGTCCGGTTTTGATGTTGTTTTAAACATCAAAATCGCAACATCCTATTAAAAATCTCGTCACAAGGAATACGCGAGATTTATCAGGTGCCGTAGTCTAGCATTTTTTAGGAACTTGATGCCATGATCAATCATTAGAATAGAGGGGTTATTTCGGTAGAATCAGGTCTAAAAGGTCAAAGAATAGTCATAACTTTGACCCATCGCACAAATGCCATATTCCATACATATCTTATGGAAAAGTGATATTCATCGCCTGAAATATTCTGCAATTTCCATTCATTTGTTGAAACACTGTTAACACATTTTTTAACCAGAATTTGTGCCACGTTAACGTCCCTAAAGAATGTAAAACGAAAAAAGATGGCCTTAAGCCACCTTTCTCTGCACCTTTATATCTTGCGTTTTTAGTGACCGCCACCCATACACATCGGGCTATCAGGGGCGCCATCTTGTTCACGCTTCCACTCTTCATCAGTGTATGTATGAATAGCTAATGCATGAATGTGGTTGTCCAGTTCATCTGCCAAAATTTGATGAACTTGACGATGGCGCCCAATCAAACGCTGTCCCGCGAACGAATCACTCACAACAATCACTTTGAAATGACTCTCTGAGCCTGGTGGCACATTATGCATGTAGCTCTCATTAATGACTTTGAGATAGCTGGGTTGCAGCTCACTGTGTAGTTTCTTCTCTATGATTTCTTGGATCATATTCGTTCCTCATTGATGCGAATTCCATAAGTATATACCTAAGTAAAGCAGACATGCATCACTCAAACGTCACTCTCATTATTGACGCACTTTGTAGACATATTGTCTCAAGGCGCTTGACTCCACGAACATGTCTAAAGAGCAGCCATCACTGAACTCGTAAAATTTGACAGCTTTTTGTATCTCGACACGTCATCATTTGCGACAATAACACTTAATTTCTAAATCAACTTACATTTAGCTATGAAAACCGAACTGAACCTTCACGAGCGAAGCTTAACACTTCATCGTTTCCCAAAACGTAGTAACGAAACGCTACAAGCGTGGGATGCCGGTGATGAGTATCTTATTAATCATGTTGAAGAGCTTGCTTTGCCAGACAATCAAAACATCCTCGTGATTAATGACAGCTTTGGTGCCCTCTCCTGCTGGTTTTCGGAAAAGCACCATGTAACGCTAATGAGTGATTCATTCATCTCACATAAAGGTGCACAGCAAAATCTCGAGCAAAACCAGTGCAATAAAGTAGCGTTTGCCACCACGATGGACCTCGTTCCTGCCAATATTGATCTCGTCTTGCTGCAACTGCCCAAAAGTAACCGCCATCTAGTGTGGATACTAAGCCAATTAAGAAAGGCGCTACCGGCTTCCTGCCCCGTCATTGCAGTCAATAAAGCGAAAGACATTCATACTTCGACGCTAAAACTGTTTGAAAAATACTTAGGCGAAACAAAAACATCTTTGGCCTGGAAAAAGCACAGATTGGTGTTTTCTCAAGCAACAGTTGAGCCTACGATTGAAGTAATGCCTTTCACGACTTGGCGCGTTGATGGCGAAGATATCGAACTCAAGAACATGCCAAATGTCTATTCAGGAGAAAGTTTAGATTTAGGTGCACGCTTTATGCTGCAGCACCTGCCTCAAGACCCTTCAATAGACAATGTCATCGACCTCGGCTGCGGCAATGGTGTTCTGTCTGTTAAATTTGGTCAGTTGAATCCAAATGCTCGGCTAACATGTGTTGATGAAAGCTTTATGGCGCTTGAGTCGGCAAAACAGAACCTACGCGACAACCTTGGTGAAAATAGAGACATACAGTGCATAGCGAACAATTGCTTGGACGGTTTTAAACACAGCAGCAGCTCTATGGTTATGTGTAATCCACCGTTTCATCAACAACAGGCAATCACCGATCATATTGCTTGGCAAATGTTCTGCGATGCTAAACAAGTATTAAGTGAAAATGGCCGTTTACTGGTTATCGGAAATCGTCACCTCGGGTACGACGCAAAACTCAAACGTCTGTTTGGCGATAAAAATGTGAAACTTATCGCTTCCAACAATAAGTTTGTGATTTTACAGGCTACAAAAAATCCTGCTAAATTAAGCGCAAAATAAGCTTTAGCAAAATAGTTAAAAGGAATAATAAAATGAGAAAATTGGTACTTGCGGCTTCGGTTGCGTTGCTTGCTGCGTGTTCAGCCCCTCAACAACCTCAGCTGAACCTGATGCCAGAAAGCACATTGAGCACCAATCCAATTGTTCAAGGCAAGACTTACAGTTTGACCAGCAAAGATGTACGTGCAGCGCAGTACGTGGCGTTGGTGGATAACGGCCGTTCGAACATTCTTCCTCTTCATGCTAAACAGAATTTACGTATTGCGTTAGAAGAAGCATTAGAGAAGCAATTCTCATCTCAAGGTTTCCATGCGGATCTAAACAGCAACAACGCGATTGAATTGAGCGTTCAAGAAGCGTTGGTCAACGTGAAGCATTCGGTGATGGAAAATGAGATGGATGCTAAAGTTGTGCTGGAAATCACAGCAGAGACACCTGAGGGCAAGCTAGTCAAAACTTATACAGGTACAGCAAAGCGATCTGGCACATTGAGTGCTTCTGATGCCGATATTGAAGAGACATTGAATGATGTGGTGACATTGACGCTTAAAGAGATTGCCAATGACCCTGAGCTTCGTCAATACATGCAGGAGCGTTTCTAATGTTACGCAAAGCGATTCTGTCCTTAGCACTACTCAGCTGCAGCGTTTGGGCTGGACCAAAAGTAGCGTTTGAAACGACACTTGGTTCATTTACGGTTGAGTTAAACGAAGAGAAAGCACCTATCACTGTCGCTAATTTTCTAAAATATGTAGAAGATGGGAGCTACGAGGGTACTATTTTTCATCGTATTATCCCAGGCTTCATGGCACAAGGTGGCGGCTTTAACCAAGATATGCAGATGGTGAAAACATACGCGCCAATCAAAAACGAAGGAAATAATGGTCTAAACAATGACCGTGCTACCATCGCCATGGCACGAACCAATGCACCAAACTCTGCAACTCGTCAGTTTTTCGTCAACTTAGTCGACAATGACTTTCTCAACTATGGCGCTCGACCACCAGGTTATGCTGTATTTGGTGAGGTTACTGAGGGGTTCGACGTTATCCAGAAAATGGCTCAGCAGCCGACCACGACGGTAGGCCGAATGCGTGATGTACCAGAGACGCAAATCGTCATCACCAAAGCTACACTACTTAAATAGCCAAAACGATAAGCCCTTTGAATAATCGAAGGGCTTTCTCTTTCAACGGCTTCATTTTATTGGATTGATTTATGTCTTCATTACCTTCCATCACTTGGTTGGAAACGGTAAAAAGTTACCTCGATAAACGACTCATGTGGGTTTTCATGCTGGGCTGCTCTAGCGGCTTTCCGTGGGTTCTTATCGGTTCAAACATGTCAGGTTGGCTAAAAGATGCCGGCTTGACCCTCTCCGCAATTGGCTATTTTGGTAGCGTTTTTGCGGTCTATGCGATCAACTTTCTGTGGGCACCTCTGGTTGACCGCGTGAAGCTGCCAGTCCTCTTTAGACTGCTGGGGCAAAGACGTAGCTGGATTTTCTTTTGTCAAAGTATCGTACTCGTCGCTACCCTATTTATTGCCGGTGTTAATCCAGCGGAAAACTTGGTGTTTGCGTCACTACTCGCCTTGTGTATTGCAACGGCTTCAGCGACACAAGACATCGCAATTGATGCTTTTCGTATTGATACTTTCCCAAAGTCAGAAGAGTCTAAACTGCCTCAAGCTTCTGCAATGGCGGTCATTGGCTGGTGGACAGGTTATTCACTACCGGGTTATTTAGCGTTTGTTAATGCTGACAGTGTCGGTTGGAGTGGTGTGTATTACGGGATGGCGGTGATAGTCGGCATTCTAATGGTCTTTACGATTTTAGTCGGTGAACCTAAGACTCAACGCGAACAACTTCAGTCTGCCGCTGAACAACGCCACAAAGAAGTGGTTGGTTCGAAAGTCGTAGCTTGGTTTACCGTGACTGTTGTGGAACCTTTCCTTGATTTCTTTAATCGCAATGGTGTCCGTGTCGCGATTACTCTGTTGCTGTTCGTTTTCCTATTTAAAATTGGCGAAGCGTTTTTGGGCAGGATGTCGATCGCGTTCTACAAAGATATTGGTTTTAGCAATGAACAAATTGGCTATTACTCCAAACTGATTGGTTGGGGAGCCACCATCTTCTTTACTTTTGTCGGAAGCATGTTCAACGTTAGGTTTGGTATTGTACGTGGATTAATGATCGGTGGTATTGCTATGTCTGCCAGTAACTTGATGTTTGCTTGGATTGCTTCGGTAGGCCCAAACGAGCACTTGTACTTAGCCACGATTATTGTCGATAACTTTACGACTGCTTTCTCAACTGTCGCTTTTGTTTCATTTTTGACGATTCTAACCGGACAAGCATTTTCGGCAACTCAGTATGCGTTGCTTGCTTCTCTAGGAAACTTCGGACGGACGACTCTTGCTTCTTTCAGTGGCGAGCTAGTGGATTATCTTAATGATTGGAGCACATTCTTCGTGCTTACCGCTGTCATGGTCGTGCCAAGCTTGATTATGTTGTACTCGCTACGACATTACTTTGATGCTCTATTGGAAAAAGCACGTCACAAGCATTAACGAAACATATAAAAAACCACCGAATTCGGTGGTTTTTGTTTTGCGAGATATAAGATAAGAGGTCTATGGGTATAACCCTTTACCAAACATATTAAATATACGTGCCACGCCTTGAGTAAAGATCATCGGCTCAGTCAATACGGTTAAACACAAGCAGTCTTCTCCGGCCTTAGTGTAAGGGCTGTGCTTCACTGATGCGTCTCTAATCATCAAATCGCCCTCTTCATATTGGCCATCCTCGTCACTAAATCCGCCATGCAGGATCAATGTAGACTCCAGGCCTTTGTGCGTATGTTGAGGAATTTGCACATCTTCCCCGATGTACATTAAGCTGACACGAGCGTCTTCCCCTAGGTCAATCTGAGCACTAAAAACCTTGCCTCCGTAACTTCTCCATGACCCTACGAGGTCAGAGAAACGCGCTAGAGTTTTAGGAAGAGCGAAACTTTTTCCTGCGACATTAACAGCAGCAGAGTCGCGGATCACGATATTATCAGTCGCTGGCTCCGCATTGATGATGTCATTAAACATGTCGTCAAATTCAGAAACATACTCAGAAGGTATGTCACTTACGATGTTCGCTTGACTTGCTTCGACTTGGTTCACATAAGCTCGGCACTTGGTGCATGTTTCTAAATGGGTTGCGACCACAAGACCAGAAACCGCATCAATGCTTCCCGAAGCGTATGCTTCTAACAAGCTGTTATCTGGGTGTTTGTTCATAGTTGCTCCGTATGCATTGAATGCCTTAGCTTTTCTACTGCAAGCCTCAGCCTGGATTTTACAGTACCGAGGGGTATATCAAATAATTCCGCGACCTGTTGATGAGGTAGCTCTTCAAGATATACCGCTTGTAAAACATCTCTCTGGTTTTTCGGTAATATATCTAAAAACTTAACCACCTGTTCTTTCAACATATCTTGTTCTGGTGAATAGTGATCAACAAGATCAGGTGGATAATACTCTGACGGCCAAATGTCATCAGAATGAATGTGTAATTCCTTACCTTTCTGTTTTCTCAGCAAATCAAAACAAAGGTTTCGGATTATGGTATATATCCAAGTCGATAACGCGCTCTTTTCACCATCATAGAGGTGCGCTTTCTGCCAAACTGTCGCCATGGTCTCTTGCACCATCTCCATAGCAACTTGCTCATTACCAACATGTTTGTAAGCGAATTGCTTCAGCTTGGGTGCGTAAAAACGGAATACAAAAGCGAACGCATCTTTGTCTCGAGCCTTCACTTTATCCATGTAATCGTTCCAATCACTGCGCCCCAGTTTTTTCGGGCTATCACTCATCATAATCGGCCTTAATTTGTGGGAGGAGTCTCCTCCTCCCATTCGTCCTAATCGGTCACGTCATCGACCAACAAGTTGAAACCACCGTTGTTCCCATCATCAATGGCAACGACTTGGTACACAACACCGTTCATTACATTTACTGGTGCTGAGTCAACCGCAACAATACTTGGGTTACCAGCCACTGTTACCGTTACATAATATGTACCTTCAGCGACATATAATCCTTGTACGCTATTTTTATACGCAAAATTAGCAATAGTTGGATCACTTCCATCTATTCCTGCACTCGTAGTGAGGTAAATATCCACCATTTCCGCTATAGGATTAGCCGCAGCGTGTGTCACATTCAATGTCGCGCTAGTCGCCACAGCGCGTCTCATATCTTCAACAACCAGAGCTTCGATATCAATCGCTGGGCTAACAACACCGACTGCATAAACACTGTAATCCATTCCACCTGCAACCATTAACCCGTCAACATCTATGATCGGATTGGTTGTTGTGCCATCCACGTAAACGTCAATATCGTAAGCGCCAGCAGCAAGATCCAAATAACCACGAATCTCTTTGAACGCTAAGTCGACAAGAGGAGCGAAGGCCGCCCCGTTAACGTTAACATCGACGACTGGCGCTCCATCGACAAGGTGTCCGACTCTTACTTCAGCTTGGCTGCCCATATCTTCAATTATAGAAGAGCCCGAACCGTCCAACACCAAGAGTTTGACAGGTGACGTGCTATTCGAATCTCCTGTGCCGATAGCGGCAATCGTCAAGTTGGAGTTAGCCGCAAGAGATACTTTGCCCGAGTCAAAAGCAACGCTGTCTCCTACGGCAAGTCGAACTTGATACTCACCAGCTGGGATGTTCAATACGTCGGTAGAAGCTTTGTAAGCAAGGTTAGTTATTGGAGTCGCGCTAGCAAGAGCAGCACCTGGCTCAGTGACATAAAGATCAACAGCAGGAACGCCTGAAGCTGCATGAACAACTTGAACATCTAAACTATTGGCATCAGCCATTGAATCGGAGCTGCGAGTCACAACTAAAGGCTCAACTGGGTTTGGCGAACCATCGGCATCGCCAACAACGAACACGTTATAATTGAGGTCGGAATCAAGATCTAGTTCTGTTTTAGGTATTACGGTCGCGGTTTCATTACCTGGGAGCTGAACATCGACCTGAATCGAATTCATCCCCTCTCGCAATTTAACGTAGCCAGATCCCACACCATAATCAACATTCGTTAATGATGGTTTATCGTTGATCCACACATTTGCGAGCGGCGCATCAGAAGACGCGTGCACTGCTTGTAAATTGGAATACTCGATAGTGTCACTGTCGGAGCCACACGCCGCCAGTCCTAATGTCGCAACAATAGTTAGCGCAGCTTTATTAAATCCTTTCATATCCTTGCCTCTTTGTTAGTCGGGGCTTCTATGGCTTCTGTCAGAAATTGCAACGCAGGAATACAGTCCTCTGCGCCGACTAGCTGTTCGAACAGATTGCAGTCTAGGGGTAGTAACTCAAGCCAACGCTGAGTAACCCAAGCAGAGTCATCGTAAAAACGATGCTGGTAGAGGCTTCCAAGTTGAGGAAACTCTTCATAAACATGGGATAACTGCTGGCTTAAAAAGAAGAAATCTGGTGAGTTGTCTAGATGTTGCCAATTGTCTAACCATTCAACCTCTGCATGACGTAAGCCATCCGCATCTGCACGGACGCGTTTGACAACAAAGCGTTGCTCACCAGCAACTGTAATACCAAGAAGGCCATCACTGAGTGTTTCAAAATCAACGATCCTGACCAAAGTTCCGATAGATGAAACGTTACCCACGTCTTTAGGGTCACCTTCACTTCCTACTAGGCAAACTCCAAAGCCCACATTTTGTAGGCTGCATTCCTTTACCATTCGCTTATATCGTGGCTCAAAAATGCGCAGATTCATTTTACCTTCAGGGAGTACAACTGAAGTGAGTGGGAATAACATGACTTCTTTCATTCAAACGTCCTCTTTGATTCACGGATACATACGAATCCCTTATCACTCCGATCACTAACGATTTATGTTGGTTAATCGACTGGCTTAAAAAGTCATAAAATCGCTTACGCAAACGATCCAAATCACATATTTATTGCAATCAAATGCAACAAACAAAAAGTTCCGTAAATAAAGATAATTTCGTGACGCAACTCACCAAAAACGTTCAATTTTGCACCCTTTATCACTTTCATTTGGGATTTTTATCGCTATTATTCCCGCCAATTGGAAAGCGCAGCATAGATTGCGTGTTCTGAATCATTACAAACATAGAGAGTCCCCTTATGCGTAAATCACTTTTAGCTCTTAGCCTTCTAGCGGCTACTTCAGCTCCAGTTATGGCGGCAGATTACTCTGACGGCGATATCCACAAAAACGATTACAAGTGGATGCAGTTCAACTACATGTACTCAATTGATGAAATGCCACGAGTTAAAGGCGCTGACGACAACGCTCACGATTACCTAGAAATGGAATTTGGCGGTCGCTCTGGTATTTTCGACCTATACGGTTACGTAGACGTATTTAACCTAGCGACTAAAGATAACCAAGATAAGTCAATTGAGAACGGCGCTCCTGACAAGATGTTCATGAAATTTGCACCACGTATGTCTCTAGATGCAGTAACTGGTAAAGACCTATCTTTCGGTCCAGTTCAAGAGCTATACATTGCATCTCTAATGGAATGGGGCGGTAACAACGGTGGCGTAAACAACCAGAAAATCGGTTTAGGTTCTGATGTAATGGTTCCTTGGTTAGGTAAAATCGGCCTAAACCTGTACAGCACTTACGATGGCAACAACAAAGGTTGGAACGGTTTCCAAATCTCGACTAACTGGTTCAAACCATTCTACTTCTTCGACAATGGTTCATTCATTTCTTACCAAGGTTACATTGATTACCAATTCGGTATGGATGATGATGCTGGTAACAAATTTGGTACTACCGCGTCAAACGGTGGTGCAATGTTCAACGGCATTTACTGGCACTCAGATCGCTTCGCGGTTGGTTACGGCCTGAAAGCATACAAAGAAGTATATGGCGTAAAAGACGGTCTACAAGTCGCTCCAGGTGTTGAGCTAGAATCGACTGGTGTAAGTCACTACCTAGCTGTAACTTACAAGTTCTAATTGAACCACTAAGTTTGCTCAAAAATGGCGCCTTTCGGCGCCATTTTTATTTGCTTTCCTTTTTTCCCTCATTATCCTTGCAGCAAACCTTTTTAATGAGAGCGTTTGGTGAATATCCTTATCCTCGGTCCAGGTGCGGTGGGCTCACTCTGGGCAACAAAATTTAAGCTTGCCGGACACAATGTTTCATTGTGGGGAAGAAGTTCAGAGAGACAACAATCACTTCAGTTGGATGACACACCCGCAACCGTATTCAGTAATCAAGATATTTCCTCCGTAAATAAAGCGGATCTCATTTTGATCACGGTAAAAGTTTGGCAAGTGGAAGACGCCATTCAGCCTTTACTGCCTCATATCAACGCAGACACGATTATCATGCTGATGCACAATGGTATGGGTACCGCCTTTGGCGTGGAGAAGGCTCTGCCAAACAATCCGATAGTGCTCGCCACAACGACGCACGGCGCATACAAACCAGATAACCAACACGTACTGCATACCGGTCACGGAACAACGCAAGTGGGTGGTTATAATGACAAAGGAATGCTGTGCGCTTTTCTGCAAGATGTTGTGCATCATGCCCTTCCAGAGGCCATTTGGAATCCACACATCCAATCTGCGTTATGGACTAAGTTAGCAATTAACTGCGCGATTAACCCACTGACTGCGATTCACCAGTGTAAGAATGGTGAGCTTGCGCAGCCCGAGTTTAAGATACAACTTGAAAGCATCACTCAAGAACTGGTTGAAGTAATGAGTAAAGAAGGTATTGCTATCGAGTTTCGCTCTCTTTTCGATACGGTAATGCAAGTGGTGAACGCCACAGCTGAGAACTATTCTTCAATGAGACAAGACGTATTCCATCAGCGTCGAACGGAAATTGATTTTATAACCGGATACCTGTTAAAGGCTGCCGAGAAACATCGCATCAATACGCCTGAGAATTTAAAACTTTACCAACGCATCAAACAAATAGAACAAAGCTGGACAGAACAATGAGTAAGAAAATCTTAGTGCCAATCGCTCCGGGCACCGAAGAAATGGAAGCCGTCACCGTTATCGACATGATGGTTCGCGCGGGTTATGACGTTACGGTAGCGAGTGCTGCTTTTGATGGCTCATTGACGATGAAAGCTTCTCGCGGAGTCACACTAACAGCCGATTGTAAACTGGTCGATATCGCTGATGATGAGTTTGACGCCATAGCGCTTTCTGGTGGTGTTGGTGGTGCAGAAATTTTTCGTGATAGCACGGTGATGATAGAAATCCTTAAGCAGCACATCTACGAGGGAAAATTGGTCGCTGCTATCTGCGCAGCACCAGCGTTGGTATTGCAACACCATGATCTTTTCCCACAATCACTGATGACCTGTCACCCGAGCTTTCAGTCACATATCCCGGAAGAGAAGTGGCGCAGCAAACGCGTGACCTTTGATATCAACCACAACCTGATCACTAGTCAAGGTCCGGGTACAGCTTTAGAGTTCGCGATGGAAGTAATCATTCAACTCTCAGGTAAAAAACACGCATGGTCAGTTGCTGAACCAATGATCCCTCTGCCTACTCTGCACTACCACAAGCTTGGTGAAGAATAATGTTTGACGTAAATGCTGTACGTGAGCAATTTCCCGCTCTAAATCAATCCGTCAACGATACGCCCTTAGTGTATCTAGATAGCGCAGCGACAACGCAAAAACCGCAATGTGTGATTGATGTCATCAGTCATTACTACAGTGCGCAAAATGCCAATGTTCACCGTGGCAGTCATAGTTTAACGGCTAATGCCACCAGCCAATTTGAAGCGGCACGAGAACGAGTGGCAAACTTTATTGGTGCAAACAGCTCTAAAGAGATCATTTGGACACGGGGCGCAACCGAAGCACTGAACTTAATTGCTCAGACTTACGCCCGCAGCACGTTACAACCGGGTGATGAGATCTTGATTAGCGAGATGGAGCACCACGCTAACATCGTGCCTTGGCAAATCGTGGCAGAGCAAACGGGCGCCAAAGTCATAAAAGTTCCAATGACATCAGATTGCCAGTTCGACATCAGCGCATTTAAGGTGCTTCTGTCTGACCGCTGTAAAATTGTTGCTTGCGCACAAATAACCAACGTAACAGGCACACGCCAACCTATCGAAAAAATCACTGAACTGGCGCACAACGTTGGCGCGGTTATTGTAGTTGATGGCGCGCAAGGCATCGTACATGAGCAACTTGATTTATCGACATCAGATATCGATTTCTACGTTTTCTCAGGTCACAAACTTTATGCACCAGCAGGCATTGGGGTTTTATACGGCAAGCTTGAACTTTTGGAAGCCATGCCACCATGGCACGGCGGCGGTAAAATGGTTGAACGCGTTTCTTTCGGAAAAACGACGTTTTCTGCACTTCCTGGAAAATTTGAAGCGGGCACACCAAACGTTGCGGGCGCGATTGCTCTAGCGAAAGCCATTGAGTGGTACCAAGGTTTTGACCATCACGAAGTAGAGACTCATCTCCATGCGCTTCAGGATAAGGCCTACCAAGCACTAAGCGCTTTGGATGACATTCATATTCTAGGCTATCAACCGAATGCCTCTGTACTGACGTTCGTCATGGACGGCGTTCATCACCAAGATATTGCGACGCTGCTCGATCAACAAGGCATTGCGGTACGAGCAGGACACCACTGCGCTCACCCATTGATGGATGCGCTAAATGTGAAAGGCACGGTACGCGTCTCTTTTGGTATTTATAACACGACGAACGATGTGGAAAGACTCATCGCCGCAGTAGAAAAAGCCGTCGACATGCTATAACGCCAACGGTTTGATTTGGAGTAACCAACAAGGTTACTCCATCTGCCTATCCAGAGTCGCCACGCAATTTCTGCCATTTCTTTTCGCAGCATAAAGCGCTTTATCTGCATGCGCATACAAACGTTTGGTGGTTTCATTTCTGCCTATTTCCACCACGCCTACACTCACCGTGACCGGAATTTCAATCTTTTCAAATTCGAACTGACAATTTTGAATGTGGGAACGTACTTCCTCTCCTACCTCTTTCGCCGCCGACAGAGAAGTTTCTGGCAAAATAATCGCAAACTCCTCCCCTCCGACTCTTGCGAAAATTTCATCTTTGACGAGTAAGTGAGAAACCAAATCAGCTAACGTTTCTAAGACATGGTCTCCCGCATCATGACCACGTTTATCATTGATGACTTTAAAAAAGTCCAAATCAAACAATAACAACGCGGAGTGATAGTTCGGCTCTTGAGCTTTAATGACCTCTTCTGTGAGCTTTTCGAAAAAAACACGTCGGTTGTAGATATTGGTGAGAGCATCTATTTGGCTTTGATGGCGAAGAAGGGTTTCAACTCGGTGGCGATTGGAGATGTTGCGTGTAAGAATAAGGACAACGCGACGACCCCGGTATTTTATAGCGAGTGGGCAGATCTTGCCTTCGTAGTATAGGTCGCCTCTTGGTCCACTGTTGGCATCTATTCCCTGAATGCTGTCGGCGCACATCTTGTACTCGATCGTCACAATACTGTCTTGTTTCAGTGATCGACTGATCTGCTCGATAAACCAGTCGGCTTTATCTTTTTCAAGTACGCTGTGAAGTGTCTTACCTATCAAATTGCTTCCATCGTGATAGGCTTTTTTATCTGTTCCTCCAAAAACATCAATATAGATACCATCTTCACTCAGAATAAAAGTGGGGTCTGGCATTCCGGATAACACGTCTTGCGCATGTTCCAAGGTGAATTGCATATAGGGAGGTTCCTAGCGTTTGTACCTAAATATCCCAATCGCCTCCAAATGCGTGTCAGCATTGGGGAACAGGAGCGAATGAGGCATATGTCTACTATCTAATATAGACAAATTTTAAATACAATTGAGTTTATAAAAACCAAGTGGGCAATATAATGAACCAGGATCAATAGAATGGTTAATTAACGCTAAAATAGTCGACCATTTGCATACTTTTTATCCATATGCAAAAAATATCTCAACTCAGATACAAAAAACGCCAAACAGCTAGGCTATTCGGCGTTTTTTAAGAGTTGGGAAAATGACTCGTTACACGGCGATTTGCTTAATCTGCTCTACAATAGCTTTCAAGCCATTACCACGTGACGGGCTTAAATGGGAGACAAGCCCCAGCTGATCAAAATAAGCATCAATATCAAATGCTTGAATTTGATCGGCCGTTTTACCGTCATAAGCTGCCATTACCAAGGCAATCAATCCACGGACGATACGCGCATCGGAGTCCGCACAAAAATGCCAAACGCCATCTTGCTCTTTGCTCACTAACCACACCAAGCTTTCACAACCCGAAACGGTAACTTGTTCTGATTTCAGCTCTTCTGGCATTTGTGGCAGCTTTTTACCCCACTGAATAACCTGACGGTAGCGATCTTCCCAGCCTTGAAATTGCTGCATAGTCGCTACAATGTCTTCGCTGGTGATATCTGTACCAAATGGAGAAACGGGAAAATCTGTCATGATGCGCTCTTCTTCTAGTTTACTTCTTATATTTTGAAATCAACTTCTCAACGATTCGCGATACCGCGACAAAGCCAAACGTTGCAGTTACAACAGTCGCCGCACCAAAACCGCTAGCACAATCCATACGTTTTGGGCCTTCCGCTGTCGACTTCACACCACACACTGAACCGTCTGCTTGAGGATACTTCAGCTGCTCGGTTGAAAACACGCAATCAATACCAAACTTACGAGCCGGATTCTTAGGGAAGTTATGATGACGACGCAAGGTGTCTTTGATTTTCTTCGCTAGAGGATCTTGGATCGTTTTCGTTAAATCAGCGACCATAATCTGCGTTGGGTCAACCTGACCACCAGCACCACCCGTGGTGATCACTTTGATCTTGTTGCTGCGGCAATACGCCAACAAAGACGCCTTCGCTTTTACGCTGTCAATCGCATCTAGCACGTAATCAAACTCTTTGCTTAAGTACTCATGTTGATTGTCTGGCGTGATGAAATCATCAATCAGATTGACTTTACACTCTGGGTTGATCAATTTGACACGCTCGGCCATCACTTCAATTTTGCTTTGGCCAACGGTGCCCGTCATCGCATGAATTTGGCGGTTAATGTTCGTGACACAAACATCATCCATATCAATCAGAGTCAACTCACCGATCCCAGTACGGGCCAGCGCTTCGACCGCCCATGAACCCACGCCACCAATACCAATAACACAAACGTGTGCAGCGCGAAGAATGTCCACTTCACTGTTGCCATAAAGACGACGAGTGCCGCCAAAGCGTTGATTGTAGCTGTCAGATGCTGGGGTATCGAGTTCACGCATATTGAAGTCCAGATGATCGATAGAAAAACAAAGAGTGCGATTTATACGCACTCTTTGATGAAATGTCTAGATAAGAGGCGGTTCCTCTTTCTTGGGTCGCTATTGTAGCTTTTCTGGCGGTAAAGCCCAAGGCGCTTGAGTTGGTGAGTTTTCCAGCCCAAGTTTCCAAACTCGACCAAAATGCTTGTAGTGCCCTGCTTCCGTTCCTGCTCTCGCACCAATGCCATGATACAGATCCAAATGGTTCTGTTTTACAGCACCACCAGTGTCTAAAACGATCAGCATTCGCAGTTGATGCGCACCACTCCACGTACCATCGGCATTCAGCAGTGGCACTTCCGCCAAGATTGGAGTCCCCATTGGTAAGATAGAACGGTCACCCGCGACCGCGGCCATTGACAACAAAGGAATACCAGCCGATCCCGTTACTGGCGCTTCCGCTTTTGGCGCAAAGAAGACGTAAGAAGGGTTTTGCTCCAACAACTCGCGTACTGTTGCGTCGTCGTTGTCCATTACCCACTCTTTAATCGCTTTGAGAGACATTTTTTCACGCGGCACTTCACCACGTTCAATCAAAATTCGGCCAATGCTGACGTAAGCTTTATTATTTTTCCCTGCGTACGCGAAGTACTCCAACGTATCATCATCTTCAAAATGCACATAGCCACTGCCCTGCACTTCCATCATAAACGGGTCAATACGATTAGGCGCATAACCTAGCACTAAACCTTGTCCATCTAGTGCTCCATTGTAGATCTCCGCGCGAGTCGGACAATCTGATGAGCAGTTTGGCTTGCCATAAACTGGGTACTTAAAAATGTCGTTTGGTGTATGACGCAGTTCCATCACGGGAGAGAAGTATCCGGTAAACAACACATTACCTTTTTTATCACCACCACCCAATTGCGCGGCTTGAATGCCAAACGCACTCAACGCACTGGTATCTCCGCTCTGTTGCGCCCACTCACTTAATCGTTGATATAGCGGTTGGTATATCTTCGCCATGGATGGTGACTTTATCACCACTTGCTCAGCTTGCTTGTTAAATTCAGTAAAATCGCGTGGTTTGTTAGACTCAACCACATCCACTTGATTGAGGATCTGAGGAAACTCACCATCAAGATATTGCTGAGCACGATCATTTTGTTGAGCACAGCCAAAGAGTAGGCTCAAAGAGATAATAGGAAGGAGTTTTTTTAACACGTGTCTTTTCCGTAAAAGAGAATAGCAAAAGGATGGCAAACAAATGCATACGGTGCAATTGAAAAGCAACGACAAAATGTTTCAACGCTAAGCCAATCCGTTTACTCGTTGTAAATTCATTCAGTTAATGCAACATGATAACAGCGGAAGAATTACGGAATTGTCCGGATTATGTTTGGAAGTAAAATTTACTGATTGAGAGATGAAGTTGTGATCATCCATGTGACTCACAGACGCAAAAACTGCCAGCTTAAGAGACAATAATAAAAACGACTATCTTACCACAATCCTTGCACGCCCCTCTAAACGGAATACAGGTAGATAATGTGCATTAGCATCCAGCTTCATTTCTGCATGCTGCTTACCCACAAAATTGAAGTGCCGCTCATTTGAACCCACTCGATACGAAAACGAATCCCCATCGAATTTAAAACTGGTCGCCACTGTAGAACCATTTACGGTAACACCGCGCTCACTCAACACAAATTCTTCACGAGCATAAGGCGCAACATCTTGCTCAACCCAGCGACCATAAATTGTCGATTTGGGAATGGGCGGATTAATGGTTCGAGTAATCAAATCACTATACAGCATGCACACGACAACGGTTCCAACTATCGCTATAAGCATGAGAGAACGCTCTAGCCACTTACGAAGCATTGATTTAGATGACGTTTTTGACAGATTTGAAGCAGTGATCGCAGCATTCTTATTAACAGCAGAAGACATGAGGTTCACGTATTGAGGAAAGACGCCACCATTGTAACCTTCCCTCTTAACGGGACCAAGAACCTACCTCAATATGTTTGTGCTTTATTCCAAAATTTCACCTTGCCACCAAGTGAATAAAAAGGCATTATTTTGACATAATTAAACAAAGGAATGGCTGTAGTGAAAATTCGTAGTACTGCTCTCGTAAAAGGATTCCGTCAATCAACACCTTATGTCAATGCTCACCGCGGAAAAACCATGGTGATCATGCTGGGCGGAGAAGCCGTCGCACACAAAAATTTTGGCAATATTATAAATGATATCGCACTCATGCACAGCCTCGGAATCAAAGTCGTTGTGGTGTATGGTGCACGTCCTCAAATTAATCAGCTGCTAGAAAAACAAGACCTCACTACGCCTTACCACAAAAATATCCGCATTACGGATGAATCGGCTTTATCTGTTGTTATGCAAGCTGCCGGACAACTTCAGCTTGCGATTACTGCGCGCCTATCAATGAGCCTCAACAACACTCCGATGGCTGGTACCCAGCTCAATGTCGTTAGCGGAAACTACATCATTGCCCAACCACTCGGCGTTGATGATGGTGTGGACTATTGCCATAGTGGACGTATTCGCCGCATTGACACCGATGCTATCAACCGCACTCTTGATCAAGGTTCAATTGTTCTGCTAGGTCCCATTGCTAGCTCTGTGACTGGCGAGTGCTTCAATTTATTATCGGAAGAAGTCGCCACCCAACTAGCGATAAAGCTGGGTGCGGATAAGCTGATTGGTTTTTGCTCCGAACAAGGTGTCATTGATGACAACGGTAATGCTGTCGCCGAGTTGCTACCAATAGAGGCGGAACATGTCATCAAAACGCTTTCTGAAAATACGTCTCCTGACCTAGATTACAACACTGGGACACTGCGCTTTCTTAAAGGCTCTATTGCCGCTTGCCGTGCCGGAGTACCTCGTAGCCACTTGATCAGTTATAAAGTAGATGGCGCCTTAATTCAGGAGTTGTTCTCTTTCGACGGTATCGGTACCCAAGTTGTTATGGCGAGTGCTGAACAAGTGAGGCAAGCTAATATTGACGATATTGGCGGTATCTTAGACCTCATTCGCCCGTTAGAAGAACAAGGTGTACTGGTTAGGCGCTCTCGAGAACAGCTAGAGCAAGAGATTGGAAAATTTACCATCATCGAAAAAGACGGCTTGATTATTGGCTGTGCTGCCCTTTATCCATACCCAGAAGAGCGTAAAGCTGAGATGGCTTGCGTAGCGATTCACCCTGACTATCGTGATGGAAACCGAGGTTTGTTACTGCTCAACTACATGAAACATCGTTCTAAATCCGAAACCATTGATCAGATTTTTGTCCTCACGACACACAGTTTGCATTGGTTCAGAGAGCAAGGTTTTTACGAAGTCAGTGTCGACTATTTGCCTGGAGCCAAACAAGGGTTATATAACTTCCAGCGTAAGTCCAAAATCTTAGCGTTAGATTTATAGCTTAACCTTAAATCAGGGAGCGAAACTTAACGTTCCACTATACCAACTAACCTCAAAGGGCAGGATTTAGTTCATTAACGCTCAACCCTGCACATCGAGCTTGTTTAGGAACGAGTTTGTTGAGGAGTAAGGCCACACATAAACCCTACTCCGGACTAGCGGGTCATCATGTAAACCCAACTTAGAAATGCGCAAACCATTGCTTGATTTTTGTTCCAATTTTATCTTTTAAATATACATTTGGTTGGCTATACTCTGCTCGCTAGTGATTGGTTTTTAACCAATACGAATGGATCTAGGTGATGTAATGTAGCCTTCACCCTAAAATACTGGGCAATTGAAAAACTAGTTAGCTCCGTATTGCACACCAAGGACAGTTGTTAATCTGACTTTAAATAAGCCGAGACGAGCACTGTTATGAGAACAATCATTTGTAATTCGCTTCAAAGCTTCTGGGATATGGCTGACAATCAGTTTTTAGAAGGCCTAGACGTCCACTGTGTTTTCCCCGTAAATGACGCTATCCGAGATTTTATTCTTGCTTATCAACAGCAATACAAAATACGCAGCGTGTCTTTTACCAACGCGTTTGCAAAACATGCATAAAAGAAGACCGAGCCATAAGCTCGGTCTTCTTGTTTTAGTTAGTAAGCCGCTGTACTAACCCACTCGCACGAGTGGTTTTCACCTTAATGCCTCGCTTCAGAACATTAAGTTCGGCGTAAAGAGCTAAACGCTTTTTCGCGCGGGTAATGCCTGTGTAAATCAACTCACGGGTTAATATCGTGCTAAAGTCTGGTGGCAAAATCATCAGGGTGTAATCAAATTCACTGCCTTGCGATTTATGGATGGTCATAGCGTAAGCCGTTTCATGTTCAGGTACTCGGCTTGGCAAGACCGATTTCACACTGCCGTCAGGTAACTCGAAAAAGACTTTCAAACGCGGTTCTTCTTCACTGTCATCTCGCATGCAAATACCAATATCACCGTTATACAAACCTAAACCGTGATCATTACGCGTAACCATGACGGGTCTGCCGTGATACCAAATTTCATCCTGAACTTGAATGAACTTGCGCGCCGCGAGCGCTTTCTCGATGCGTTGGTTTAGCCCAGCCACACCGAAGTCACCTTCACGGATCGCGCACAGCAATCGGCATTGGTTGAAGGTATCTAACACTGCTTTGGCTTTGTGCGTTAGCGACTCTAGCTCTCCGGTTTTAGGATCGGTTTCCTGTTGTCCAATGCGTTTGAGGTAACGACCGTATTCCTGCACCAACGTCTGCATCATTTGGTTGTAATGTTGACTACTTAGCGCGAAATGTTCGATGTCAGAAAAGTCACGCGCCCAGACGTTATCTACGCTCGCAGCAGAACCTGAGTTAACCGCTTTTGCCAACTGACCAATGCCTGAGCGAGCGTCAAATCGGTAGCTCTTTTGCAGCATACATAAACTATCGGCAATGCTAGATGCACTGTTACCCGTATGGGCTAAAGTATCGAAACCCGTCAGTTTTGCGATGGCTGACGCCTGCTCTTTGCCATAACCCAATGCATGGAACGAACAGATATCACCCAACACAGCCCCAGCTTCAACTGAGGCAAGTTGATCTTTATCACCTAACAAAATCAGCCGCGCATGTTTCGGTAAGGCATCGACCACTTTGTACATCATTGGTAAATCGACCATCGACGCTTCGTCGATAACTAAAATATCCAAATGCAGTGGATTTTGCTTGTTGTGACGAAATTCTGCACTATTAGGAATCGCGCCCAGCAACCGATGTAAAGTGCTCGATTCAGTCGGAATTTTGGTTTTTAGCTCCGGAGAAACTGGCAGTTCTTGCACCGCTTTACCAATGGACTCGGTTAATCGCGCCGCCGCTTTCCCCGTCGGGGCCACCAGCTTGATGGTTAGATTTTTCTCTTGCGTCGCCTGTTCAATCAAAGCAGCAAGCAATTTGGTTACTGTCGTCGTTTTACCCGTACCAGGGCCACCAGAAATCACAGCAAATCGACGAGTTAACGCAACCGCCGCCGCGACTTTTTGCCAGTTCACACAAGCTGAGAGTGGCACGAGTTCATCCAGTGTTTGCAAATCTTGAACCTTGCGCGCATTGCTAAGCACGGAATCAATCGCGTGCCAATCCAACGATTCGCTTGCGACCACATCAAGGTGATCACACACCAATTGTTGACGCAACACTTGGTTGCTGCTTCCCGCTTCTACTGCTTTGCCCAACGCGTTAAACAGAAAATGGTATTGGCGTGCGAACAGATGGTTGAGCAACTCCGATAATCGCGCAAACTCTTGTGGTTGCAAGTTAACTGCGGCGCCCAGCTGATTGAGCTTTTCCGCCAGTGTCACTTCATAATGCCAATAGCGATGCAGATACAGACGCTCACCATCGAACATTAAAGGCAAGGCTTCTCCTTGCGCGCCGACCACGCTGGAATTTTGTAATACTTGAATCCAGTCTATGCCTTGCAACTGTGTGTTAAGCGCCAATGCCGACTCACCAAACAGCCCTAGCTTACTGGCTAAATCCGTAGTTTGCCCTTGTGCATCGCACAGAGACAGACAGATATGTCCTTTACCAAGCTCACTACTGACAACACCAGCGATAAACGCCAGTGCTTGGCTGTCCGACTGTTCATCATGCGTTTGAGAATCAATAAAACAGGCGAATTGGTAGTCGAGCTGACGAATAGCACCTTTGTGCGCCAAGCGTTCCAACACTACCAATAGGCCATCTTGGTCAGAATGAAGATTGTGATTTGTCGTCATTAAAGTAGCTCCATCTGCCCGGCTTGAGTTGAGCGCGTTTCAAGTACTTGACCATCAATCAAACGATCCATCTCTTGTAAGAACTCGAAAGTTGGTTTCGCGGCAAAAATGCCGTGGTCACTCTGCCCATCCATGCCGCGCAAGAACAAGTAATACACGCCACCAAAGTGCTGTTCATAATCATAATTGGCCAATCGGCTGCGTAGGAAACGATGCAGGGCTAACGCATAAATCTGGTACTGCAAATCGTAGCGGTGATCTGCCATCGCCGATTTCAGAGCCTCACCATGATAGTGCGTCACATCGTCGCCAAGATGATTCGATTTCCAGTCAAGCACGTAGTATTTACCTTGATGTTCAAACACCAAGTCGATAAAACCTTTGAGCATGCCTTGCACGGTTTGGAAACCTAAATCCCCCGCTTTCGCCGACAACGGATCGTGACGTTGAATGACTCGGTTTAACGCCGGTGCAGACAAAACTTCAATCGGCAGCAAAAATTCCATCTCCACCAAACGTTGCGACGGTGCTTTTTGATTCAGCAGCAAAGACTTACCATCCAACGGCGTTGCGAGTACGGTATCAATCAATTGCTGTAAAATAGGTAGCCACTCTTCATCGAGCTGTTCGCTTTCCATCAAGCCAAGGATGATTTGTGTATTCTCTTCCGTAGTGGCTGGCTGAGTAAATTCAACTTCCTCAAACAAGCTGTGCAGGAACGTACCCGGACGCGCACCACGAGGGAAGGTAAAAATAGAGCGCTCTGGCTCCACCAAATCCGCTTCGTCTTGCTCTTCAGATGAGTCGATATCAAAACCCGTAATCTCAATCGTGGCATCATGCTCGGCGTGATGAGAGCCTTGCTTGACCAAGCCAGAATAACTGGTGATGCGCCAGTTTCTATCGATAGGGTTTTGCAGCTCTTTCGCGCTAAGATCGTGTATTTCTTCTTGTGGCGCTACGTACTTCTCTTCGAGTTGCTGCGGCGGATCGGCCACAACGACACAATCAAGCTCGTCTTGTTGCTTTGTTAAACCTTGTTGCAAATCGTTAATGCCACCTTCTTGACCATTCTGAATCAAATAGCCAATCGCACTGCGGTGTACGCCAGTTGGCTCTTTGGTCGAACGACCATTGCGCAAAGGCGAGGCTCCAATAAAACACGCATACACAGCACGCGTTAGTGCCACGTATATCAAGCGTAAGTCTTCCGCCAAACGCTCTTTATCCGCTTGCTTCATGGACGCATCGTTGCCAGTGATATCCAGTACCGTGCGGTCATTGGCTGCATCGTAATATTTGGCTTCGCTGGCTTCTCGATAGCTGAACACAAACGGCAGAAATACGAGGTCATACTCCAAGCCTTTTGATTTGTGAATAGTTACGATCTGCACTAAGTTACGTTCCGATTCTAAACGTTGGATTTGGTCATCACTGCCACCCAAACCATTTTCCGCATCACTGATGGACTGAGCGAGCCAACGCAGCAGACCGTGGTCGCTATCCAGTTCATTACTGGCTTGTTGAAGCAGTTCACCGATGTGCATTAAATCGGTAAGTACTCGCTCACCATTCTTACCCTGTGAACTCGCACCTTCTTCTAGTAATCGCTCGGCAATATGGCGTTTGCTGATCACCGCGCGCAACATCGGCAGCACACCACGTTGAACCCAAAGTTTGCGATATTCTTTGAATTCATTTACGGCGTTTTCCCACACAATTTCATCGTTATTAAGTGCATCCAAACTTGCTGCGTCGAGGGCAAACAGCTCAGAAGCAAGACTTGCACGCAGCGCACGGTCATTTTCTGGAGTCAGCACCGCTTGCAGCAAACGCTGTAAATCCTGCGCCACCGAACTGGTAAACACACTGTCTCGGTTAGACAGGTACACGCTGGCAATGCCTTGATCAGCCAACGCTTGTTTGATCATTCGACCTTCGCTACCTGTTCGAACCAATACCGCGATATCGCCCGCTTGAACCGCTTTCTGTTTTTCGCCATTCACCAGACACGCTTGCCCCTGTTGAGCCTGCGTCAAAATGGTTTGGATTTGGCTTGCGGTCGCCTCTGCCATTCGAGTCAAATACTCGCCTTTTAGTAGCGGTTTATCGTCCGCTTCTTGCAACCAATAAGTCAGCGCCGGTTGCTTTTGGCCACCCATAGTCCAAATGCGTTTTTCGGCATTAGGACTGTACTTAACGGGTAAGAACGGGATGTCCGAATCATAGATAAATGGACTGTCTGGTAAAGCAAATACTTGGTTTACCGCCTGCACCATATCTGCGCTAGAACGCCAGTTGGTTCCTAACGTGTAGTGGGCACTTACTTGGTTACGCGCTTTGATATAAGTGAAAATGTCTGCGCCACGAAAGCCATAAATCGCCTGCTTGGGGTCCCCGATCATAAACAAACCACATTCCGGGTTGTTCAGATAAATACGGCTGAAAATACTGTATTGAAGCGGGTCGGTATCTTGGAACTCGTCAATCATTGCGACAGGATACAAAGTACGAATACGCGCCGCTAAAAGCTCGCTTTCGTCCGTATCGATAGAAGCAGAAAGTTGCGTCAGCAAATCATCGAAAGAGAGCCACTGTTTTTGATTTTTCGCGTTGGCCAGCATCACACGACAATGCTCAACCGCATGAGCAAGCAGTGGCGCTTTTAAGCTGATTGGATTGGCAAGAAATGTTTCAATGGCTTCAAATACCGCATGCTGCGGTGCACTGCCTTTCGGTGTTTTTTCCAACAAGACGTTTTGCGCGAATTTCTCCAGCTTGTCTGGATAATCGTAACCTGTGGTTTCCGTTGCCGCCCAAGCATTCACCGCCTCCAACCACGTCGGCAGAGACTTTTTGGTGTAGCTGCGTTTGTTAATATCTGAATCTGAAATCAGCGTGAAGAAGTCATCTTGGCTTTCTCGCCACTGTGCTTTTAATTCATCAATTTTTTTCAGATTTTCAGTATGAAGATCAGCCAAACTGCCTTTCATTGCAGGAACAGAAAGGATTAACGGCGCACCGGTTAAGTAATTGCTGATGTCAGACAACAACGCAGATGGAGAGCTCCATAGCTGGCGAATTTCCCCAGCCAAGGTAAATGGCAACGGGTAGAAATTGCGGCGCCAGTAATCGGCTACAACTTGCGCTTTTAGGTGACTTTCATCGGTCACAAACTCGTTATTAAATCGGCTGCCAGATTCAAACGCATTTTGCGTTAGCATACGTTGGCAAAAACCGTGAATGGTGTAGACCGCCGCCTCGTCCATCTGACGCTCTGCCTGCAATAAAATTTCTGCGGCTTGCTTGTGATCGTCAAACTCATTAAGCAAAGGTTGGATCACCGGGTCGGAACTCTGTCCACGCGCAAACGCGATTCGCGCATCATGGATTCTTGCCCTGATACGATCGCGCAATTCCGCAGTTGCCGCTTCGGTAAAGGTTACAACCAGAATTTGGTCGACCGTAAGCGGTACGCGATGTCGAGTTTCCGCGCTGCCGTGACCAAGCAAAAGGCGCAGATATAAACCTGCAATAGTGAAGGTTTTACCTGTACCTGCTGATGCCTCGATTAACCTCGCACCATGCAGAGGAAACGTCATCGGTTCTAGTGGCGTTGGTTGAGGTTGCTCTGTGCGGTCTAATGTATGTAGAGGACACTCTGCACCTGACATTTGATCCATAACGCTGAATCTCTCCGGATTATTTACTAGGACGTATCACCTAATAAATGTGATCTATAGTTAAAAATTCTATTAATATGTTTAACAAGTTGGATAATTTAGAGCTTTGTGAGATCTTTCTCACGGTTATCCATAAGACGTACCGTTAGTATGCGCCCCACGAGATAAGCCAAACCTTTTGACGGCACAACTCAAATGAATTAAACAAAAGTATCATGGTCCCTCTGACCTTGTGGCCGTACAGCGAACGCCCTACAAAAAATAATGATTTTCTGGCGGCCACCCTACTCTTCCTTCTCTTTATCCAACTGTCTTTATTACGCTTTTACGTCATCAGCGTCTTGAACCGCTAAGCGCGCACCTTGCAAAACTAATGCTGTCAGCAAACGAACTTCTGAGGCCAACTCATCATTCCAAGCAGGCCAAATTCGAGAGATGTACGCATTATTGCCTTCGCCCGGGCTCATGAAGCCATCATTGAATGCGTCAGCCATTTTCTTCAAAGATTTCTCTTCGTCATCTACCCACTGACCGCGACTAAAGCCCGCTTCAACACAAGCCAACGCCGTTTTCGGGAAATAAGGCAAAGGCTTAGTCATGCCTTCGAAGAATAAGCGAACTAATTCAGTCAGTAGCTGTTTGGCATACTGAGCATCGGCAATTTCTGGGTAGATCAAATGCAGCGCGCCTTCTTTACGATCGTAACCAATGATGTGGGTTTTCTTAGCATGACCCGACGCCGACATGGCAAGGTGATCGATCCACGCAGCAACGTAATCCTGCGAGCGAATCTTACCGCTTCGATAGCGAATCAAACCGGATTGGTAGCATTGAGTTAGCCAACCTGTTAGGCGAACGTTTTTCTCTTCGCCTTCATTTCGCTCAAACAAGGAATCAAACGTCAGGTCGATTTCCAAATCGTCTTGAGGCGCACCAGATAAAAACGCCAGTTTATCCACCAGCTCTTCCGCCTGAACTCGGTTGGTTTCAAATTCGATATCACCAAACGCCCCCACCGGCAGTTTGCCTTGCGCGCGCTGTTGACTCATAAAGTGTTTAAGCACCTCTGTTTTTTTCTCTGGCTGCATCAATGTCGTTTCAAGCAAGATTTCTAACAGCTCATCACGCATTTGATAGCTTTCCAAACCACCTAAAACAAAAGGTTCGTCGTCTTCCATCACCGGTAGCGGCGGTTCAAAGATTACTTTTAAACGACGATTGAAAAAATACTGCACTGGTAAACGCCAGAAACGTTGCAACTCGACTAAGTCGAGCTCAAGCGGGAACGTCGCTCCCAACAGATAGTCGTCTAATGCCCGATTAAAATCACGACGGACATAGCCTTGCGATTGACTGCTTTGAGTCAATGCCGCTGGAATCCACTCTTTCGCGTAGCTGGCGTGCATGCCTTGGAACGCACTTGGGCTAAACGGCACCATGGCGTGGGTATTCACCAACGCATTTAATAAGTTGTCGCCAGACTCATCAACAGGCAACGCTTCATCACCACTTAAACAATAGTTTTGGTGGCAGTATTCCATCAGCTCAGAAACCAGAACCGAAGGCACTCGCTCGGTATTGTCTTGGATTGAACGGCCAACATAACTGATGTAGAGCGTTTGCTGTGCAGACAACATCGCTTCGAGGAATAGATAACGGTCATCATCTCGGCGCGAACGGTCGCCCGGTTTGGTTCTTCCTGTCATCAAGTCAAAGCCTTCTGGCGGCATGGAGCGTGGGTACACGCCGTCATTCATCCCCAGTAGACAAACGGTTCTAAACGGAATAGAGCGCATCGGCATCAGGGTACAAAAGTTCACTTGACCAGCAAGGAAGCGCTGGCTGACTCGTGTGCCAGATAATTTGTTTTGAAGGTATTGGCTGATGATCGACGGAGATAACGCATCATCAAATGCGGCATCAGCTAATTGCTCTTTGAGTTGGCTGAGCGTATCGCGAATGGATTTGAGCGCCATTTCGCCTTCTAACTCAACTGAGAAGAAGTCATCCAGCAGTGAAACCAAAGTCTCTCGCCAACCATCAATAGTCTGAACATGAGAAAGTTTGCTTCGATAAGTGCTAATTTGTTGGATAAAGTGTGCCAACTTGCCCGCCAGCTCTGCGCCCATGCCTTGCACTTCGTTGTACGGAGACAAACTGCCTTGCTCGGTTTCAAACAAACCTGCGGATTCTGGCATCGCGTAGCCAAGCAACATGCGTTGAATACCAAATTGCCATGTGTTTTGACGGGTTTCCGGCAGTTCAAATTCGCGTCCGGTATTGGCATCCAATCCCCAGCGAATCCCCGATTCCTCAACCCATTGTTTGGCTTGTAAAAAATCATCTTCGCTGAGTTCAAAACGCTTTAATATCGCCGGAGTTTCCAGAAGTTCGAGTAGTTCTGATGCCAAACAGCGCGTATTGGGTAAGTTCACCAACTGCATAAATGCGGCCAGAATTGGGCTCTCTTGATCGGCGGTTCGGTCAGAAATCGAATAGGGAATAAAACGCTCACCCGGCGCGTTACCAAAGACCGCCTGAATCGCAGGGCTGTAAGCGTTGATGTCCGCGACCATCACGATAATATCGCGCGGTTTTAACGTTGGGTCAGCATCGAACATCGCCAACAGTTGATCATGCAGCACTTCCACTTCGCGCATCGGGCTGTGACAAGCGTGTAGGCTCAGTGATTTATCACCCAAGCTAACCACTTGTTTGTGATGACTGTTTTCAATCTGTTGATCATCTTGATGTTCTTCAAGATTGAGAATATCCGCTTGCAATTGATGGAGCAGACTGTCGCGCTCAACATCAACAAAGGCTTCGATTTCATGAGATTCCAGCTGAGACAACAGATACATATTGTCGCGCCCGAGTTTACCCATGGATGCCAACAGACTGTTTCCGACCACATCGGTGTGCAGCTCATCGATCACATTATCTTCCAGTGATCCTTTCAGTTGCTCAGTTTCACCTTGCACTTCCGAGTGATCGTCCTGCCACACAACGTGCTGACGATGTTTCGCCGCCAAACGAGCCAGATATTTGCGATCTCGAACTTCACCCCAGTAATAACGACACGGGTTGGTGAACATCAGATGCACGTCGATGTGTTCACCAATTGCTTTTAGCGCATCCATATAGCGAGGCGGCAACGAAGAAATGCCAAAAACAAACAAACGCTTGGGTAAATGGTCAAAATTGCCGTTAAAACTCTCTAACGTGTCGATAAAGTGCTCATAAAGGTTGGCACGGTGATATGGAGACTGTCCTAATGACACAGTGTGATCATACAACGCTTGCCATAAGATCGGCTGCCACGGATGCTCATCTTCCAGCTCTGGCACACTCTGCCCTGCTTCCCAACTTGCGATCCACTCCGGACGATACACCAAGTAACCATCGAAAATATCGGCAATTTTCTCAGCCAGTTGATACAGCTTAGAGTGATCACTGTCATCTTTGAGGTACTGCGCTAACGGCGAAAACACGTCTTGGTTGAGAAGCCCCGGCAGCAGATGCATCAACTTCCAAGTCATCGCTTCTTTGTTAAACGCACTGCGTTTTGGCACGTCTGGCAGCACCTGCGTAAACATTTCCCAAATGAAGGTAGCTGGAAGCGGAAAATCAATGTTCGCGGCAACACCAAACTCTTTGGCCAATTCCATTTTTAGCCACTGGGACATGCCCGGACTTTGAACCAGAATTTGTTCTTTTTCGAACGGGTTTTCCAGCGGACTGATTCGAATCAGTTCGACAAGGAGTGATTTAAGAACGTCAACTTGGTTGGAGTGATAAACAGTAAACAAAGTAGGAGCACCGAATGCCAATGGAAACTGCTAGCAAGCTTAGCACAGCCGCATTTAAACCCGCAGTGATCTCGCGTTCGGAAAAAACAAAAGGTTATATATCACTCAAATAGAGTATGGATCTTCTGAATTTTCACATGTCAATCAAGTCTGACACTTCCATACAAAATGTGACATTCGTCGCAACTATTCCATAATAAAAAACACTGTTTTATACTCCCTCTACCCATAATTTATAAACAAACAAAAAGTATGTTTCGCAAACTGTCTTCCAACAGCGCTTGGCTGATTGCTTTTTTTGCTTGCTTTGCAGTGTACCTGTCGATCGCTTGTTATCCTTTTGTGTTGTCTAACAATCAAAATGAACCGCTAACCTTGTTGCAAGGTTACTATTTGGTTTCGACTCAATATGGCTGGCTGGGCTTGATCGCTCTTCCATTTATGTTGTTGAGTTTATTGCTCTCTTTTCTACCGACTCGAGCATTCAAAGGTATCGTGATCGCTATCGCGATCTGTCTATTGATCATGTTTAAAGTCGATATCCTCGTTTTTCAGCAATACAAACTTCACATCAACGCCCTATTAATCCGTATGTTTTTCGAAGGTGGCGGTGATGTCTTCGATATTTCGTGGATGAGTTGGCTAATCTTCATCAGTGAAATTGCCATTCTGGTGATCGGGCTCGCTTGTACCGTTTGGGTAAGTAATCAACTGTCAGAAAGCCGAGCTAAGTTCGTTTTGATCAGCGTTTGGTTTGCTGTATTGCTTAGCACGCAGATGATTCATGCGTACAAAAACGCACTTTACGACGATGAAGTCAGTCAGTTTTCGAATAACTGGCCACTTTACTACCCGCTGACGGCTCGTAAATTTATTTACAAACACGACCTAGTGGATGAGAGCATTGCATCGAAGAACCGCGTAGAGTTAACCAACATTGAACGTAGCTCACTCAACTACCCGCTTGCGCCGATTCAAGTGCAAAGCAAAGAGAAACAGCCCAATGTTTTGTTTATCTTGGTTGACGCGTGGCGCTACAGTGATGCGACGCCGGAAGTCATGCCAAATGTCAGCAAGTTCGCCGAAAAAACAGTGAATTTCACACAACATATGAGCGGCGGCAACTCAACTCAAGCGGGTATTTTCAGCCTGTTTTACAGCTTGCCAGCAACCTACTGGGAAAGCTTTTACGCAAGCCAACGCTCTCCTGTGTTTATGGATACGTTGCAAGCAGAAGGCTACCGCATGGGCATTTTTGGCTCGGCACCGCTCACCAGCCCGCCACTTTCTCGCACGGTATTCAAAAAAGTGTCGGACTTGACCCTGAAACAAACTGGGGAAACAGCTGTCGAGCGCGATCAGCAGATAACAGACAAGTTCATCGAGTTCCAAAAGCAGGACAGCGACAAGCCGTACTTTGGTTTTCTGTTCTACGATGCCGCCCACGGCACGGTGTTTCCTGAACCTGAATTTGCGAAATTCAAACCATACTGGGAACGCGTTGACCACATTTTGCTCAACAACGATTTTGACGCTTCGCTTTACCACAATCGATACAAGAACTCGTTGTACTACATCGATAGCTTGATTGGTGATGTGCTGAAAAACGTCGACTTAGACAATACCATTGTGGTGATTTCATCAGATCATGGTGAAGAGTTTAATGACCATAAGATGAACTATTGGGGCCACACGGGTAACTACAGTGACGTTCAAGTACATGTGCCTCTTTACGTGTACATGCCAAATCGTCAGCCAGAGCAAGTTGATTACCGCACGACCCATTTTGACGTCGTGCCAACCATGATGAATACGCTGTTTGACGTTCAAGGCACAACGAGTTCATACAGCGTTGGTCATAACTTGTTTGATAGCTCAGCCTCTCGCGATTGGTATATTGCAGGCAGCTACTACAACTATGCATTGGTCGGCAAAGAACTGATGCTTGTGGTCAACCCTGGCGGGCACTCTCAGCAACTGAATCGCCAGTTAAAGGTCGAGAAAGAACAGAAAGTTCCTGTCGATATCATTCGTCATTCTCTGGATGAGATGTCGCGATTTTACAAAAAAGGCTAGTGTCCAACATCGACGCCGATTGAAATAAAAAAGCCTCTTGGTTGTAAGACCAAGAGGCTTTTTCCTATCTGCTATTTAAGCGTGATGAGCGTGCATCAAGCGTGGCTGAATCAACAAGTTGTTGATGTATTGTAAGGCCACATAAGAGACAACAAATGTTGCCACAATCAACTCAAGACCAGCTAAGCCTCGCACTTGTTGAACATAGTGCGCAGCCAATCCTTGCAACTCCATCCAATTCGCCATTTTAAACAGCGCCGTCGCACCGATCACCATCGGGAAAGTGAACGCCGCATAGCCTGGGCTAAATGGCAGTCTAAGCAATTTAAAGAATGCGAGGTAAATGATGGCTGTCATCAATACCGCGATACCAAATAGCATAGCGATGATCACTGGTGATGGTGTCGCAGTGACCGTTAAGTACCCTGCCAATGATAGACTTGCTGGTGCCGCCATGATTGCCATTGTTGGTTTCGCTGCATCCGGAATTTCATGGGTAAACATGAAACGGTAAATCATCATCGGCAACATGATCGCGTACGCCACCATACCAAACATCAATGCACCTTGTGCCACTGGTGCTAACATCGGGTTGCCAGAGAAAGACACATCCGCAACGATGATACCCACAGGCGGTACAAACCAACTAGGAACCATGTGGTGCAATTCAAAATCTTTGGCGCGATGGTAAACAAAGCTCACCAAGAATACGATGTGCAAAACCACCGCAATCAGCCAAAGCGCATCGCCAGCTAATGGGTAAAAATGGCCGAGAGAGTTCGATACCACCATAGTGCCCATCGCAAATGTCGGAACCACGCTGCCCACAACCGGATGAGCAAGATCTTGTCTCAATAGATGATTATGTAGCAAAAACTTGGTTGCCAATATAGCCAACAATATGCTCGCGATACCCGCACTAATCCACTGTCCGTAGCCATGTAATTCGGCGAAGTTTTCCCAACTCCAGCCCAAGCTTGCAATACCAAGAGCCAAACCCGCCATTGGAGTTGGCGCTCCCATTACTTTTGCTTTTGTTCTTTGAATCATGAAGACCTCAACCAGACTCACTCTTGATGGGACGTATAATACGCTTGCACTTCGTTCCGATATATCTAATTATTTAAAACAAACGTTCAGAATTACTTAACGGTGGAGTATGGCAAGTCACATTTCTCTTAAACAACTGAAAGTGTTTACGACGATCACGCAGCACAAAACGCTCACAGCAGCTTCTGATAGTCTCTTTTTATCGAAAGCCGCAGTGAGCATGGCACTCTCAGAATTAGAAAAACAGATCGGCCATCACTTGTTTGATCGTGTTAATAACCGACTGATTTTGAACCAAGAAGGTCAAAAACTGCTACCACTGGCGGATGAGTTACTCAACCGAGCCAAAGACATCGAGAGCATTTTCGATGGTGACCAAGCGCTATCGGGCCAACTTCGCATTGGTGCCAGCGACACCATTGGCAACCAAGTCGCGCCCTATTTGCTTAGCGAATTTCGTCAGCAAACGAACCATCGTTCTCAAAGCCTGTTCATTTCTAACTCCGCACAAATCTGCGACATGCTGACCGATTACGAGTTAGACATAGCCCTCATTGAGGGCAAAACACTTCACCCTGAATTGCAGTCTACCCAGTTTAGCGAAGATGAAATGTGCGTGATTTGCGCGCCCGATTACCCAGCCGCGCACGAAGGGCCAGTAAACTTAACCGAGCTAGAAAACAGTGAATGGATATTGCGAGAGGCAGGGTCCGGTTCACGCGAATTTTTTATGCGCGTTATCGCGCCGCGCTTGGAACATTGGCATGAAGCTTTTCAGCTCAATACCACCGAAGCGTTGATCAACTCAGTATCGGCAGGGTTAGGCTTGGGCTGCTTGTCACGTTTGTCTGCAGAACCTGCTATTCGTGACGGCCGCGTAAAACTGCTCGACATGCCTTTAGATATGAAACGTCGCTTCTGGTTACTGGTTCATAAAGAGAAATATCAAAGCCCATTGCTCAAAACGTTTATCGAATTTTGCCAAGATTGGGAGCGACCAGCAAACCTTCCTTTGGCGGACAAATCCGCAAAGTGAAACCAAGATAGTTTAAATGCTAGTCAGTTAGTTGTACGTGTCTCTCATTCTGAGGCTTGTCGCTAGACTTGATTGGTCAAAAACTGTATAAAAAGCCAGTATCAATACACCAAATTAGGGGACCAACCATGGCTGTAATCGTCAAGTACGTGGTAGAACGCAATGGAGAAGAGAAAATGACTTTTACCTCTAAAGCGGAAGCTGACGCATACGACAAAATGCTGGATATGGCAGACGAGTTATTCTCACTGCTGGGTAAAAGTGAACTTCTAGAAGACGAAGGTAAGCAAGAAGATCTTGCAATGTTCCTTGCGCAAAACAAAGAAGAAGTGCTTTACGCTCTTGGTGCAAAACGTAAACCTGCACCAAAAAAAGCAAAGAAGCTTGAAGCTGTTGAAGAAGATAGCGACCAAGAAGACGCTGCATAAGCCTCTCATTTGTTTAGAAAAAACGTCGCATTATGCGGCGTTTTTTTATTCCTTCCGTTTATCTCCATATATCTCTGAGAATATAAAGAACCGATTTAATATCCCAAATTGCTCTAAATTTCATGTTGCAGATTAGTGTGACTTAGATCTAGTCTAAATGGGTTCGGTGATGGGGTGCCACCGGAATCGAAAGATTCGAACCGCTTTTACAGCTAATGACTCCTACAGAAACGAAAACAGGTCAGCCCTGTTGGAAATGCTTTACCAATGTTGTTAAAGCAAGAGTTCTGTAGTGAGCAATTCAACTCTTCTCCAACCCCGCTCCTGTTTTCTCAAAAAATAAAAATACACTGGGAAAACATTATGCAATATTCACACGAAATCCAATCAATGTGCCCGATTCAACGCGGCGATCTTCATGCATCTGCACCGATCCCTGTTGAAGGCGCAATGATCAATCCAAAAGACGTTATCGCGATTTCTGGTCTTAGCCACGGCGTTGGCGCTTGTGCTCCTCAACAAGGTGCAGCAAAACTGACTCTTAACATCAAAAACGGCATCATCGAAGAAGCTTTGATCGAAACGATCGGCTGTTCAGGCATGACTCAATCAGCCGCGATGGCCGCAGAAATTCTAACAGGCAAAACCATTCTGGAAGCACTGAATACCGACTTGGTATGTGATGCTATCAACGTCGCGATGCGCGAAATCTTCCTTCAATTTGTTTACGGTCGTACTCAATCTGCTTTCTCTGAAGGTGGCTTGGAAATTGGTGCGGCACTGGAAGACCTCGGTCAAACTCAACGCAGCCAAGTGGGTACTAGCTACTCAACCAAAGCAAAAGGCGTGCGTTACATGGAATTGGCTGAAGGCTACGTAACAAAACTCGCACTAGACGAAAACAAAGAAGTGATTGGTTACCAATATCTCAACCTAGGCAAGATGATGAAAGCCATCAACGAAGGCGTATCTGCAGCAGAAGCCGCAGACAAAGCAACGGGGACTTACGGTCGTTTTGACGAAGCCGTATCTACCATCAACCCACGCCAAAAATAATTGCCACCAAGAGGAAAGAGATTATGAACACTCCAATTACTGAATCTGTACGTCGCACATTAGACGAAATGCAACTTTCTTCTCTGGAAGAGGCTTACCAATACTGTATGGATCGTGGTATCGACCCTAAAGCGCTGGTGATGGACACTCAACCTATCGCGTTTGAAAGCGCTGCCGATGCCTACACACTGGGTACTGCTTTGGCGATTTTCCGCGGTGCAAAAACAGCAGAAGAAGCTGCAAACATCATCGGTGAAGGCCTTCAAGCCTGCACAAAACCTGGCAGCGTCGCAGAGCAACGCCAAGTGGGTATCGGTCACGGTGCATTGGCGGCTCGTCTACTGAATGAAGAAAGTGGCTGTTTCGCTTTCCTTGCCGGTCATGAGTCATTCGCAGCGGCAGAAGGCGCAATCAAAATCGCATTGAACGTCAACAAATCACGCAAAAATCCGTTGAAAGTGATCCTGAACGGTTTGGGTAAAGACGCCGCTTACCTAATCTCACGCATCAATGGTTTCACTTACGTACGTACTCAATACAACTACCAAACTGGTGAGTTAGTGGAAGTAGAACGTCGCCGTTTCTCCCAAGGTCCACGTGGTGAGATCCTTTGCTACGGTGCAGACGATGTGCGTGAAGGCTTGGCTATCATGCATAAAGAACAAGTGGATGTGAGCATCACAGGTAACTCAACCAACCCGACTCGCTTCCAACACCCTGTAGCAGGTATCTACAAAGCGGAACGTAACCGTGAAGGCATGCCTTACTTCTCAGTTGCATCAGGTGGTGGTACTGGTCGTACTCTACACCCGGATAATGTGGCGGCAGGTCCTGCATCCTACGGTATGACCGATACCATGGGTCGCATGCACGCCGATGCGCAATTCGCGGGTAGCTCTTCAGTACCTGCACACGTAGCAATGATGGGCTTCATCGGTATGGGCAATAATCCAATGGTAGGTGCAACGGTTGCACTTGCAGTAGAGGTCGGTGAGCTAAGCCTCTAAGTCGATTTATCGCTTTACTACCCAAAGCCAGTAAATCCAACAAACCCAGTGTAGGGGGAGTGACTTCGGTCCTCCCCTTATTTTTTGCGATGCTCCCTTCTCCCACTTCACTGTGTCTCTGCCCAAAATCGGTCTGATAAGGCTTTTGCGACACATTTCTCATCAGACAAACATATCTCTAAAAAGACAAAAGGTATCCATCTACGGACTTTCTCCATTTCCCCTCTTTAAACTCCCCAATACTCTCTTTATGATGACTGACAACTTAATTATTTCTTGTCAGTGAACAGACGAGACACAAGACTCAACACATGGAGATCAACTATGGCTTTCTTCTCTCTAGCCTTTGGTACGGCAACTAAAAACCGCGACGGCAAAATCATCGAAGCGTTTTTCCCAAACCCAGCTCTTAACCCAAGCGAAGCGCTTGTTAACGCACTAGCAGCAGTAGCAGGTTACGAGCAAGGCAACCAAGCTATCGAGATCTCTGCAGCACAAAGCGCAGAACTGGCAGCAGCATTTGAAGCAAACGGCGATGCGGCAAACGCATCTTTCGCAGCAAAAGCAGCAGAATCAGCACAACCACTTGTACTGGTTATCCTTGCAACTGACGAGCAGCCACAAAGCGTTGCTGAAGGTTTCCTAAAACTTCAACTTATCTCTAACCGCCTAGTTCAACCGCACGGCACGGTACTAGACGGCATCTTCGGTCTACTACACAACATCGCATGGACTAACGAAGGCCCAATCGACTTACCTGAACTAGCAGAGCGTCAAATCGAAGCTCGCCTAGCGGGTCGTGCACTAAGCGTAGATTGTGTAGACAAGTTCCCTAAAATGGTGGACTACGTGGTACCAACTGGCGTTCGTATCGCTGACACTTCTCGCGTACGTCTTGGCGCACACGTTGGCGAAGGCACAACGGTAATGCACGAAGGCTTCATCAACTTCAACGCAGGTACAACTGGCGTGAGCATGGTTGAAGGTCGTATCTCTGCTGGTGTAGTGGTTGGTAACGGCTCTGACATCGGCGGCGGCGCATCTATCATGGGTACGCTATCTGGCGGCGGTAAAGTTGTGGTTTCTATCGGCGAAAACTCTCTACTAGGCGCGAACGCAGGTCTTGGTTTCCCAATGGGTGACCGTTGTACTATCGAATCAGGTCTATACGTAACTGCTGGTTCTAAAGTACGTATGCTAGATTCTGCTGGCCAAGAAGTAGAAGTAGTGAAAGCACGCGATCTTGCTGGTGTTTCTGACCTACTATTCCGTCGTAACTCTGTAACAGGTCAAATCGAGTGTCTTGCAAACAAGAGCGCGGTTGAACTGAACAGCGAACTGCATAAAAACAACTAATAAATAGTTAAGAAAAATCCCCCAGCAGGAAACTGTTGGGGGATTTTTTAGCTTAAAGAAAAATGCGTGATTACTGATTTAAAAAGCTGACCGCTTTATCTGGGAAATCAGTAAACAAACCATCCACTTTTACTTGGTTGTAGTACACATCCATCATGCCTTCAAAGCTGTCAGTGTACGCTGGAATGCGTCCTGGATCGGCGCGGAACGTGTATGGATGCACTTGCAAGCCAGCGTCTTTTGCAGCCTTCATCAACGGCTTGATGATGATATTGTCTTTGGTTGACTTATCATCCACCAGCATCGGCTTCCAAGGTCCAATTCCTTCCGCGTAACTCGCTACTTTCTTCATTCCGTCGGCTTCGAACATCCAGTCATAACTGTATGGTGTTGCCTTGTCGCCTTTGTACACCATAGTTTCGTTCCAGTCAGTGTAAGCCATAAGCTGAACGAGCTTTAAGTCCATGTCCATTGCAGGCATGAGTTCACTGTTGATGCGTTGAAGTTCATTCGCATCAAAACACTGAAGGTAGACTTTGTCGTCTTGAGAGCCGTAACCGTACTGCTTCAAGACTTTAAGTACTGCTTTAGAAATGTCCTTACCTTCATGACGATGGAACCAAGGCGCTTTAATTTCTGGGTAAATACCGATGTCATAACCCAGCGTTTTGTTTAAGCCTTGGATCAGCTCAATCTCTTCAGCAAACGTCGGCACGGTGAAGTCAGATTTCCACATAGGGAATCGGGTTGGATAGCCCGCTACTTTGTTGCCTTTCTCATCGATGTTGAACCCTTCGGTAACTCGCAAGGATTTGATTTCCGCCAGAGTGAAATCAATCGCGTAATAACGACCATCTTTACGTGCACGATCAGGAAAACGCTCCGCAACATCCGTTACGCGATCGAGATAATGGTCATGCAACACGACCAACTGGTCGTCTTTCGTCATTACCACATCTTGCTCTATGTAGTCAGGTTTCATTGCGTAAGCAAGTGCTTTGGCTTCTAGCGTGTGCTCAGGCAAGTAGCCCGATGCGCCACGGTGCGCAATGACAAGCGGCTTCGCAATCGCACCAGCAGAGAGGCTAAGTGCTAAAAAAGTAAGACATACTGACTTTGTTTTCATTGTTATTTCCTTGATAAAGCGAAGAGGCAGTATTCCACTGCCTCTTTAAATAAATATTACGCTAGCGCTTCCTTCTCGCGCTCTTTTTGCTCGTGGTGCGCACGTTCACCTAAGAAGGCGTACATCAAACACACGATAGAAGTAATACAAGAACCCACTAAGATGATAAAGCCACCATCCCAGCCAAAGTGGTCTACGGTGTAGCCCAAAATCGCGTTTGCGGCAACTGCCCCACCCAGGTATCCAAACAAACCAGTAAGACCAGCGGCAGTACCTGCGGCTTTCTTCGGAGCGAGTTCAAGTGCGTACAAACCGATCAGCATAACCGGACCATAGATTAGGAAGCCAATTGCAATAAGCGCCATCATATCTACTGTTGGGTTGCCCGCAGGGTTAAACCAATAAACCATCACTGCAACTGTCACTAGAACCATAAATAAGATACCAGCAGGTGCACGACGACCTTTGAACAATTTGTCAGAGATCCAACCACACAATAGTGTTCCTGGAATGCCAGCCCATTCGTATAAGAAATAAGCCCATGACGATTTATCTACCGAGAAATCCTTCGCTTCTTTTAGGTAAACAGGTGCCCAGTCCAGTACGCCGTAACGAATTAGGTAAACAAATGCGTTTGCAATTGCAATCGACCAAAGAAGTTTGTTGTTGAAGACGTATTTGAAGAAGATTTCCTTCGCTGTCATTTCTTGTTCATGGGACTTGTCATAGTCATCTGGGTAATCGTCTTTGTACTCTTCAATCGGAGGCAGACCACAAGACTGAGGGGTATCGCGAACCGTCATCCAAACAAACACAGCAACCAACGTGGCGAAAAATGCAGGAACATAAAATGCAGTGCGCCAATCATCGTTAAATGCCCATAGGCCAAGAATAAATAGTGGACCAATCAAGCCACCACCCACGTTGTGCGCCACGTTCCAAACCGAAACGATCTCACCACGCTCTTTACGTGACCACCAGTGCACCATGGTTCGGCCACAAGCAGGCCACCCCATCCCTTGGAACCAACCGTTTAAGAAAAGCAAAATGAACATCGCAGTGACGCTACCAGTCGCCCATGGCATAAAGCCAAAGCAAAACATCACTAATGCAGACATCAATAGGCCGCCACTAAGGAAATAGCGAGGGTTGGAGCGGTCTGAAACGCTGCCCATTAGAAACTTAGAGAGACCATATGCAATGGAAACAGCTGCCAAGGCGACACCTAAGTCTCCGCGGCTAAAGCCTTGCTCGATAAGATAAGGCATCGCCAAACTGAAGTTTTTACGAACTAGATAGTAACCGGCGTAGCCAACAAAGATACCGATAAAGAGTTGCCAACGGAGGCGAGAGTAGGTGCTATCGATGCTGCCAGGGGACAGACGATCAATGTGCGCCTTAGGTTTGAATATTCCAAACATAGGAACCTCATTATTTTGTATGCGATGGTAAAAACACAAAAGGAGCGAACGAAACAAAATAAATCTTCGTTCGAAAGTTCATGAATTGTATGGAGTTAGGATTTTATTTCTGTGACAAATGTTGCACATGGATTAAATATAAGTAAATACAGTAAATTATATGAGCATTAATTAGATCATCGTTCAACTTTACTCAAGATTCGTTAATATGAAACTGATGTTCAAACCTCTCACTTGAGCATTCCAATTCGAAACCTTTGAAACAAAGGCTCGAATTAGAACATAAACTAACCGTAAAAAGGGCGATTTACGCCTGCCCTACTCGCTCCGAACCAACTAATAACTAAAAAGCTGAAAAACGATCACGTTTAGCATCAAACGAAATAAAAAAAACAATTTTTATTTGAATACAAGCCGAAGCAATGATTCACAAACACAAGACATTAACAGCGTTTATTCTCTTATCAACTCATCCTATTGGTACCAATGGGATGACGATTTTTTCTAAAAGTCCAAACATGACAGCGTATTTTTTATATCACTGCTATCCCTTGATACATTTGACATTCCGCTACTCCTTTAGGGTTAATTGCTACACAAGTTCTGTGCAATAAGTCTCCAAGCACGTAGCAGCTTCACAAAACTCCTCTTACCAGTTGTGCATTCTTTTTCACATCGGTAATTTGAGCGCTCTCATCACTGGCCTCGTGACAAATAAATTATTTTCGTTGTGTTCTTTTCCGGTTAAAAGATGCGCCATTTAACAAAAACGAAGACTTTGATTAACAAATTTATGCTCAAACGCTCATTTTTAACGCTCGTTTGTTTTCGCAAACGTTTATATATGCACAATAGTATCGTGCTAGACAGGCAAAAATGATCAAAGGACTTTTAACATGACAACGAACAAACACCCCTCTCTGCTCGGAGAATGTTTGGCCGAGTTTATCGGTACAGGACTACTTATTTTCTTCGGCGTAGGCTGTGTTGCAGCCTTGGTTCTAACAGGCGCATCATTTGGACAATGGGAAATCAGTATTGTATGGGGCTTCGGTGTCGCCATCGCTATTTACTGTACGGCTGGCGTCTCTGGTGCACACATCAACCCTGCCGTTACCATCGCACTTGCTATGTTCCATGGTTTTGATAAGGCGAAAGTGGTGCCATACATTATCGCTCAAATGCTTGGGGCATTCTGTTCTGCTGCATTGGTATACAGCTTATACAGTAACCTTTTCACCGACTACGAAATCGCTCATAACTTCGTTCGCAGCAGCCAAGATGCACTAGCAACTGCTGGTATCTTCTCAACCTATCCGCATGCCTCCCTCTCTTTCTTTGGTGCTTTTGCTGTGGAATTCGTTATCACTGCTGTGCTGATGTTTGCGATTCTGGCTCTGGGCGATGAAAATAATGGCGCGGCACGTGGCGCAATGAACCCTCTATTGATCGGTATTTTGATTGCCGTCATCGGTGGTTCACTTGGTCCACTAACAGGCTTTGCGATGAACCCTGCTCGTGACTTTGGACCGAAGCTGTTCGCTTACTTCGCAGGTTGGGATTACGCTCTGACAGGTGCAAAAGACATTCCTTACTTTATCGTGCCTTTACTTGCTCCGATTGCAGGTGCGTGTTTTGGTGGTTGGTTGTATCCAAAAGCGATTGCAGCTTACCTTCCACAACAAGGCCACGGTTGCACGATTCCAAACCAATGTGAGACGGAAGAAGAAACAGAAGAAGCTAGAGCTTAAAACTGACGTAACTCGAACATTTACTAAAATATAAATAACGAAACAAAAGGATTCTTACCATGACTGAGCAAAAATACATTGTTGCCCTAGACCAAGGTACAACAAGCTCTCGCGCAGTGATTCTTGATCACGATGCGAACATCGTAAGCGTCGCGCAACGCGAATTTACTCAGATTTATCCAGAAGCTGGTTGGGTTGAACATGATCCAATGGAGATCTGGGCAACACAAAGCTCTACCTTAGTAGAAGCTCTAGCTAAGTCTGGCATCCGTAGCGACCAATTAGCGGCTATCGGTATTACTAACCAGCGTGAAACGACCATCGTCTGGAATAAAGAAACAGGTAAACCCGTTTACAATGCGATCGTATGGCAATGTCGCCGTACTGCTGATATCTGTGAAGATTTAAAAGCACGCGGTCTCGAAAACTATGTACGTGACAACACTGGTTTGGTGCTTGACCCTTACTTCTCAGGTACCAAAGTTAAATGGATTCTGGACAATGTTGAAGGTGCACGAGAAGACGCAGAAGCAGGCAAGCTTTTGTTTGGTACTGTCGATACTTGGTTAGTTTGGAAGATGACTCAAGGTCGCGTTCACGTAACCGACTACACTAACGCATCGCGTACCATGCTGTTTAACATCAACGATCTATGTTGGGATCAAAAAATGTTAGATGAGCTTGGCATCCCAGCATCTATGATGCCAGAAGTGAAGCGCTCATCGGAAATTTACGGTAAAACCAACATCGGTGGTAAAGGCGGTACTCGTATTCCTATTTCTGGAATAGCAGGTGACCAACAAGCGGCGCTTTACGGCCAAATGTGTGTTGAAGCGGGTCAAGCGAAAAACACTTACGGTACGGGTTGTTTCTTGCTAATGAATACGGGCCAAGAAAAAGTCACTTCGACACATGGTCTTCTAACAACTTTGGCTTGTGGTCCTGCAGGCGAACCAGCTTATGCACTTGAAGGTGCCGTATTCATGGGTGGGGCTTCTATCCAATGGCTACGCGATGAATTGAAAATCCTAAACGGTGCAGAAGACTCTGAATACTTCGCGACAAAAGTGGATACATCAAACGGCGTTTATGTCGTGCCTGCATTTACTGGTTTAGGTGCACCATACTGGGATGCCTACGCACGTGGCACGATTGTCGGCCTTACTCGCGGTGTGAATTCAAACCATATCATCCGTGCAACATTGGAAGGCATCGCTTATCAAACTCGTGACGTACTGGATGCGATGCAAGCTGACTCAGGTATTAAGCTTGCGAACCTTCGCGTCGATGGTGGTGCAGTAGCGAACAACTTCCTCATGCAATTCCAATCCGATGTATTGAACACAGAAGTACACCGCCCTCAAGTAACTGAGGTTACCGCTCTTGGTGCAGCCTACCTTGCCGGCCTTGCAGTTGGTTACTGGGATAGCATTGATGAGTTGCAGAATAAAGCGGTACTTGATCGCACCTTTGAGCCACACGATGATGAAGAAAAACGCAATCGTCGTTACAAGGGTTGGAAACGTGCAGTGAAATGTGCACAAACCTGGTCTGAACTTCACGACGAAGAAGATTAATCTCATCTCCATAAGAAAAAAAGAGCGCCATTTGTGCGCTCTTTTTGCGCTTTATCCCCGATTCCTGAACTCGCTTACTTCTCACAACGAGCAAATTCGAGCACAATAGAGCTTCGAATTTGAAGCATTGGCCGTTACCAATGCACAAGGGAGTGGTAAGTGAAGCAAATACCTCGACACCAGCAGATTGTTGAGCTGGTGAAAAAACAAGGCTATGTCAGCACGGATGAGTTAGTAGAAAGATTCAATGTCAGCCCACAAACCATCCGACGCGATCTCAATGAACTCGCCGATGACAACAAAATTCGTCGTTATCACGGTGGAGCCACTATTCCTCTCAGTTCTGAAAACACATCTTACAACACGCGTAAAGCGCTCAACTTCAATGAAAAAGATGTCATTGCAGACGAGGTAGTCAAACACATTCCAGATGGTGCCACACTATTCATCGATATCGGCACCACACCAGAAGCAGTTGCGCGAGCGCTCAATAAAAACCATAAACAGTTGCGTGTTGTCACCAACAACATCAATGTTGCGACCATTCTTTTCCCTAACCCTGAAATCAAAGTTATCTTAGCGGGTGGAGAAGTCCGCAGCAGAGACGGCGGTATTGTTGGCGAGGCTACCCTCGATTTCGTTAAACAGTTCCGTCTCGACTTTGGTATTCTCGGCATTAGCGGTATCGACTTCGATGGCTCGCTATTAGACTTTGATTACCACGAAGTCCGGGTCAAACAAGCGATCATTGACAATAGCCGTAGTGTATTTCTTGCCGTAGACCACACCAAGTTCGGGCGCAATGCTATGGTGAAACTAGGCAATATTGCACAGCTCAACATGATCTTTACCAATAAGCAGCCACCAGAAGAAATCTTGTCAATTTTGAAGGAAGCTTCTATCCCACTTGAAGTGGTTGAAGCTAACGAATCAAACTCCGAAAACGAGTAACGTCAATCGTATAACTCCCCCTCAAATGACCTCTGTCTTAATTAGACAGAGGTTTTTTTTGTGTCTAAATCACACAAAACGCTCACAAACGAAAATAATAGATGATCACAAACGAAACCTGAGCTAGGATTACATTATGTTCTAAAATGCTCGTTCGCTCACCAAGAGGTCAAATTTATGAGTATACAAAATAATGCTTCCACTACTAGCTCATCCACTACCTTAGACTTGATCGTAATCGGTGGCGGCATTAACGGAGCTGGTATTGCAGCAGACGCAGCTGGCCGAGGTTTGAGTGTTGGCTTATATGAAGCACATGACTTCGCATCTGCGACTTCTTCAGCAAGTTCTAAACTGATACACGGCGGTTTACGCTACCTTGAACACTACGAGTTTCGTTTAGTTTCGGAAGCGCTCGCAGAGCGTGAGGTTATTCTTCGTAAAGCACCACACGTCGCATTACCAATGCGTTTCCGTTTACCGCATCGCCCATTCCTACGCCCAGCTTGGATGATTCGTTGTGGCCTTTTCCTTTACGATAACTTGGGTAAACGTACGACGCTGCAAGGCAGTAAAACCGTCAACCTTGCGAAATCTGGCTTGCTAAAACCAGAGATGAAAACGGGTTTCGAATACTCTGACTGTTGGGTTGATGATGCACGTTTAGTATTACTGAACGTTCTTGCGGCTCGCGAAAACCATGCTGAAGTGCGTAACTACTGCCGCGTGGAAAAAGCACACCGTGAAGGTGGTATCTGGCATGTTACTATTCACGATGTGATGACAGACCAACGTTTCGAACGTAAAGCGAAAGCGTTAGTCAATGCTGCGGGGCCTTGGGTAAAACAGTTCTTTGATGATGGATTAGAGCAAGCCTCTCCTCGTAACATTCGCTTAATCAAAGGCTCGCACATCGTTGTTCCTCGTATCCACAACGAACCGCAAGCCTACATTCTTCAAAACAAAGACAATCGCATCGTATTTATGATTCCTTACTTAGATAAGTTCTCAATCATTGGTACAACAGATGTGGAATACAAAGGTGACCCACGTGAAGTGTCGATCTCAGATGACGAAGTCGATTACCTCATTGATATCGTAAACCAACACTTTGTCCACCAGTTGACTCGCGAAGATGTAGTTTGGACATACAGCGGTGTTCGTCCTTTATGTGACGATGAATCTGACTCTCCGCAAGCAATCACACGAGACTACACGCTAGAGCTCGATGCGGAATACGACCATGCACCTCTGCTTTCTGTTTTTGGTGGTAAGTTAACGACCTACCGTAAGTTAGGTGAAGCAGCAATGAAGAAACTTGCTCCGTTCCTACCTGAAATGGGTAAAGACTGGACGGCCAACCAAACCCTTCCTGGTGGTAACTTCAGCTGTAGTCGTGAACAATTAGCGAAACAAATTCATGCTAAATACACTTGGGCGCCAGAAGCATTGATTCTTCGTTATGTCACTCAGTTTGGTACCCAAACGTGGAACTTAATGGAAGGTACAACAAGTGAAGCTGACTTAGGACAAACGTTCTCGACACAAGCCGGTGGTGTTTACCAACGTGAGATCGATTACTTAATGAACCATGAAATGGCAATGACCGATGAAGACATTTTATGGCGCCGTACTAAGCTTGGTCTTTACATGAACGAGGAAGAAAAACAGGCCTTAACGGACTATTTAAAGAAAAAGCTACAACAGAAAGTGGTTAATCTTTCTCAAGTTGGCTAACAGCTCCCCTCCCTCCCCCCACAATAAAGCCTGCTTAGTTGCAGGCTTTTTGTTTTGTTGTTTAAGCACAACACCTTGGTGCGCTCCACTCGATTGCAAATAAGAACAACTATTCATAGACATTTGGCATTAAATACAATCATACTCATTTGAAAAATAATGCATCAATGACTTCAGAGTACCGTACTCAGAGCATTGCCTCTGTATGGCAATGCAATTCTCGCGAAAGAAGTATCTTGAGGTTATTTTGGTATCGGCTCAAACAAGGAAAAGAAAATGGGTTTTATGATTGAACATTGGGACTTCTCAACCCCAGAAGCAACTCAACAATCCACCACGGCAGAGCAAATTCAAGCTAAGCATTGGTACCATTGCGAACGGCTGCATCCTAATATTCTTGGTTGGCTGGAGCAAAACCAAGTACCTCGAGCTACGGTTGATCATCTATTAGCCGACGAAAGTCGACCATCTTTCCATCCTTTGGATGACGAGAACTTCATGTTGATTTTACGAGGCGTCAATATGAACGGCAATGCATCACCAGAAGATATGCTTAGTATTCGAATTCTCTACTTTCAAGGCGCACTCATTTCAACTCGTAAAATTCCATCACGCGCGATCATGGAGATTCGCCAAGCATTAGCGGAACACAAAGGCCCAAAAAGTCTTGCCAGTTTACTTCATCAGATCATTGAAGGATTAAACAGTAAAATAGACATTTACCTTGATACGATTGAAGAAACACTAAACCAGTTCGACGTGAATGATGAGTCGACGTACAAACATATGGCGACTCAAAAAGCACTGATTTCTATCAAGCGTTTTATTCGCCCTCAGCAGTACGCTATCCGTGATCTTGTGGAGTCAGAATCAGAATTGATTGCTTTGAGACCTCATCAATATCGCTTCGCACACAATAATATTACGCGCATAAATGAAACACTTGAGTTTTATCTTGGAGAAGTGGCGCTTTTCCAAGAAGAGATCAAACATCATCGTGATGAGAAAACCAATAAAAACAGTTACCTGTTTACTTTGGTAGCAACGATTTTTCTACCAACCAGCTTCTTAACAGGTTTACTCGGTATCAATGTTGGTGGAATGCCAGGCGTGGATTCCACCATGGCATTCACCTGGTTCTGCATCGCCTTAATTGTCATTTTTGGTCTAGAGTGGTGGCTATTTAAACGCTTGGGGCTCACGAATAAAGCGGACGACGAAGACGAATAAACACTAAACCTATAAAGAACAAAAACCAAAAGAGGAGCACGCGGCTCCTCTTTTCTCTACTCACATTAGAATCTTATCCGGGGTGACCATCCACACGAGGGGTCACAAGCATCACACCAAAGCGCCACACAAATAGCCCAAACGCAACAATCCATAATCCACCGCTGATATCAATCCACAGCATCATGTTCACTGGGTCAAAGATCACGGCGAAACTGCGAACCAAAGCTGCCGCGGTAATTGCTGCAAACGCAAGGCTCATGTTTGGCCCTTTGTAGATCATGCGACCAGTATGTCCCATCGTCACCCGTGTAATCATCGCTAAAATCAAACCGCCTAACGCACCTATCGCAAACAGGTGAATGAGGCTATGGCTGGCAAATGCATCTCCCCAGACGCCTCGCAAAATTAAGCTTAGTGGTAAACACAAATACGCAGCATGCAGCGACCACACTAAAGGCTCGCTCAGGGTTAACCAAGGTTTCCAGCGAACAAAACGCACCAACTGAGCAACACCTGTAAATAGCATCAAAGGACTACCTAGTTCTGCAAACGTCACAGGGAAAAAGCTCAGCACAAATAGCATTACCAATGGCAAGTTCGCGAACCACTCTAACCAAGCCAATGGTTGCGCTTTTTCGAAATTAAATCGACGCGCAGTAAAAAATGGAATCACACGTCCGCCCATCACTGACAACAGCAAGGTAAACCACCACAGCATTGCTTGCCACACCGCTGAAGAGCTAAAGGGCGGCATACCTTTTATCGTTGCGTAGCTTGCAAAGTTCGCAAAGATGGCTAAAAGAAACAGTGGAACGAAAAACAAATTACGCCAACCTTTGGCTCGATACACACGAATGCCCACCTCATAGGCGACAAACAGTAAAAATACCGCTTCGATACTGCTGGTTAACCATAACGGTGCTGGTGTCCAAAGCAATATGCGGGGCACTAACCACAAGCCAAATAAAGCCAGAAGCATGTAATGCTTGGTACCATTAATGCCAGTCCAGTTTTGTACCGCGGTCAGTACAAAGCCAACTACAATGGCCATCGAAAAACCGAACAACATTTCATGTACGTGCCACCACAATGCAGGCACGGCTAATGCGTTTGGCTGTCCGCCTTGGAACATCCACACCCACAACGCAATCGCAACAATGGCGTAAATCGACCCAAACAGAAAAAACGGCCGAAAGCCTAATCGCAGCCATGCGGGGATTTTTTCTTCTACTTTTTTATCGGTGATATTCAGCATTATCTTGCCCTCAAGCGTCTCTCGATGCTGGTTAACTCAACTACATATTGATGCTACCATAAACATGTATAAAAAATACATGTTTATAATTAAGATTATACTTAAGAGGTAAAGTTGTGCTTCAGATGCGGGTTAGGTATAAACATGAGAGGCACAACTATCAGTTAAGGGATGCAACGACAATGTACATATTTGGCTATGGCAGTTTGATTAATTCTGCGTCGCGTAAGTTAACCGGACAAACGGGAGAAGCCATTCCCGTCATAGCACATGGGTTGGTTCGCTACTGGGGGAAGATTGACGACAGCTACAGCCTCTCTCCATTAGTGGTGAACCAAGGCGATGGACAGGTTAATGGCGTTTTACTCGAAGTAAATGAAGAAGCGCTCGCAGAATTCGACCGCCGTGAGCGAGGTTATCATCGTATTCAACTTCAGCCAGATCAAATCGAAACAGATGCGAGTTTTAACCAAGAACATGACATTTGGGTTTACGTAAAAGACGAGCCACTACCACCATGCGAAAAGAGCCCAATCATGCAAAGTTATGTTGATACCGTACTGGCAGGTTGCTTGGAAGTTTCCCACGCGTTTGCAGAGCATTTTGTGCGTCACACCATTGGCTGGCAACACGCGAAAGAAAATGACCGCCACCAACCCAAATATGGCAACCTTGCAGGCGTACAAGATCACCATTATGAGTTGATTGATAATCTAATAAAAAAAGGAGCCTAACGGCTCCTTTTTAGTATCTATGTTTTGCTTACGCGAGCTTAAAACTTGTAATCAACACCAACGTACAGGCTGTCAAAATCAAAATCTTCGCTGCCACCGTTTTCGGCATCAATACTTACCGAAGAAGCACGGTAGCCACCAGATACAACCAAACCTGAAGCGAACTCATAACCAGCCTCAACACCGTAGTTAAAGCCTACATCACGACCATCATCGGTAACAGTGCTAGATGATTTCACTTCATAAGAAACACTCATTACACCAAGGCCAGCAATCGCACCAACATAGAAGCCTGTACCTGCAAATTGGTATTTAGGCTTCGCATTGAAATTGAACGCAGAAGCATCAACACTAAATTTAACCGGCCACCCCATGTAAGAAAATGTTTCTTCAAAGTCGCCAAAGTATATGTACTCACCTTCAAAAGCTAGTTTGAAGTTTTCTGAATATTGAAGCTCTTTACCTACAGCAAGGCTAAGACCTGTCGCAGAAAGATCTTTTGACAAGCTTTTAACTTTAAGATCTGAATTTACCAAATCAGCACCAACATACCAGTTACCTTTTGCTTGAACTGATGCTGAAGCAACCACTGCACCTAAAGCCAATAATGGCAATACTTTTTTCATTATAATTTCCTAATTTTTCATACTGTTAGACAGCTTTTAAAAGCGCGGAGATTATAAATAGAGTTGAATACTTTCCTATTGATTTGTTTATAAAATGAGACACAAAACATAAACATGAACAATAAAACGTTTGCTTGATTAAACTCTAAACAGCTCGAGTCCTATTAAGTACTAGAGTTACCACAAGTAGCAAGTTTCCAAACCAGTCGCGTTTTTCAGTATTTTTACAGCAATATAATCCTTACGTTTACGGCTTTATTTATTACTCAATAGAGTCTATTTCATGAAAACAATTTGGCTTGATATGATGATTTAAAGTGTTTAGGACTGTCTTACTAAAGGTTTGTGCATATCTAAGTAGCTGTTTAAAATAGTCAGATTATTGAGCTCACACTTGGGCAGTGCCAACGGGAAATTTACATGGCAAAGCTAAAAGATATCGCCATTGAAGCAGGCGTCTCACTTGCAACCGTATCGCGGGTTTTGAACAACGACCCAACGTTGAGCGTTAAAGAAGAAACCAAATACCGCATTTTGGAAATTGCAGAAAAACTGGAGTACCGCACCAGTAGCTCGAAGAAAGGCATCAAAGAAGCTAAGCAAAAACATCACTTTTTAGCCTTATATAACTACAAACAAGAAACAGAGGTGAATGACCCTTACTACTTATCAATTCGTCATGGGATTGAAACGCAATGCGACAAATTAGGTATTACGCTAACCAATTGCTATAACAGTGAAATTGATGTTGAAACGAAAAAGATAACAGGTGTCCTTTTAGTCGGAAATGTCGACCAAAAGGTAGTAGATAAATTACCTAAACGTCTAGCCGATAGCATTTGCTACATAAACTTTTCAGATCCAACCTGCCCTTATGATTGCGTTGATGTCGACCTTATTCGAATCAGTAGGCAAGTAGTTGATTTCTTTGTACAACGAGGCCACCGCCGCATCGGTTATATTGGCGGTCAAGACAAGCACGACGCAGCTGACACTCGTGAAAATGTGTTTTTGGACTATGGCTATCTAAAAGGCGTGGTCGCAGAACAAGATATACACTATTGTGCCTGCTCTAGTTTGTCCGGTTATAACTTAGCGAAAGAGATGCTAGCCAAAGGTGACTTCCCGAAAGCAGTATTCATTGATTCAGACTCCATCGCGATTGGCATAGTACGTGCAATCCATGAATTTGGCTTAAAGATACCAGAGGATATTACGTTGATTAGTATGAATGATATTCCTACTGCTCGCTTTACCTTTCCGCCGTTGTCTACAATTCGTATTCACTCTGAGTTGATGGGAACTCAGGGAGTGAACTTACTGGTGGAAAAATACCGAGATGGACGCTTACAACCTCTTCATGTATACGTGCAAACAGAGCTTAAACTACGTGGTACAACTCAATGATACCTTTTCCATTAATCTCTTTTATGAATTAAATCTGGAACATCCCCCCCCCCCCAACCAAAGACACTCATTTTGCTCAATCAGTACTGTTTCGGTATAACGCCGATAACTCAGCGGGTAGTAAGAAGTTCAACAACAAATAACTCTAAGCACCATGAATGCCCCAAATGTTTATCATTTAGAGGTGATGGTCGAAGAAACCAACTCGCGTAGCCAAATGCCTTTGTCTTCATTGTTTCGGCTGGAATGCCACAGCATAGCAATATCAAAATCCGCAACGGCGATCGGCGGCTTAACAGTAATGAGATCGTCCGAAAAGCCCTCCGCCAACGCCATTTTTTCTGGCACGATGGCAATGAGATCGCGCTTTTTCAACAGATGCCGAATAGTGAGAAAGTTGCGCGACGCCACGGTGACTTTGCGGCTCAAGCCATGTTCTGCGAGCTTTTGGTCTACTTGTGTCTTTAAGCTCCCATCGGGACTTACCAGAGCTTGCTCTATGTTCGCGAACGCTTCCAGAGACAGCTGTGTTTCCCCTTGCAATACCTGTTTATCACACATGCACACGTGCTTTTCGGTGTACAAGTACAAGCTCTCAAAGTTGTCATCCAACACCGGCATGCTGCCAATAATGACATCGAGCTTTTCATGCTCAGTTAATGCCACGTAGTTGCTACGATTGACGTTAATAAAACTGATCTGCGCCTCTGGGGCGCGCTGGCGTATTTCGTCATAAAGCCGAGGAGCAAAGATAAACTCGGCATAATCCGTTAACCCGATGCGACATACACCCGCGTAATTTTCAGGTTGGAAGGCAGACTTAGTGAGCAAGTCTTTGGCGATAGAATCCAATAAGTGATGCACAGTTGGCGCGATGTGGTGAGCGTGCTCGGTGGGCTCCATCTTGTGCCCTTTTCGCTCAAAAAGCGGGTCGTCAAACAACAACCTTAAACGAGACAAACTATGACTCATCGCCGACTGGCTAACGTAACTTTTCTCTGCCGCGACGCTAACGCTTCGATAGCGATACAAGTAGGAAAACGTCACCAATAAGTTCAAGTCAATGTTGCGCCACTGAATGTCCTCTTTCACTCCAACATCCTCATCCCATTTCATTCATAGATGAAATTAAAATCATCAATTTGAGTCATTTTAGAGCATTCGATAAATTAGCAACAATGCTTTTTAGATAAACAGGCTCGACATGTTCACCATATTCAAAACTTTTTTCTGGCTGGGTTGGTTCAGCTTCGGCGGCCCTGCGGCTCATATTGGTTATTTTCGCCAAACCTTTGTTGAGAAACTGAAATGGCTTGATGACAGCGAGTACGCGCAAATTGTCGCGCTCAGTCAGTTTTTGCCGGGACCGGGCTCAAGCCAAGTTGGCTTTGCTTTAGGCTATAAACGTGGCGGTTTAGGTGGCGCATGCGCAGCATTTGTCGGATTCACGCTTCCTTCAGTGGCCATCATGTTGGCGCTGGCGATGGTGAGCAGCCAAATCACCGACACCGCAGTGTTCCAAAACATCGTTCACGGCCTAAAACTGCTCGCAGTCGTCGTCGTGGCGGATGCGACTTGGGGCATGTACAAAAACTTCTGCCAAAGTAAACTGACCGCGGGTTTGTGCATCGCGACTGCGATTGCGTTGCTGGTGGCACCAAGCATCATGACGCAAATGTTCGTGTTGATCGCAGCAGGTTTTGTCGGAATGCGATATCTGAAGAAAGACTCCGCGCCATCAGCCGAGCCGTTTAAACCGTCTATCGCGCCATTGGCTCTATTTGCGATGCTTTTACTCGGCTTACCGTTAGTGGCTCATACGTTACCTTTACTTGGGCTGTTTAGTGATTTTTTCCAAGCTGGTAGCTTAGTGTTTGGTGGCGGTCATGTGGTTCTGCCGCTTCTGCAAAACATTGTTGGCGACCAGCTCAGCCAAGATGCATTTTTAACAGGCTACGCCGCTGCACAAGCTGTACCAGGGCCAATGTTCACCTTTGCGACTTTTATCGGTTATGAGCTTTCGGATACGCCAATTTTAGGTGCGCTGCTCGCAACGCTTGGCGTATTCCTCCCAGGGTTTCTTTTACTACTTGGCGTTCTTAAGAACTGGCAAGCACTGGCAGGAAAACCGCTGGTCTCCGGCGCCATCAACGGTGTAAATGCCTCGGTAGTAGGGTTACTACTCGCGGCACTTTACCAGCCAGTATTTAGCAGCGCAGTTGTTGCTCCCATCGACATGGCGTTAGTGGTTGCAGGTTTTTATCTACACAAAAAGATCAACCTATCGGTGCTATGGATGATCGTGTTTTTTGTGGCAGCAGGCCTTGTCACGGGCATGATGTAGCCTGCTGATACGCCAACTATTGAATCTAGATAAACCACGGGCACTCAAATACGAGTGCCCTTGCTTAGATTAGATAGTGAAAACGGAACAGACCCCGATAAAAAGAGCATCACAAATTATGACTTAACTTCTCTCGGTTAAGCCATTGTTCATTCTTACCAACTTAACTGCATCATGACGAGAATGGACATCGAGTTTTTTGTACAACTTGTATATATGGCTTTTCACTGTACTTTCAGATAAAAAAAGTCTTGAAGCAATTTGTTGATTTGAAATGCCGTACACAAGTAGCTCTAGAATCTGTTTTTCTCTGCATGTTAACTCATCATGCTGCTGTTCTTCGGACAAATTTGCATGCCGATAATTGAGGACTAACTTCTCTAGGTACATTCTTGGTAGCCACAACCCACCTTTCAGTACGTATTCCGCGCCATCACATATATGTGTCACTGATGCACTTCGGAGCAAAATTCCTTTTAACAACTTCCAATGCAGTAAGTCCGTTTGTACTTTTTCACAAGGGACGTTGTGAAGCATAAAGGACCACCCAAATAGATCAAAATCTGGTAACTTTCCTTGTACTTCAAGCTGACGCATAAAATCGTAATCAATAAACATCAAATCGATACTGAGTGAGTGACTTCTGAACACCACTTCATCTGGTTGCATTATCTTTACATCGACATCATGAATGGAAGACAGCTGTTTTTTTATTAAGTTACTTTGTAAATTACTCTCAGCTAGCAGTATCAAGTGCTTCTTTTCCATAGTCCCACCACATTAACTTACCTGTTTCACCAACCCCCGTTAGAAAATTAATTGGGGATAGCAAAGAGAATTTATCTTCATTTTAAGTAGAAAATATAGCACTTCAGAATGATATCGCATTGCTTTTCAGCACCGAAAAAGACTTAAAAAGTATGAACATGTTATATTTTTATCCATACTTTTCAACCTGTGTTAGCATAAGGATATGATTTATAATATTAAATAATAAAGATAATAATTGGATAAAATACCATTTATAAAAAATGGATGACTGCTCCGCTCAGTGCAATAGAACGAATTACTTCTTTATATTGGCTTCATTTCATACTTGATGAGTACTTAAAGTAAATACAAAAAATAACATTATGATTATGTTATTTTTTTCTTTAACACCTTAAAGAGACGCACCTAAATACTCCCTTCCAGCCTGAATCATTCTCAATAATGAGAACAGCTTTCACTGATCCTTTCTTATAATTTCATCGCTTCCCACAACATTTGAAGGAAGCAGCAAGAAGTTAAGTGCAGTCATTTTTAATCAGGAATAACAGGAAATGGAGTAATCGTTATGACTCTAAACAAAACAGGGCTTGCTTTAGCAATGTCAGCAATTTTATTTAGTGGCTCTCTAATCGCGAATGAGATCGATGATGGAGACGACAACATGCAATGGACTGACAGCGCTAATACCGATATCGGTTTATCTGGCAGCTTCAATGATAACAGTGACAATAGCGCATCTCTCGGTGTTGGTGATAGCTTCAACGACAACAGCGATAATAGTGCGTCACTAGGTATTGGTCATAGCTTCAACGACAACAGCGACACTGACAACAGTGCAACTCTTGGTGTTGATGACAGCTTTAATAACAACAGCGACAACTCAAACTCGAGCACTAACACAGCTCAAAGCCACAACGACAATAGTACGTCTAACGCTAACGACAACAGTACCAGTGCTGATCTTGATGTGAGCCTAAATAGTGATAGTAGTGATTCAAGTACTAACACAAATAGAAGCCACAACGACAACAGCGACTCTAGTACTACTGTAAGACGTAGCAACAACGACAACAGTGACTCTAGTATCAACAGTAGCTTTAACGATAACAGCGATAATCGTAATCAAAGCGACAACCGTAACCAGAGTGATAACCGTAGCTACGCTGATTCAAGCACAACAAACTCGAACAGCTTTAACGACAATAGTAACTATCAAAGTGACTCGAGCTCAACAAATGTTGATAGCTTCAATCAAGTCCATATGGATACAGATATGGTTGTTGCGAGCTCAAGCCTAATGGGTGGTGTTACAGGTGCATCAGTTATTTATGCAACTAACGCGGATGATACTCGAGTTCGAGTTGAAAACATGAACACCCTTGGTGGTCTTGGTGGTGCGGCTGGTATTACTACCGTTGGTCAGAATGCTGGTTCAAATTCACTTGTACAACAATCTGTTACAACTAATGCAAGTGTGTTTACTGGGGGTGAGTAACCGACTAGTAGGAGAAAGCGATGCGTTTGGCAATCTGTACTTTGAGTATGATAGTTGCCTGCACTGCACTCGCTGATGACATTGCATTATCTGGCGGAGAAGTTAGCTTGGATATCATGAATGAATCAAGAGGTGGACAAAATGTTGAACTCGACTTGGTTTATGCAGAATCAGATATCAATGGTATTTCGTCAGATAATGTCGCGTCAAACACCGTGAGTGGTAACAATATACTATCAAGTGGAGCGTTCGCAGACAGTTCGGGTATATCCAACGTAATTCAGAACAGCGGAAACAACGTTTTAATCCAGAACTCTACCGTCGTTAACCTGACACTCAAGTAAACAATATGAAAGTATTAAATAACGTAATTTGGCTGATGCTCGTTTATTCAGCATCAGCCATTTCATTAGAACTGCTACCTTACCGAGCACATTACTCTGTTCCTGTTAAAAGCTACAAAGAAATAGTGTTCGGTGATGTTTTTCGCCAACAGTATGACTTCAGCTGTGGCTCTGCCGCCCTGGCTTCTCTTCTCACTTTTCATTATGCAACAGAGTCATCTGAACAAGATATCTTCAAAAGCATGTTTGAAAAAGGTGATAAAGAAAAAATCAAAGAGAAAGGTTTTTCTTTGTTGGATATGAAGTTTTACTTGGATTCCATAGGGTTACGTTCTGACGGCTTTCAAGTAGGATTGGAGAAAATTAAAGAAGTCGGCGTCCCTGGGATTACTCTCGTTAATTTCGATGGGTATATGCATTTTGTTGTCATCAGAGGTATAAACAATCACTCAGTTATTCTAGGAGACCCTTCTAGAGGAACCATGATAATGAAACTAGATGAGTTTGAAAAATATTACCAAGGAATTGTGTTACTGGTCCGTAACGAAGCGGAAATGGGAAGGTCTAGCTTTATAACCAATGATAATTTCACCGTATATCAAAGATCACCATTAAAAACAGGAGTGTCTAGAGATTCCTTAGGGGTATTTAGCATTACTCTCCCAGTTTCCGGTGAAAATTAATATAACATTGTTTTAAATAACTTTAAGAACTAAACAACCTGAAAGGCCTGCATTATGAACTACAATAAATTTTTGTTAGTGCTTTGTATGCTAATACCTCATTTTAATGTGAATGCTAAAGATGTTGGCCTGCAAGAACTTACTCCTCTTTCAAATTCATCTTTAGAAGAATATCGAGGTGGTTTCCAAATTACGGACGAGTATATTATTAATATTGGATTAAGCATTACTACGACTATAAATGGCGATGATATTTTGAACACAAACATTGCCAACTTAGTAATTGAAAATGGTAATTTAAAAAACATTAGCGCAAATAGTGAAAATCAAAGTGGAGATGTTTTCAACCAGGGTATTGTTAACATCATACAATTTGGTGAAGGCAATATTATTGGAGATGATTCTATAGATTCACCCAAAATGCCTTCGTCTCAAAATCCTAATATAATAAGTTCAGACTTTATAAATTCAAGTATTATCAATATTATTCAAAACACGAAAGATAACAGTATTATTGGACTTAGCACGCTCGTAGACATTGATGCTCAAGTAAATGGGGTAATACGGGAAATCAAAGCAAACCAACAATTAGAAGACGCCTTATTGAACCACCTTCAATGAGCATTTCCATTTTTATCTGAAAAATTGTCACGTTAAGCTTCTTTGATATTAGAAACGACTGATATCTATGATTACATACCAAAAGAAAGGTAGATATATCAATAGGCCACCATCATTTTAAGAATATATACCTACTTTATCCAATATAATCCAATCAATTTATAATGCGAACAGGCTTTGTTGCTTAAATCGATGGAACTAAATCAAAAAGATACGATCTGATCGGCTACACCCATCAAGCATCGTAGC
>NZ_JAWPOT010000140.1:0-873 GCF_033344415.1 Vibrio sp. 1727
TGTCCACCGGAGCAGTTAATTCCGAGACACGTTTATCGTGATATACAGCTCTCAACTGGTAAATGAGACGGTGCTTTGAACGTCATTCAAAGAAAATGGTAGTGGAAAACGGTCAGAGAATCCCTGTGCCCATAGCACTCAACTGGCGAATAGGCATTAAGTTGTCGCTGCCCTAATTCGATTGGGGTTGTATGTTCTTACAAGGAAATATATGTCTTATTTCGACGTTCAATCTGAACTTTCAACACTGAAAGCTCAAACTAAAACGATCCGCAAACGCTCTTATTCCACTCGAAAATCTCGACTCGATAGATATACGCATCAACTCTTGGAGCTGCATCAAGCAGGCGCCACAGCCGCCGAACTTCAACGCTGGCTTAGAGCAAACAAGCGGATTAAAGTCGCTCACTCCACCGTTCTCAGATGGTTAGACAAACATGGCTAAATTTGCGAAGAACGTCGATCCCAAAGCCGTTGCTACAAAACAGGCCGCGAACGTTATGAAGCAGATGCAGGGGAAAAACCTCCTTAGCGTTGGAACGGTTCGCAACTACGAAGAACGTCTGACGATGGTAGCCAAACACGCCAATGCCGATTTTAATTGTGGTCTGCGAGATTTAACTGTCGAACAGGCACACCAGTATTTGACCGATAGGGCCACAGAAGTGGGGCAAAAAACCTTAGATATGGAGCGTCAGGCGATTCAATCCATGATGCAAAATGTCACAGGAAAGCTCAGTCAGACGGAAACGCTAGACGTTATCAAATCCGAAAAGCAGCAAATTCTAGCCTCCCGTTCTTACACCCCAGAGCAAGCAAAAATGATTGCGGATGCACAAACTGAACGCAATGCTCTCTCAACTGAAATAGCTC
>NZ_JAWPOT010000141.1:0-872 GCF_033344415.1 Vibrio sp. 1727
TAAAAGCCCGATTCACCCGTTGTGCCGAGAATTAAAATCATCGGGATCTGAGAGATAACACTCCATCTTGAAAGGGCATCTTCGAAAGATATATAACACAGTTCGCCTTCTCGCAGTGACAAAGCTAGTTTGTCAAAGAAATCAGGCGGCAATGTCGAACGCAAGTAAACAAATCGCTCAAAATCAATACTGACGATGTAGTAGTTTTTTGCAATGATCTGCTCAATATCATCACTTCTAAAGATTGAGCAGATCTCATCACGTCTATAGATAAACTTTTCTTTACGCCGATACTGCATTTCGAAAATCATTTTCATAGATTAAAAGGTAGAATTGCTTAAAACCGAACAGAATGATTACATAATAGCTTGTTTTATATCAAGTGAAGTTTCATAATAATCATGTTTATTGAGTATCGATGGATACGCGTGTGAATTTAACCAGATGTTATACTTTCTATAATTCCCGTTTGTTTTATGATCAACTTCAGTGTCAAACCCGAGTTTAGAAAGAAAATCATTTATTGCCCGTGTTTTATAGCCTTCAGAATGTGACTGTGAAGTGATGGGCTTCAACATAGTATTCATCGAACTCAGTTTTTTACAGAGTGCGGAATTACCATTTAATAACTGGTTGATGATATCATAAGCTTCATAATAACTGGATTTAGGGATAGAATGCTTCTGGTCAATACGTTCAATAGATATGTTTAAAGTTTTAAAAAGAACATTCATCAGATTAAAAAGGGGCTGGTCTGATGTTTTAGTCTGGCGCCACTCAGTATATTCTTGCAAATGTTCTAATAACGAAGCTTTGTTTCTAGAAAATGAGATTGCGTCGTCAGTCAAATAATCAATTTGAATATGCAACCT
>NZ_JAWPOT010000142.1:0-871 GCF_033344415.1 Vibrio sp. 1727
CGATGTCGACTACTGGTGCAACCGTAAAGTCCACCGTTTGGTTAACGCTTTCACCGCTTGGGTCTTTAGCTGTGAACGTAATTGTCTCTTTGCCATTCCAATCCGCAGTCGGAGTGATGGTAGCAACGCCATTCACAATAGAAATTTGGATGCTGTTATTGCCAGAGACTGAGAATTCTAGCGAGGAATCAGAATCTTTGAATACTTCATTCAAGTCGATCGTGTATGCATCGAAATCTTCCGATAACACTTGGTCTGCAATGGCATTTTCAACAGTCGGTGCATCGTTAACACGATTCACAACCAAACTGTCACTGTCGCTAGCCGTTGGATTTACACCATCCGACACTGACGCGCTGATAGTCAGGTCTTTAAGGTTGAGCTCATCGTTGTTAACCGCGTCAACACCCGCTTGAGTCAACTTGACTTCATTGCCAACCAACACGAAGTAGCCGTTTGAGTTATTTTCTAAAGATACGGTTAATTGGTCTTCAGGCGTGTCAGTATCGCGAACCGTTAAGGTTGCGACTACCGTATCAGTGCTCACTGCATCTTCAGTGATGCTTTCTACGGCTTCAACCTTGATGGTTGGTGCATCGTTCACTGGATTTACTGTAACAGTTACTTTCGCTTCGTCGGTCAATTCACCGTCCGTTACAGTGTAAGTAATTTCAGCATCACCATTGAAGTTTTCTGCCGGTGTGAACACCAATTTGCCATCAACGATCTCGACTGTGCCTTGGTCACTCGGCACAGACGCCGATTGGATAGACAGCGTATCGCCATCAATATCGGTGTCGTTTGGTAGGACATCAATCGTGACAGCGGTATCTTCTTGTGTTGTTGCCGCGTCATCGTTTGCCACTGGCGC
>NZ_JAWPOT010000143.1:0-871 GCF_033344415.1 Vibrio sp. 1727
AAGCAGATTCGGCATGCGTGGCATTTTTGGTTTGCGTTGGTTTTAGTGATTACGTAGTGTTGCTGAAGCTTTCGTAGTGCATGCCTCACTACTTAACAGGGCGTTATGCTTAATCACGAAAAATCAGTGGCTTATCATTTTTCTTTGTTCCCTCGGCTTGTTAGTTTCGAGTTTGTCGGCAAGTTGGCTTCAGTAGGCGCTGTTTTCCGGACACTCATTCTTTGGCGCTGAAAATTCAGAGCGTGCCTCAATAAATTTTCAGGTAAGCGCGAGGTTAGAGTGGCTGGCTCAATCAGCAATTTGATCTTGGGTTTTTGAGTTTTAGCAGCCAAATTTCAAAGTGCAATTTTCAAAACTATGATTCATTTCGGTTTTCTACGTTTTGGCTTTTGTGTGTAAATCAAAGTCGAGTTAATCTTGGTTCTATTAAAACGTAACCCATTGAAGCTTAAGCATAACAAGGCGTTCAAGAGGGATTCATGCCGCGTGGCATTTTTGGTATGCGGTGAGTTTTGGTGGTGAAGGTGGTATGCGGAAAGTTGGTTTAGGCGGCATTCACCCCTTAACGCAGCGTTATGTGTTTCTCACAAAAGGAGTCGTCAATGAAAAAGCCTACGATTGAATCCAGTCAGGAGGAGCTCATAGCGTTTGTTCGAGATTGGATAGATTTATGCGCGTCAGGAGAAGCAGAGTATGCTTTTTCGTTCCTTGATGAACCATTAGATAACTCTAGAAGTAAGTGGAGTTTAGAAGATTTTGAAATGGTCAGGTTTGACCATTTTGGCAACAACCAGCTCCCAGTTATAACAAGTCCTTTAACCGTCACAGGGGTTCTCAGAAACGACATCTTCGAGTACGACAACGGCTCTGG
>NZ_JAWPOT010000144.1:0-869 GCF_033344415.1 Vibrio sp. 1727
CACAGTTAGACACGTTGTTGTACATGGTAGGTGTGGGATTACTTAAAACAGAAGTGCAACACATTTACCCAATGGCTGAAGTTATCGCCGCACACCAACAAGTGGAATCGGGGCGAACGAGAGGCAAGGTATTACTTGATATGACATGCTAGACGCATTCAATTCAGCTTTTGAACATTTAGCCCTTTGGTTTTCTGATTCAGCATTGTGGGTGCTTTTTTTAACGGGCTTTCTGAGCGCCACCTTACTGCCTGGTGGCTCTGAAGCTGGGCTGATAGCAACTCTCTCACTCAATCAATATGCGGTTTCTTCTATTCTTTTGGTTGCCACAATAGGTAATACGCTTGGTGGCTTAACCAATTATTGGCTTGGGTTATGGATCCCCAATAAAACCCAAGAAGAAAAACATGGTCATACCGCTTTAAAGTGGCTAGCAAAATATGGCTACTGGGGATTGTTTTTCAGTTGGTTACCAATTATTGGTGATCCGTTGTGTCTCGCGGCTGGATGGTTAAGGATGAAATTTCTGCCGTGTGTGATTTTAATATTTTTAGGAAAAGCCGCTCGGTACAGCTTGTTGGCGGCCATTTATCTCGGATTATTTTAAGGAAAGTACATGAGAATGTTTTGGGTTGGCGCGTGCTCACTGTTAGTGATCACGGGCTGTGCATCAAATTCCCCTGTTTCATCGTTGCCAAAAGGGGTGACTTTCGTCGAATCATCGAAAGCAGAAGACGGCAAAGTTAAGATCCCATATCAAAAATACAAACTCGATAACGGCTTGACCGTAATTCTAGCGCCAGAGGGCTCTGACCCATTGGTACACGTTGATGTCACGTATCACGTCGGTTCAGCTCGTGAAGAAATCG
>NZ_JAWPOT010000145.1:0-864 GCF_033344415.1 Vibrio sp. 1727
TCTCGGTCGTGACGCCAATCTCGGTTGGTTGAGGCTAATGATTCGGTAACGACGTTCCATTGTTCCAACACTTTCTGGTCCGTTTCTTCGGCAAGGACGACATCGATTCTTCGTCCTTGGCACGCACGTTCACACCATTCCAACTTTTGCGCCATCGACATTCGACCTGCTGGGCCGTATTCAGGGCTGAGGTTAGCGACGAATATCACCTTCGCTTTTCGGTTTGCAGCAATGGCTTTGCCCAGCTCAGGCAATAACAATGGCGGCATAATACTGGTGAGGAAACTGCCTGGGCCAAGAATGATTGCATCGGCTTCAGCCAGAGCAGTAACGGCTTCTTTAGAGGCTGGAACTTCTGGTGAAAGATCTAAGCGACGTAAGTCGGTTTCCATCTCATCCACATTGGTTTCACCTGTGACCCATTGACCGTTCACTGAAAGTGCAGACAAATCCGAAGGGTGCTCTGACATTGGTAGAATATTGACATCAACCTTAAGCATGTTTCGGATCAGATTGATTGCATCCAGCGGTCGAACCGACAAGTTATCCAATGCTGTTAGCATCAAATTGCCAAGGTTGTGGCCGTCCAGCTCTCCCGTACCTTTAAAGCGGTATTCGAACATCATCGAACTGATAGATGGTTCAGTGATTAGCTGGTTGATGCAGTTTCTGGTGTCTCCCCAAGCGATGCCACCTTGGCAGTGACGAATACGCCCAGTTGAACCACCATTGTCGGTTGTGGCAACAATGCCCGTAGCATTGCTGCCAAAGTCTTTTAAAGCGGCTAACATTCGACCTAAGCCATGACCACCGCCAACAGCGACCACTTTCTTATCCGTATAGATATTCATTACGTTCTTCTAA
>NZ_JAWPOT010000146.1:0-861 GCF_033344415.1 Vibrio sp. 1727
GGAATACCCAGATTTGCCTATCGTCGTGGTATCCGCCAGCGAAGAGCCAACGGTGGTGAGTCAAGTGAAGAGCCATGGTGCGTTTGGCTTTATTCCGAAATCGAGTGATATGCGTGAACTGGTCAATGCACTCAACCAAGTGCTCAATGGCGACCCATACTTCCCTGAAGGGCTGATCACCAATAACGCAGCGTGTAATGATTTAGCAGAGAAGATTGCCGCGCTAACGCCACAGCAATACAAAGTGTTGGGGATGTTGTCTGATGGCTTGCTGAACAAACAAATCGCTTACGAGTTGAATGTATCAGAAGCCACCATCAAAGCACACATGACGGCGATTTTCCGCAAGCTCGGCGTGAAGAACCGCACGCAAGCCGTCATCATGTTAACGGAAATGAATGATTAGGACTTAGTCCTCCTCTTCCCCTTCCTCTTCTTCATTGGGTAAACGTAAACCAACCTTAGTCACTTGGTGATCCACCACGTCCGCGATTACCCATTGCAATCCTTGCCATTCAAACTGGTCGCCCAAAACAGGCGTGCTACCCAGCTGTTCTTCAACAATATTGCTCAAGGTTTTATCTTGCAGTTCATCGCCCAAATTCAAACCGTACATCATCGCCACGTCGGCCAGCTTCACTTCAATATCTAAGAAGAAATCACCAAAGAAACGAGTCAGAGAGGCTTTCTCCGGCGCTTCACTGAACAACAAGCTCAGTGCAGCTAAGTCTTTCTCTTGAGCCAATACACATAGGGTATCGTCTTCTTCCAACCTGGTACTGCCCGATGGGTGAAGCAGTTCTTGATTACGGAAAACAGCCGCAATGCGCGTGCCCTCAGGCATCGACAAACTGCGCAGCG
>NZ_JAWPOT010000147.1:0-859 GCF_033344415.1 Vibrio sp. 1727
CTGCATCAATTTTTTTCTGCTCGCTCTCTTGTTGTTCAAGATGCAATTTAGGATCTTTTCCGCCGAGCAACAGTTGTGAGAAGACCTGGGCTTTCTCGCGAGCTTCTGTAAGAGTCATACTGCCAGCACGTGTACTGAATAAACCGATTGAGATAAATTTTTCTTTCTGTTGCTGGTAGTAGCGAAACACGAACTGCTTTTTCCCACTAGTGAAAATTTTTACACCCAAACGCCCTATACCTCGTTGACCTGACTGATCCCAGAGATAATAGGAATTTTTACGACTGGTCGCGGATTGAATTTTAGTAACAGTTAACATTCTGATTTTCTCTTGTCTTTTTTGGCGAAGTTAACTTTCTAGGTCAACAGGCATAACCTAAAAGCAGCCAAAAATGATATTGACAAACTTCCTACCTAAGCAAAGCTAGGTCAGGTAATGGGTCAGACAAGAGAAAAGTGACATGAAAATCAATGCAAACTAACGCAACAAAGACAAACAGATAAACATTTGAATTTAATAGAAATTACCAAGCATTGCATACTCGTAAAAATGAACCTGGTAGGACTCATAATCGATTGGTCCCCAGTTCAAGTCTGGGAGGGGCCACCAAATTCCAGAAGGTTAGTAAGCGTAGTGTTTACTAACCTTTTTTTGTACCTGACGATTTTGGGTCAGGTAATGGGTCAGGTAAGCCCCAATCACGCACTCTTCTCTGCCTTCTTCCAATACTAATCCGAATACTACGCTGTTGCCAAATATGTCGTTCTGGCTGATAAATATCTCTCATAGAGAACAAAGAGAGGTATTAAACTCGCAAACCAACCATAAGTAACTTAAATTGCACTTATAGATAATTTC
>NZ_JAWPOT010000148.1:0-855 GCF_033344415.1 Vibrio sp. 1727
ACCGCGGAATTCTTCTCAAAGCTTTCAGAAGAGCAAAGCAAAGACTCGCAATTGATCGGTCAATTTGGTGTTGGTTTCTACTCGGCATTTATCGTTGCTGATGCGGTGACCGTGCGCACTCGTGCAGCAGGTTTGCCAGCAGATGAAGCTGTGCAATGGCATTCTGCGGGCGAGGGTGAGTACACCATTGAAAACATCACTAAAGAATCTCGTGGTACTGACATCATTCTTCACATGCGTGACGAAGGTAAAGAGTTCTTAAATGAATGGCGCTTGCGCGATGTCATCAGCAAGTACTCGGATCACATCGGCATTCCTGTTTCTATCCAAACTGTAGTGCGTGATGAAGACGGTAAAGAGACAGATGAGAAGAAGTGGGAGCAAATCAACAAAGCTCAAGCGTTGTGGACGCGTAATAAAGCAGATATCTCAGATGAAGAGTACCAAGAATTCTACAAACACGTTTCACACGATTTCGCTGATCCATTGGTGTGGAGCCATAACCGCGTAGAAGGTAAAAACGACTACACTAGCCTACTTTACATCCCATCGAAAGCGCCATGGGATATGATGAATCGTGATCATAAGTCAGGTCTGAAACTGTACGTGCAACGTGTGTTCATTATGGATGATGCTGAACAGTTTATGCCGTCTTATCTACGTTTCGTACGCGGCTTGATTGATTCAAACGACCTGCCACTAAACGTATCGCGTGAAATTCTACAAGACAACAAAGTGACTCAGTCGCTACGCAATGCATGCACGAAACGTGTACTGACTATGCTTGAGCGCATGGCGAAGAATGATGAAGAAAAATACCAATCATTCTGGAAAGAGTTTGGCCTAGTGTTGAAA
>NZ_JAWPOT010000014.1:0-153494 GCF_033344415.1 Vibrio sp. 1727
TGAAACTCGGTATGTTGTTTAAGAACTGATCAACATGGGGCTACCATGTCTTCTCACCGAATTAAGCAACAAAGCCGGCTCAAGCCCCAATTCTACCTCAGCAACTATTGATTTTAGGGCTACGTATGGTGGAGCTCAGTTTGCAATTGGTCTTGCTTTGATACTCGTCCTCAAGATTAAGCAAGATGTCACTTTGGCTTTAATTATTGTAGCTATTACATTGATATCTATGGCGTTTGGTCGTCTAATTGGTATCTTGTCTGATGGTCAACCTAATACGCTAATGTATGTTTATTTAGTTGCAGAGTTAGTTTTTGGGTTATTGGCTCTATACCTGAGAAAGTCAGCGGCACTGGTAACCAATGCCTAACAAACTGTTCAAGAGGGATTCGCAACGCGTGGCATTTTTACTGTCCATTGGTTTAAGTGATTAAGGTGGTATTCAGCGGCTTCGGTATTGCGTTGCTCACCCCTTAACAGGGCGTTATGCGACAAGGCAAAATTTTTAGGTTTCTCTAAATTTAATCTCTTTGGCCAATCGCTTTTTGGTTTCGGCAAATCAGCATTTTCGGCTCAAATTCTTGAATCACTCAAACCGAAAAACATGCCAAAGTTCGTGAAGTTGCCTCATTAAAAATCGTATCTGGTCGCGGAAAGTTTCCCGGGCACAAAGTGTGGAAAGGGCAAGTTTACGGAAAGTCGGTATTTGCTGAAATTTTGGTTCGTTGAATTTCTCGCAAGCAAAAGCTAATTCTTCGCTTTAATGTCGCGTTCCGCGCTTGTGGTGGCCTTGTTACGAAATGTTGAATCTGTTGGTTCTTGAATCACAAAAAGTTATCTGCGCGTTTGTAGTTTGTCGTGTTTAAGGTAATGTTTTCGTTAGCCTATTTAGCATTGCCGAAAAATCGCATAACAAACAATTTAAGCAGATTCGCAACGCGTGGCAGTTTTGGTTTGCAGTGAGTATTGTGTTTAAGGCGCAATGCGTTAGCTTTTGTATTGCGTTGCTCACTACTTAATTGGGCGTTATGTGCTTTTGAGGAAAGTTGACATGGAAGTAGTAGAGGCGAGTCCAGATTTAGCTCCGATATTAGTGACTTACGCGAAAGAATATTTGGAGTCGGGTATCCTTAAATATTTCAGCGTTGAGCAAGATCCTGAAGCTTATTTGTTAGGTTTAGTTGAACGCTCTAAGGCAACTTCTGAGTTACCAATCGGGTATTTACCCAGCACAACTTATTATTGCATATCTGACTCTGAAATCTTAGGCGCTATTCGAGTTCGTAAAGGTACTAACGCCAACGTAGAAAATGTCATTGGGCATGTTGGCTACGAAACTAAACCGTCAGCTCGTGGTAAAGGTGTAGCTTCATTTCTCCTCGCTTGGGTGCGAGACCATGTTGTCATTGACTCAGTTATTGTTACTTGTTCAATTGACAATCCAGCGTCCCAAAAGGTTATCGAAAACTGTGGCGGTGAGTATCTTGGCAACTACACAAGTGAAAACGAGGGCACTGTAAGGCGCTACCGTTTAGCACGCACATAACAAAGCATTTAAGAGTGATTCCTAACGCTTGGCATTTCTCATTCCATCGTTGAATTCAGTGTTTACGGTGGTATGGTTGGGTTTCGTGGTAGCGTTACTCACACCTTAATGCGGCGTTATGACCTAGGAGGAAATTTGAGACTTAACAACGTTAAACTTATTTTATATTTTTCTATATATGCCTCGGCTGTTTGGTTATGTGTCGTCGTAGAAAATAGCTTGTTTAACGGACTTGAGATAGTTTTTAGTACTGCTCTTGTCGGCTTACTAATTGGTTTTTGTATTTATCAGCGTAAAGATCGTTTTAAGATATATACCCAATTTGAAGATGACCGAAAATTTTTTAGAAGGCAAAGACCGGATTTATATGCAGCTTGCTGCCTTATTATTATCGGAGTGCTTTGTCTTTACACTGCTAAAGGTGAATCGTTTGAAACGGAAGTAACTGTCGTTGACAAGTACAAGAGTTTATTTAGTAGGACCCCTGCTTATGTTCTGCAACTTCAAGATAATTCGCTAGGGACTTTAAGGCGACGAGTTTCAAAGGCAGAATGGTTAAAAGAGCAGCAAGGTGGTTTGGTATTACTTAAAGTCCGTCAAAACATATTGGGCTTTAATTTGGTTACCGAGCACAAAATATTAAGCAGGTAGCTTTAAGTACAGTCATAACAAACAATTTAAGAGTGATTCACCACGCTTGGCATTTTTGGTTTTGGTTTAGTCCGGTGTTTACGGTGATCAAGTTGAATTATGTGGCTGCGTGGTTCACACCTTAATTGGGCGTTAGTTGCCAACGAGGAAAAACGTAGCCAAAGCGGAATATTTTGGGCTAATGGTTTGTGTTGTTTTCACCTGATTCTGTGTTTAGGTGTAAGTTTTCTGAAGTTGCGTTCGATGTTTATGAATGTGGTTGTGGTTTGCTGTTTCAGAAGCCGATTTACTTGTTGAAAGTCAGCTTTGTGGCATTGTTTTTCCTAAAGGTCTTTTTGATGTTGTCAGTTCGTTTTCAACGGCGTTGCGTGTTCCAAGTGGTTTCAGCGACAAACGCTTTGAAACTGCGCCTGATTTTAGTTTTCCAACATACGTAAAGCAAGTGTTGGCAAAGCGGTAATTAACTTCAAATCAAAGCTTTAGGTTTAGCAACTAACAAAGCATTCAAGAGGGATTCACAACGCTTGGCAGTTTTGGTTTGAATTGGCTTTAGTGTTTACGGCACAATGGTTTAGGTTTGGTGGTGGCGTTGTTCACCCCTTAATGCGGCGTTAGGTTTCAATCGCGGTAATGGTGCATCTAGTTAAATCTAGATCTAAACTAGAAATCTAGATTTAACTGCAGTACACTATTCGCACTTGAGCAATAAGGAGAAAGTGATTATGCCGAGCTACCATGTAGATGCTGAGGTAGCATCAAAAATTGAAGCCTTAGTTAAAAAAGAGCCTTTCGAAAACCTTACTTTCAATGATGCTCTAATTCGTTTGTTGGCTCTTGTGCCCTCAGATGTACCCAACTCCGATGATATTTTGAATGACTTGCTGGCTTCATTACCTGACAAACGTTCGGTGAAATCTTCACCAAGGCCATCAGAGTGGGTTGAACAAATCCCTGAGTTAAATGGTAAAGCAAGGTTTCCTACATGGAAGTCTATTTGTGACTTCTTATCTATTGATGTTGGTGCTGACTCAGCTCGACGCAAGTTGGATGCATGGGTTACTAGTAATCGCCCTGAGTGGCCAAAGGTGCCAGAAGTTTAAAACCTAACAAAGCGTTTAAGGCAGATTCGCAACGCGTGGCATTCTCAACCCAAATTGAATTTTGTGTTTAAGGTGTAATGGGTTAGGTCAGGTGTAAGCGTTGCTCACTACTTAACGCGGCGTTAGCACTGGGTTGGCATCAAAGGCTAAAAGTTTCTGTTTTTATTGGTTTCTTTTCCTCGCTTTACACCTGTTCAGTTGTGCCTTTCAGGTTCGCTCCGGTGGCACTAGATGTGAAGTTTTCGCTTTGAGTTTATCGTTTACGGTTTCTAACTTTCGGGCTATTTCTCTGGCGTGGTTTCTTTGGCGCTGAGAAATTTTCGGCAAAACAAGCGTTTCTTTGTCGCTGTTGTTCAAGTTCGAAGCCCGCATTCTTTGCTAATTTAAAAGCGGTGAAAAAGGGCAGTTAAGCATGTTTTTCTTCTAGCCAACTTACGTCTTGATGTTTGTTTTTAGTTTGGCAGTTGTCCGTTTGGTTTAGTGTTTTAAGCTATAAGTTTCGTGCTATATTTCAATACCTTGGCGTGTACCAAAAGCTTAAAGGGCAGCGTGCTAACAAACAGTTCAAGAGGGATTCAGCACGCGTGGCATTTTTGGTATGCGGTGATTTTGGTGTTGAAGTGCCATGCGGAAACTTGGTTATTGCGTGCTTCACCCCTTAACTGGGCGTTAGGTGCTTGAAGGAAAAGGTAAGTATGGAAATTGCTTTTCGGCAGATAAACATTGATGATTTCGAATTATGCGTTGCTGCGAGAAAAGATGCATACTTTTGTAGTTTTGGGCATTACGATGGTTTCGACGACTTCATCAGTGGTTATCGTGAACGCGTCTTAGACCGGTTAGCAACATCAGGATGGTTCTATATCCATATATTTGTGGATAGTCAGTTTGCAGGGCAGTTAGAGTTTCGTAGCTTTTCACCCGAGCCGGAGACTGGTTATGTGCATCTCATTTACTTAAAGCCGAATTTTCGTGGTTCAGGACTCGCTCCAAAAGTGCAGGATTATATTGTAAGCACTTTGAGTAAAGCGGGTTGTTTGCGTGCTGTACTTTCAGTAAGCCGAACTAACCATCGAGCTCTCACATTCTATAAGCGCCATGGTTGGGAGTTCGTGCGCAAGAATCCCAAGCACGATGAAACAGACTTTTACCAACTTTGGCTACGCACCTAACAAACTGTTCAAGAGGGATTCGCAACGCGTGGCATTTTTACTATGCGTTGATTTTAGTGTTTAAGGTGGTTTGCGGCGGCTTCGGTATTGCGTTGCTCACCCCTTAACAGGGCGTTAGTTGCCAACGAGGAAAACGCAGCTAAAGCAGAATGTTTAGAGTTAAAATCAGTGTGTTTTTGGTTGCGTTTCGCACTTCAATTTTGAATCGTTCGGGTTCGTGAAAATCATTCTCAGGTTTCTTTTGTGGTTGGATTTTCTGTTTCAGAAACCGAATCGCTGGTTGAGAGTCAGCTCTGTGACATTGTCTTTTCAAATGAGCGTTTTGGTGTTGTTAATCCGTTTTCTACGGCGCTTTGAGTCCCAAGTGGTTTCAGTGACAGGCGCTTTGAAACTACGCCTGATTTGAGTTTTTCAAAGCACGTAAAAACAGTGTTGGCAAAGCGGTAATTAACTTCAAATCAAAGCTTTAAGTTTGGCAACTAACAAAGCATTCAAGAGGGATTCACAACGCTTGGCAGTTTTGGTTTGAATTGGCTTTAGTGTTTACGGCACAATGGTTTAGAACGGGTGGTAGCGTTGTTCACCCCTTAATGCGGCGTTAGCCGACAACCAGAAACTTGAGTTATGGAGACCAAAGTGAACGTAAGGAAAGCGATCAAGCAGGACTCCAGTAAGTTGCTAGAACTTATTGGACACAAAGCTGAGTTTGACAGAAGTATGAAAGGGTTCGACGGTGAAATCTCCACGACCAAAGAGAAGATTGAACGAACCTTATTTGGTGACTATCCGTTTGCCCACGCTTTGCTATTGGAAGTCGATGGTGAAGTTCAGGGTTTCGCCTTGTTTCATTATCGTTATTCATCCTTTCGCGGAGAGCCGTCTATTTGGTTGGATGATCTTCTAGTTGTTAGTAAGCATCGGTCAAAGGGATATGGTGCGGAACTTATGCATGCTTTGAAAACGGAAGCTCAAAAGTCATTAACTTCTCATATTTCTTGGACAGCTAGTCCACACAACACCAAAGCACACGAGTTTTACAAAAAGTTAGGCGCAGAAGTTGAACGGATGGATGGTCAGCGTCCGTATTTCCGTTGGGCAATGTACGGCTAACAAACAATTTAAGAGTGATTCGGCACGCGTGGCATTTTTACTATGCGTTGGTTTAGGTGATTAAGGTGGTATGCGGGAGCTTCGTATTGCGTGCCTCACACCTTAATTGGGCGTTAGCCGTCATAGAGCTTGCTATACGTAAAGTGATAGAATAGTATCACTTTAGTATTCTTTTGGAGCTGCTCTCATGAAAGTAGAATTAGTCACATCACTCAAGCGTCAAGCAACTAAGATCCTCGCCGATCTTCACGATACTAAAGAACCAGTATTAATTACCGAGCACGGTAAACCATCTGCATATTTGATCGATGTTGATGATTACGAGTTTATGCAAAACCGTTTGTCAATTCTTGAGGGTATTGCGCGAGGTGAACGCGCACTAGCTGATGGTAAAGCGGTCAGTCACGAAGAAGCCAAGGACAAAATGTCAAAATGGCTGAAATAATCTGGACTGAGCCAGCGTTATCCGACCTCAATGATATCGCTGAATATATCGCACTTGAAAATGTCGTTGCAGCAAAGCAATTGGTTCAAACGATTTTCTCTAAAGTTGAGCGCCTAGAGAGTTTTCCGGAGTCAGGGCGTATTCCACCTGAACTAGAACATTTAAGTTACCGTGAGGTTGTAGTTAATCCCTGTCGTGTCTTCTATAAACAAGATGCAGACAAAGTATTTATTCTGTTTGTTATGCGTGCTGAACGAGATTTGCGTAAGTTCCTGTTGAGTAAGCAATAACGTTTGAGAATGAGCGGCTAACAAACGCTTCAAGACGGATTCGCAACGCGTGGCATTTGTGGTTTGCGGTAAATTTAGTGATTTAGGTGGTATGCGGAAGTATCGCATTGCGTTGCTCACCACTTAAGCGGGCGTTATGAATCCAGGCTTCAGTAGGAGAATACATGAAAGGTGAGCCAATTTTTGTCAAACATCCTCGTGAGTTTTTTGCGAGAACAGAAGTGATGAAGTATGCATATAAATCTATTGCAGAAGAGGAGTATGTAAATGCTGTTTTGACTGAGGAAAAATTCAGCTCAGATATAGACGAATATGAGCTTCTTGAACTTGAAAGGAAGGCCACAAATCATGCTGTGAAAGCAATAGTATTTTCTGCCATGTGTTTAGAAGCTGCAATTAATGACTATGCTGGTACTCACTTAGGAGATCGATATTTTGAAACTCATTTATCCAGTCTAGACGTTGTTTCTAAGTGGGTAGTCATACCCAAGCTTGTGTGTGGCAATCAATTAGATAAATCTTCAGCGGCATTTGGTGCTTTAAAGCAACTTATAAGAGCCCGTAATCAGTTGGTACACAGTAAATCTCGTGAAATTCCTAGGTGTGCTAAAAGTTTGCAAGAGCAGATCGATAAGTCAGATGCGAAGTTTGACGCTGATTTTAATAACTCACTGAAAGCGGTGTATTTACTTGCCATGGAAATGGATTACGTAGTTGGGCAACAATATAATCCGATTGGCACTATGGATAGCAAATTTACAATGCCAAAGAGTCGACCTGAACAGCTAAAGAAGCTGTTTGATGAATGTAAAAACATCGTGTTGCAAAAGTATTCATAACAAACTGTTCAAGAGGGATTCGCAACGCGTGGCATTTTTACTATGCGTTGGTTTTAGTTATTAAGGTGGTATGCGGCGGCTTCGGTATTGCGTTGCTCACCCCTTAACAGGGCGTTAGCTTTCAAGGAGGAAAATTGAGCGCGAGTGACTATATCAAAGAAATTCGTTCCAAAATTGGAACCATGCCGTTACTTATCCCTAGCGTGGCGGGTGTCATTTTAAATGAAAACCAAGAGTTACTGCTTCAACAGAAATCAGATAATACATGGAGTCTTCCTGCCGGAATGATTGAACCTCAAGAATCTCCAGTTCAAGCATTGGTTAGGGAAGTCCGTGAGGAAACAGGTTTAGCTGTTAAAGTAGAGCGTCTACTTGGTGTATTTGGCGGTGAGGGTTTTGGATTCACTTATACAAATGGCGATCAAGTTCAGTACACGGTAATCATGTTTAAATGTGTGGCAGTCAGTCAGTTACAAACTGCAACCGACGATGAAACGGTGTCTTTAAAATGGTTTTCAAAGGGCAACTTGCCAAAGCTTGAGCTACCTTACCCAATAGAGTGTTTGTTTGCAGAAAATGACTCAGTGTATTTCGTTGGCTAGAAAGCTAACAAGTTGCTTAAGTGTGATTCAGCACGCGTGGCATTTTTAATATGCGGTAGTTTTCGTGTTGAAATGCCATGCAGATACTTGGTCATTGCGTGCTTCACACCTTAGCAAAGCGTTATAAATCAAAGGTGAGTCTTGAAACTATATAAATATCTACATCCTGATCGTATAGATGTCTTGAAAAATAGAGCTATTCGTTTTTCTCCACCTAATGCGTTCAACGACCCATTTGAGTTTAAACCAGTTATTAGTGGTTTAGCATCTGACTCGTACATAGACGCTTACATGGAAGAAAACTTAGATAGCATGGTCGAGTCTGAGTTGTCTAAACTACCGAAGCATATTCGGAGTCAAATTCCTAAGTCGGAATTTCAAAAACTTGCAAAGTTATACGTTAAAAACAACTCTGAAGTCTTTAAGACTGTTATGAATAAGGCAAAAGTGCATGTCTCAGCAACGTTAACAGAAACATCAAATGAACTAATTGGTGTATTGAGCTTAACTGAAAAGGCTGACAATTTGCTTATGTGGTCTCACTATGCTGAATCACACAGTGGTTACTGCATAGGGTTTAAGTCAGATCATTCATTCTTCAATAGAAAACGCTCAGAAAAGGACGAGTTTTATCACTTGAGAAAGGTGCATTATTTACCTGACAGACCATCAAAGGCGATGGTTGATATGAATGGAACGGATATGTTCTTATTAAAATCAGACGTTTGGGAATATGAACAAGAGTGGCGTATGTGTGCCGCTCTGCCTGACGCAGATTCGATTATCAGTGAGGTGGATCCTCCCATTCATTTATTTAACTTTCCGGCGGACTTAATTGAAGAAGTAATCATAGGTGTTAATGCAAAGGCTTCATTAACAGAAAGCATACTAAGAACTATTGGGGAGAATGCTGAGCTTAGTCACGTTAAGGTTAAGCAGGCTTGTGTTTCCGAAACTGAATATGCGCTGAGTTTTAATGATTTATAACAAACGGTTTAAGAGTGATTCGCAATGCGTGGCATTTTCACTATGCGTTGGTTTAAGTGTTTAAGGTGGTATGCGGGAGCTTCGGTATTGCGTTGCTCACACCTTAACAGGGCGTTATAAGAATTGGTGACTTATGTACTATTTAAAGCAGAATGTTCTAGGAAAGGTGCCAAAAATTGAGCTAACTGAAAAAGAGTTCCTAGAGATTCAAAATGCAAAGAAAACTTTAAGGTGTACTCTTGCTATTGAAGAAAAATTCGAAATTCTGCTCTCTAACCTTAAAGAGTTGGAAGGAGAAATTGCCAAGGAAACAAGTTCTAATCAAGCATTAATGTCGGTTAGTTATACAGGCCCCTTTAACTTTCGAATTTTACTTGAGCGTAGACTTGCTAATCTTTTGACCTCAACAAAGACATATGTGGATCAAGTTCCATCCAATGTTCATGATAGTTTTGTTGAATCAACAGGTATTCTTGAAGAGGTAAAACAATATTTCTGCGATGCTTACGACTCTTCGATAGATTATCGAGTTATGGAGATGCTGCGGAATCACGTACAGCATAACGGGATCGCAATTCACTCAGTGCAGCATAATTCGAAACGTACTAATAATGGCATGAGAAATGAGGTTCTTGCTTTATCCAAAAAGGCCGAGCTTGTGCAAAATAGAAAGAACAAAAGAGCAACGTTAAACGAAATCCATGATTCAATTAACCTTCTAGCTTCTTGCCAAGAGTACGTTGCGAAACTAACAGAAGTTCACCGAAAAATTCGAGACAAAGTTGGACCAAATACGTCAGAAGCTAGACTCGTGTTCGAAAAAGCTATTGATTGTTACAAGCAACAAGGTGGAGACCCGTTGGGGCTTAATGCTTTCCATGAAAGAAAAGACGAAAGTGTCCTAGTATCAATTTTTCTTGAGTTCGATGATATTCGAATAAACTTGCAGGCTAAAAACTTGGTGTAAGATGAAAAATTCTTATAACAAAGCGTTTAAGACAGATTCGCAACGCGTGGCATTTTTGTTTTGGTTGAGTTTTGTGTTTACGGTGGCATGGTTTAAGTTGGGTGGTAGTGTTGCTCACTACTTAACGCGGCGTTAACTGGCGCAGAAAATACGAAAGCACAATGATACAGCTTCTAGGTTCAGAGATTTATCGTGTTCGGTCGGTTCCCTTAGCTGAGTTAATGCGAATAATTTCAGTTTGATACTTAAGTTTACTGATGTGAAAGGCGGCACAAAGCCTTCTAATAATATAAGGCATTCGCGATTAGTTCGGCGCACTTACATCGCCGAAGTATGGTGTTGTGAGACGCATTTCAAACTAAAGATAAACGGTAATTTTTTGGTTAAATACATATTTGAGTTAGCTTTGCTAATCATTAATTAGCAAAACAATCTTTGGCGAAATTGGCTGAAAGATCGCCGAAAACTGAAAGGCGCTCAGTTAACAAACTGTTCAAGAGGGATTCGCAACGCGTGGCATTTTCACTATGCGTTAGTTTTAGTGTTTAAGGTGGTATGCGGCGGCTTCAGTATTGCGTTGCTCACCCCTTAACAGAGCGTTATGTGCTTTGGGAGAAAATGGAAATGGATATTCCCGACAGATTCAAAAATGTAAGATACGTTTCATCCCGCATTCCGGGTTGCAAAGATGATTCAGACTTAACGCTTGGAGCTAACTGTCAGGTCTTTACTTATAACCTGCTCAGAGACTTCGGTCTAAATCCACCTAACTACCGTTCTAGTGAATGGTGGGATGACTCGGAGTTTAGTGAGGTGGTCACTGAGTTTAAGCCGCTAGATATCATGATGTACAACGACTCTACTGACTCATACGGAGCACACGTTGGGGTGTATGTCGGTAATGGACTCGTCTACCCCCTTTCTTTATCCAATGGCGTACCCATGTTTGAGCGCCATTTAGACTTACTTCAACAAAGTAAGTATCAGTTTTTATTGGCGCTAAGCGTATAAAACAGTTTGGTGCATAACGTAAGTACGCACATAACAAACTGTTCAAGAGGGATTCGCAACGCGTGTCATTTTCACCATGCGTTGATTTTAGTGATTAAGGCGGCTTGCGGCGGCTTTTGTATTGCGTTGCTCACCCCTTAGCTGGGCGTTAGCCTTATTACGGGGAATTGGAGCCCTCAGCAGAGGACTCCCGATATAAATCACTGTTTAAAAACGTGGTCTAAAACTGCAATATGATACGCATTTACTTGTCCCCAACGTTCATCAGGAACTTTATTGATCTTACCTCCAATTTTTTGGGTGTAAGCTCTAGCTTCCAAACCTTTAGCTTTTGCTAAGGTCAGAATGATTGGGATATTTTTAGAGTTACAATAAGCGATAACTGTGTAGTAATCCTTATCTCCAAATTTATGCTCTAATGCAGCATTTGCCGCTTTAAATGCATCGTCGGCTTTTTGATTGGCTTTTGTAACTTCGGCATTTGTTCTAGAAATGTGAGCTTGTGTATTTAACTGAGCCTTTTCTAAGTTGTTAATTCGTTGGTCATGTTGAACTAGCAAATTAGCTTGGTTTAATAGTTGCTCCGCCGATGATAGTACTCTCTGTGCTTCGAAATATGCATCTGCCAATTGTTCTTGGACTTGCCATGAAAAATCATCGGTAAATGCTTTTACCAACATTGAGTACCCACGTTGTGTAATTAAAATAATTCCAGATGGCGGAATAGGGTGTGGGTAAGAAGCTGCAAATGCTTGGTCCGTAGGCATTGCTATGAAGTAGTGTTTGTTCTTAAGCAACTTCGATTGGTTTGCAGTAAAAATGTTGTAAGTAGTGTTTTGAGAAACTCTATGTTATTTGTCAATGTCCCACAAGGTTAGGACACGCTCGGAGTTAAACTCAACGACAGGGATCGTAACCAAAAGGTCATTAATACTCAAAGGTCAAATATGGATATTTACCCAGAAATCGAATTATCTAAAGCGCAGCATAATGCAATTGAAGCTCTTAGAAACCAGTCGTTTCCTGAACATCAAGTTACTCGCTCTTACTATAAGCAACTCCCGCATATGAGAGTTCTGAATTACGAAGGTGATCAGTTAGTTGGTTACATGGGATTAGACTACAGAGTTGTTCGCGTTGGTGATGAAATTTATAAAGTATTAGGTGTGAGTGACTTTTGTGTCGAGAGCAAAGTTCAAAGACAAGGTATTGGCACAACAATGTTGTCTCAACTCAGCGAGTATGCGTCCACTAAAGATGTCGACTTCATCATTTTAGTCTCCGATTTGGAGCGTTTTTATGTGGCTAATGGTTATCAGCGCCTTAACTCTCTAAGTTCTTGGTTGCGCGTTCATGAACATAAAAATTACGGTGTTGCTGTAGAGCAACTAGATGATTTATATGTTAAACCTATCAGCGGCAAAACTTGGGCTGTTGGCCATATAGATTGGTTAGGGTATATGTACTAGTCTGTAGTGGGCTAATAAGTTGTTCAAAAAGAAATACTACACATGGCATTTCCAATTAGCGTTTCTTATACCTTACGGGAGCGCTTTCCCACAAGGAGCAATATGTGATTGTAGTAGCAAGGTTTTCTTTTCCTCATGAAGCTCATATTGCGAGAGCAAGCCTAGATAGTGTCGGAATAGAAAGTTACATCGCTGACGAGCACACGGTAAATACTCAGTGGCTTTATTCAAATGCAATAGGCGGCGTCCGTCTGATGGTGGCCGAAAGTGATGCAGAAGATGCGAAACAAATACTTAGTAGCGATTTCTCAGAATCATTGGGAAATGAAGTTGACGTTGATGAAGAAAAAGACGTTTGCCCTAAATGTGGTAGTAAAGATCTATTTGCATTTACAAAAGGTAAACGCCCAGCTTTCTTAGTTTTTATTTTACTGGGTTTTCCACTGTTTTTTTACAAGCATGGTTATAAGTGTAAGCAGTGTGGGGAGTTTAGTGAAAAACTTTAAATCTTCAGATAACAAGGCATTAAAGAGACAACTTGTACTCGTAGTATTTTTACGATGAGTTAGGTCTAGTGCCTATACAAGAAGTCAGAGTTACTGCTTGCTTACAAGCAAAGCATTATACGATAGTGAAGGAATAACATTGAATGAGTGAAATTAAAACAATAGAGCAGTTAAAAGAAATTTACGCAGAGCCAAGTGCGAGAGCTAAAAATAAAGCTCTGCCTGTGCTGGATGTTCATGCGATTACATTAATTAATAACTGCCATTTTGCAGTTCTAAGTACCGCTGATTCACAAGGGTATATCGATCTTTCTCCTAAAGGAGGGGAGCCTGGCTTCGTAAAAGTTTTAGATGAATCAACATTGTTGCTCCCTGATAGCTCGGGGAACAATCGTATCGATAGTCTAAAAAATATCATTAGTAACCCCAAGGTAGGGTTGTTATTGATGGTAAATGGTATTGATGAAGTGCTCCGTATTAAAGGAATCGCAAGTATTCACACCGACGCCAACTTGATATCTGCTTGCCCCGATGGAAGTAAAGATCCTAAGGTTGTTATCAAAATAGTCATAGAGAGTATGTATTTTCATTGTGCGAAAGCGGTGATGAGAGGGAAACTTTGGTCTGATGACTATAAAGTAAATCGCTCAATTCTCCCTTCATTAGCTCAAATCTTTAAAGATCAACAAAAGTTAGAAAGTAAAGCGCTTAATCAAGAAGAGATGTTGAAATATTACCAATCTAGCCTTTAGAACAAGCGTGGTAATATATTGAAAAGATAGAAAAATCAGGTTCGACCTTGCTTTACGGAAGTATGGATTAGGTTTAGTGGGGATGTTACTGTCTCAATAGCGTTAGTTCACAAATAAACAATTGTTAGTCCAAATTTTAAAATGAAAAATGCAGGAAAATTTACTCTAGAAAATTACGTTTTGGCTAGTCCGGGAGTTAGGTGTGTTGGACAAATGATTGATCTTTTTGTCAGTTTTAGCATTTTTACTCTCGTTTTATGGGTCGGCTTAGAAATCGGTATTGAAAAAGAGCTTGTGCGTGCTATAGCAGTAACTGCGACTGTATCGTATTACCTTTTTTCTGATTGTTTACCAAATGGTCAAAGTGTGGGTAAAAAACTTTTGGGCATTGCAGTTATAAGTGCAAGAACGGGTAAAAAGTGCAATATTTTTCAGTCGCTCTTTCGAAATGTTATTACTCCATTCTTCGGTTTTATTGACTCAATTTTCATTCTTGGTAAAAAGAGGCAACGTCTCGGTGATAAGTTAGTGAGAACGGTGGTGGTAGTGCACTAAATTGATAGCGCTGAGGACTAGGGTTCAAGTCGGGCTTTGTTTTCGTGGTGGAACAGCCTCGCTTAGGAGGTAGCGTTACTCACATACTTAATGTAGCGTTGTAAGAAAATTGGTATTGGAGTCCAAGTTTTATGTCAGAAAAAGAGAAAATGTTAGCAGGTGAGCTTTATGACCCAAGTGATGAAGAGTTATTAAAGTTAAGGTTGAGCGCTAGGTTACTAACTGAAAAATTGAATGCCACGTCTGTTGAGCATAAACAAAAGCGAGTTCAAATAACTAAGCGCTTGTTCGGCACAACAGGGGACGATATTCATGTTGAATCTTCTTTCAATTGCGACTATGGATCCAACATTCACGTTGGAGATAATTTTTACGCTAATTTTGGTTGTGTGATTTTGGATGTTGCGGAAGTTAAGTTTGGTGATAACTGTTTACTTGGGCCTCAAGTTGGCATTTATACTGCGACTCATCCCTTAGATCCTATCGAGAGGAACAGTGGTTTAGAGCTAGCAAAGCCCATAAACATTGGTGACAATTGTTGGATAGGTGGCCATGCCGTAATCAACCCTGGCGTAACACTTGGGAACAACGTGGTGGTAGCCTCTGGCGCAGTCGTTACAAAGAGTTTTAGAGACAATGTCGTTGTTGGTGGCAACCCAGCCAGAGTACTGAAGGAAATCGTCACTAAGTGATAATAAAGTATATGGACTAGTTTGAGCCTGAGTTTAGGACTTGTGATCAACTCACCCCAAGCTTTGATGCGTTCAACGGTTACTTGTTGACGCACTTGAATGTCTAAAATTTGCTTCAATATAGAGTCGTTACACGTGGCGCTTTTGTCGTGCGTTGAGCTTGTTTAAAAGTCTCATACGAAATCATTTGTATTACGTGTCTCACACTTTTATTGGATTTTCGTCACCAATAACAAACCAAAAGGCTGACCCCAAAATGTTAGTAACAAAGATTGAAACGGAACGATTAATTCTAAGAGAGCTAGTTGAAGATGATGCAAGCGAATTGTTTGACATCTTCTCAGACCATGAGGTCATGAAATATTGGAACTCTGGCCCTTGGGTTTCAATTGAAGAAGCGCGGACATTTATAGCCAAGAGTACACAGGCCATGAATAGCAATACAGAAGTGACACTAGGCATCTTCCTAAAGAGCAATGGCCAACTTCTGGGTAAGATAATGCTGTTTAATCACGTGAAAGAGTCTAGGCGCGCAGAAATTGGCTTTGGCGTTAGTCGTCATTTCTGGGGTAAAGGCATTGTATTAGAGGCGGGAACTGCATTAATCGAACACGCATTCAAAACACTGAATCTACGTCGAATCGAGGCTGAGATAGATCCAGACAATGCTTCTTCAGGTAAAGTCTTGGAACGGTTAGGTTTTATAACGGAAGGTTTCCTAAGGCAGCGTTGGGAAGTGAATGGAGTAGTCTCAGATTCCGCAATTTACGGGTTGTTAGCTAAACCCCTGGACAGCGTTTAGTACCCGGCCTTAAAAGCATCTAATAGATCTAGCCTGCTCGTACTCAATACACAGCCTTACACTTGACGGCGAGGTTTCTTGAATTGACTTGGTGGTCACTGAATGTACTATCAAGGATAGGACTTACTGCAAGGATAGCAGCATGAGCGAGAAATTATTTTGGGTTAATCCCTACCAAACAGAACTTAACTCAAGAGTGACCAATGTAGACGGAAATAAGGTTGAATTGGACCAGACTATCTTCTTTGCAGAGTCTGGAGGCCAAGAGAGTGATAAAGGAACGATTAATGATATTCCGGTTTTGATTGCTCAAAAGTTAGGTGTTCGACTTATTTACACATTGGAATCCTCTCCAAATTTTACTCTTGGTGACATTGTAACTACGAATATTGATTGGAAGCGTAGATACGCCTTAATGAAGCTACACTTTGCGGCTGAAGTGGTGCTCGAGATGTTTTATCAGCGTCGGGAAGGCATTGTTAAGATAGGCGCGCATATTTCTGAAAATAAGAGTCGCATAGATTTCGAGTGGTCTGAAAGTATTGGCCCGCTATTGAAAGAAATTGAAACTGATGTGCAAGATTTGATTAACTCTGATTCAGTTATTATTAGTGACTTTTCCGATCAAGAGAGTGAAAGAAGGTATTGGAGAGTGGATGGGTTTGCGCAAGTACCTTGCGGTGGCACTCATTTAAAGCGCACATCAGAAGTCGGCCAAATTCAATTAAAACGCAAGAACATCGGTAAAGGCAAAGAAAGGGTAGAGATAACCTTATGCTCGTAAGTCGATAGGGCATTAGAAATAGATTCCTAACACGTGGCATTTTAATTCATGGTGAGATTCACATTTGCGATATGATGGTTGAGATTGAGGGCGTGTTGGCTACTTCTTAACAGGGGCGAGAGGATGATATGTCGAAAGTAACATTGAAAGGCTTTATTTTAGTTCCGGAAAAGGATTTAGAATTAGTAAAACATGCGTTAATAATTCACAAAAGGCTCACGTTAGAAGAGCCGGGCTGCCTTACTTTTCTTGTGACTCAAAGCTCGACTAATCCTTTTCGTTTTGATGTCTATGAGGAGTTCGTCGACAAAGCCTCTTTTAAGCAACATCAGGAAAGAGTTCAAGCCTCACATTGGGGAAAAGTAACCGCCAATGTTAAACGTCAATACGAAATCTTTGAATGTGTGCATGACTAATCGAATCGGAGTGATTTAGAGCGTTTACGCTTTGTTTTTTAGGTTGCTCTACGCTCTGCTATGTTGCTTTATTCATCTATTAACCTGGCTTAGTGTTCTTGATACTTTGCCGTATTAAATCTAGAAATTTTAATGGAAGTGTTATGTTTAGAGTTGTGTATGAATGGCGTGTGCCAAGTGAAAAAATGGATGAGTTTCAAAATATATGGCGTTCGACGACAGATTCAATTCATCAGTCAGTAGAAGGGGCGCTTGGTAGTTTTATGCTTCGTTCTTACGATGTACCGGAAAAGGTTTTAACTATTGCCAAGTGGCGAACACGTGAAGACTGGGAGCGGTTTTGGGGAACTAGTAACCCAGAAAAAATGAAGAAGATGAGTGAAATTGCAGAGCGTATTTCAGTTGAACCATTCGATGAAATTGAAGATAGAACTAAGTAGGGCAATAGAAACGTTAAAGTGATGCCTAATGAACAGTTTGGCGGACAATATGAAAGACAACCTTAACCAAGGAATAGGGTTATGCAGATTTTAATCGTTGGAGGTAGTAAGGGTCTAGGAAGGTTCTTGGCTACGAACTTACAGGGTACAGAAATTTATGCGATTTCTAGATCAAAGCTAGTTGAGGAGGGAGTCGCTTCTGTTTGTATTGACGTTGATCCCGGTAAAAAGCCAGATTATACGTGCTTCAAAGGTGTAGAGTTTGACATCATAGTTTATTTGGCGTCGATGTGGGGAGAGTCTTCAGAATTGACAACAAACGAACTGATTGAGTTTATGAATGTTGGTCCGATTGGGTATCTTAATTTAGTCAATGAGCTTAACGCTTTAGGTTCACTTAACGATAAATGCAATATTGTATCTATTGGCTCTACAGCAGAGCTTTCAGAAAGTAGTGAATACCCTGCATTCGCCCTCAGTAAAAGATTACTCAAAGATATTTCTAGCCAGCTGCAAAACGTTTATCGTGATTACCGCTTTACTCACTTTACAATAGGTGGGATCGGGCATGCTGAAGAGGAACGTATTGAGTATTCGAGTGTTTTGGAGATTATAAATATGCTAACCAAGCTTGATCCAAACACATACCTTTCAAATATGCATATAAAGTCCAAGCTAGGAATGTAGCTCTCAAGCTGTATTACGTACCTGCTTCTATGGTTTGGCATCATGTGCATTCTTTTTATTGAGCTATGGTTATAACTCCAATGAAAGGAGTTTACTTATGTCATACATTGATGGGTTTGTCGCTGCAGTACCGACAGCGAATAAAGAAAAGTATATCGCACACGCAAAAATAGCAGCAGAAATGTTCAGGGAGTTTGGGGCCTTAAAGGTTGTTGAGACGTGGGGGGAGTGAAGTACCAGATGGTGATATCACATCATTTCCCATGGCAGTTAACGCTGAAAGCAACGAAACCGTTGTGTTTTCGTGGGTAGTCTGGCCTTCAAAAGAAGTTCGGGACTCAGGGTGGCAGCGGATCATGGGGGATCCTCGAATGAGTCCAGACAATAACCCAATGCCCTTTGATGGAAAGCGTCTCATTTATGGCGGATTTGATGTTATTTTGGAGCAGTAAAATACCAAAGAATCTCAACTTGATTCGTGACACTTGGTGTTTTAATCAGTATTACGCTTCTGATGTACGTTCAATAGAGTATTCCGCGATAAGTGTTGATAAAACTCCATTTGGAGGCTTAGAGTAAAAATGGAAGAGATAAATTATTCACTGATTGTCGTATCAGCTATCGCTGCCATCGCTAGCCCTGGACCTGCAACTCTTGCGATAGCAGGCACGTCAATGAACCACGGTCGACGCTTTGGTGGGTATTTGGCTGCAGGTGTTTTAACGGGGTCTTTATTTTGGTCAACCTCAGCCGCTTTTGGTCTCGCAACCATACTCTATAGCAATGTTTGGCTTTTTGAAATTCTTAGATATTGTGGGGCATTTTATCTTTTATATTTGGCTTTAAAGTCCGTACATTCTGCCTGCAACATCGAGCAGCTAAAGTTACCCAAAACATACGTAACGACAAAGAAGGGTAACTACTTAACCGGAGTGTTAATTCACTTAACTAACCCAAAGGCTATTCTGTTTTTCGGTGCGCTTTATTCGATAGGGGTTCCTCCTAAGGCCAGTCCGTTGGAATTGTTGTCGGTCATTTTTGTTGTGGGGCTGGTTAGTGCTTTGGTTTTCTTTGGCTATGCTTTTCTTTTCGCGCATAAAAAGGTCAGACAAACCTATCTCAGATCCAAAGCAGTTTTTGAAGGCGTGTTCGCGTTATTTTTTGGTGTAGCAAGTATTAAGTTGCTGCTTAGTGAGGCAGGAAAATGAAGCACAAAAGGCTTGAAGAAATAAGAATAGATAATCTATCTGATTTGACGGTCTATTAAGTATACTAAGTAGCCGATTTGTTAACTTCCATAAGAGCTGCTGGCTAGAAAAAGCTTACAACCAAATGATGCTAAATATTATCATTCAAAGGGCTAACAAAGGCCCATAATTTAATTCGTATCACTGTTCATGATTGTGCTCTTCGTGCAGTGCTGTAGTATTAGTAACGTGTTGTTAATACTAAATATAACCAATCGAAACCTGGACGTTGCATTACTTGTAGTTCGATGAAATGTTATCCCGCAAGACGTTAATTTGGAGAAAAGAATGGATTCAAACTCACTATTATTATTTGTTGTCGCTTGTCTCGCTATCAACATGATTCCTGGACCTGATGTAATTTATATTGTTTCCAATACAATGAAAGGTAAATTATCTGCTGGGCTGAAAGCGGCTCTGGGGCTTGGTGTTGGTTACTTTTTTCATACACTAGCGGCATGTTTAGGTTTGTCAGCAATAATTCTGAGTTCATCTTTGGCTTTTAGCGTTGTTAAATGGTTAGGGGCCGCTTACCTAGTTTATTTAGGTGTTCAGTCATTACTGTCCATGTGGCGTGGAGAAAGTAAAATCGTTGAAAACAAAAATGTTGATAATAATAAAAATGTGTTTGTTCAGGGAGTTATCGTCAGCGTCTTGAATCCAAAAGTAGCGCTATTCTTCCTATCATTTCTGCCTCAATTTATTGATACGTCTGCAAGCTCAACATCAATGCAATTATTAGTACTTGGCTTGCTGTTCAGCGTACTTGCGACGACATGTAACGTTTTGTACGCATCTGTGGGTAATTGGGTATTTAGTCGTCCACACTCTCAGCGTTATTCAAGAACTCTTGAAGGTGTTTCAGGTATTCTACTTATCAGTCTAGCGAGTAAAGTGGCATTTAGTGATCGTTAGATACAGGGCATTTTATTCTCGTGATTATTATATGGCTAATGTTTGCTCAATCTATACGCTAAATGAGTGCTATTGCATAGGTTGAATCACAAATTTCAAAAATACCAATAAGTAAATGTATTTGTTTATAGTATGGTTGGCGCGATTTTATCGTAGCTAGGTTAATAACATGAAAAATAAAGTAATTCTGTGTTCCGCATTCCTTTTGGGTTTGTCAGGTTGTGCTTCTGTTCCTACTGTTGATTCGACAGTATCAAATCAAATGAAATCATTTGAAGCACCTCAAAAGGGGAACGCAGGGATTTACATTTACCGAGAAGATGCTTTTGTCGGAGCAGCGCTTAAAAAGTATGTTTACGTCGATGGGGAATGTATTGGTGAAACCGCTCCTGGTGTATTCTTCTACCATGAGGTCGAAGGCAATAAAGAACATCAAGTAAGTACAGAGTCTGAGTTTTCGGAAAATCACTTAACTATCTTAACGGAAGAGGGCCGTAATTATTTCGTTAATCAATACATTAAAATGGGTGTATTTGTTGGTGGTGCGGGCGTAGAACTCGTGGACGAAAGCAAAGGTAAAGCAGAAGTACTAAAAGTCGACATGGCAGAAAAAGGAAACTGTTCTTCGATCTAGTTTTACAAACAGACCGCTTTTTAGATTAAAAAACACATTATCAATGTAACCCAACGCTTGATGAGATCCATTCAGCGTTGGGTTTTGTATTTTTGGCAAACAGTATACCTATTTCAGACCGCATGATTTGCCACCTCCTAGCTTGAGCCTACTTATTGTTCAAAGAATCTACTTGTGAAACGTGAATTTTCGAGAGGATTTCGTAGGGAGCAATCCTACAAACGCGATTAACAGATATGCCATTCCATCATTAACCTTGTCGAGTGTATTGCTAAACTAGGTAGCGGTGTGCCTCCTCTCATTAAACAAATAATAGGTATATCAGTTTTAGCTTCTATGCCTTTACATCATGCACTCGGAGCGCAATTTAAAATCAAAGGGCTAACACCAATATTAGAGAAAAATCTTGAAAGTCACCTTACACCACTAACGAAACTCTCTGTTTCAAACATTACCTCAAATCGACTAACGCAGATGGTTAATAATGCGTTAAACCCTTATGGCTACTATCATTCCGAGCTCAATGTTCGGAGATCAGAGAATGATCTTATCACGCTTGAGGTTGACGCGGGGGAGGTGATGTTGGTGGCAAAATCTAATATTGCTGTGTCGGGAGAGGCCAGTAACGATCAAGATTTCATCGAACTAATTAATCAAGCTCAACTTAAACAAGGGCAGCCGTTGCTTCATTCTGAGTACGACACGCTAAAACGAAACTTGATTTCATTGGCTCAGCAAAAAGGTTACTTAGATGGACGTTTTATCGAATCGTCTTTGGAAGTCATTCCAAGTTTGAATCAAGCTCATGTGAATCTGCATTTCTCTAGTGGTTCTCGTTACCAATTTGGAGAGCTCTCTGTCCTTACGTCGGGTATCGAAACGGCTCGAATAGAAGCGATGAGAACATTTGAGTGGGGCGACGATTTTGACACTTTGAAATTGAGTCAATATCAGGCCGATCTCTCCAGTACTGATTGGTTTCGCAGTGTGATTGTGAAAGCGGATTTCGAGGAGGTATTCGATGGCTATAAGTTGCCGATAGAAGTGCTCGCAGAGCCGAATTCACGCAATATTGTGCAAGTCGGCGGAGGGTATTCGACAGACTTGGGGTTGCGCGCTTCGCTAAACTGGACCAAGCCTTGGTATAACGCACGTGGACACAGTTTTGAGGCACAAGCGTACGCTTCCAAACCGGAACAATCGCTATTACTAGGTTATAAAATTCCCACCAAAAATGTCCTGACGGATTACTACGGGATTCAGTTTGAGTCTAAGCATGTCGACTATCGAGATACATCGAGTCTTTCTAATGATTTATCGTTTGAAAAGCACTGGCAGTTAGACAGTGATTGGCAAAGCACCATGCACGTTCGTTACTTGCAAGAAAGTTATCGACAAGCGTCGGAGAATAACGAATCACAGTTGTTATTACCTGGGGTGACATTTTCGCTGCTTGATCGCAAGAACGACCAATTAGAAGTAAAGCACCGTCACGTCTACTCATTGGAATACTCAGACCCCAATTTTTTCTCCGATTCTCGTTTGCTGCGCATTGAAGGCAACAGTGTGTTGTCTTGGGATATTAGTGCAAAACACAAGTTTCACTTTCGTTCCAATGTCGGTATTAATGTCGCTGACATTTTGAGCGATATTCCATCATCATTACGTTTCTTTGCGGGAGGTGATGGCAATCTTCGGGGTTATGGTTATGAGTCTATCTCTCCGAGAGATGAAAATGGCGATTTAACCGGTGCTCGTTACATGTTTACTGCTGGGCTGGAATATCAATATCAGGTCTACCGACAATTGTGGCTTGGGGCATTTTATGATGTCGGTGATGCCTTCAACGATAGGGTGGATTGGAAAAGCGGTACAGGGTTGAGTTTGATATGGAGCTCAAAATACGTGCCCGTCAAAGTGGATTTTGCTTACGGTTTAGATGCTCCGCAAGGAGACCAATTCCGCGTTCACTTTTCGCTAGGCACGCAGTTTTAGCGGGCATTAAAAAGGCTCTCATCCTTGCAGATAGAGAGCCTTTTTAAGCCTTGATTGTTTAGAGTTCGAACTCACCATTCAGTTTCTTGAATATCCAGTTAGGCGCGTTATGCCATCCACCATAGTTTGGATTCTTAGTATGGGTTTCATTCATTGATTGCCACTGAGTTTGGCCTTGTCCATCTCGAGACACTCGCCAAAACAGTTCATCTTGTTGTCGGGTTAAGTAGTGCATGACATGTTCTGCAAAGGCTTCGCTTTGGACCAACACACCAAATTCCACATTGAGGAAATCCGATCTTGGGTCGAAGTTTGATGAGCCGATATAAGTCAGCCGATCATCGAGTATCACCGTCTTGTTGTGATAATAAGTATCCGCATGGAAGTAATGGTCATCATTTTTCGCTTGGTTTTTATACTCAAGTATATGAACGCCCTTATTCAACAAGGTTTGGCGGTGCTCCTCGTAATAAGCCGGAATAAAGCCAGAATCATTAGATGCAGACGAGTTCGTCATTAACGTGATGTCCGCTTTTTGCTCCATCAAGGTATCAATAAAGGCAAATTCACCATCACTTGGTACCACATAAGGCGTTGATATCACAGCTTTTGATGCAGAGGTTATTTGTTGCCAAACTTGGTGTTCTGCACGTTTTCTAAAGTAGGATTTGTTGTTTTCTAACTTGTTTAATGAGTCGAAAACGGGGGTGACTTGCGCAGCAATGAAGTTGGGGCTGGTCAGGTGTTTAACCTGTTTTTCAACTTCCGTCAGAATGATGCTTTTGTCTTTCTCACCTTTATTAAGCGCTTTAGTAAACGCGGAATAGTTTGGGGTAACGTTAACGATGTTTTCTATTGGCGTGACATGCTCGCTGTCCCAAAGTTGTTGGTAGTTCTGGTCGAACGCTCGAATAATGCTGCCTTTGAACAAGACATCTATATCAAAGAAGTTGGCTTTGCGGCTGTAACCAAAATAGTCGTCGCCAATGTTACGTCCACCTAGAATCATCCATTGATGGTCGACGTTGAAGTACTTCTCGTGTAGACGATTGTCCAAACGTTGCTGATGAGTAGAGAAGTTGACGGCGCGACCAATCCAACCTGACTTACGTGAATCAAACGGATTGAATAAACGGATTTTAATGTTGTCGTGAGCGCTGAGATCAGCAAGCCATTTTTCGTTAAACACCAATAAATCATCGAGAGTGAGTCGAACTTGCACGCCTCGATCTGCTGCTTGTTTGAGTTCATTGAGTAGCATCAAACCAAGCGTGTCACTTTCCCAAGAAAAATAAGTCATATCGATGCTTTGCTGAGCGTTTCTTACCAGTTCAACGCGACGAGCAAAGGCTTCTGGAGCGGTAGGAATTAAGTAAACTTCGGCTTGATGCTGAGTAGTTTGCCAATTGGCTTCAAAATCCGGTTCAACTTGAGGGTAGGGCTGGGCACAGCCAACCAATAGCACGCTGAAGATAAAGAGTAGCAGAGCGCGAAGGGCGTTAGGAAACATGAGTAAACCTTCCTAATGATGTTCAAGGAATGAGGATGAAAAAAGCCAGCGAACTGGCTTTTAGGTATTCGGTAACGAGTTTTTAGTGGCTGAAGATGAAGTTACATGTGGCTAAGAATTAACCCAAGTTCCTCGAGACCGTTGAGGCGACCTTGGCGCAGTTTTGGATCGATGCCTGAGTGATGAGCATTGTCCCAGTCTTGTGTGGACTGAATACCGCCATCGTTATCGATCAGCAATACTCGGTCAGTCGCGCTGTTGTATTGGAAGTCCTCAAATAAACGTTCGCTAAACCACATACGAGAGAGCTCGTTCATCATCGCTTTGTCTTTGCTACCTGGGCGAACACTTGAACCATCAAGCTTTAATGCCTTGTTAAACATAAATGGTAATTCCGATGCATTACAAGCGCCCACAATACAACTGATGCTTTTGAGTAAATTACCCACGTCGAGATCGCCATTTTCACCTTTTGTGTTGTAAGTCCATACGTTGAATCCAGGTTTGTAGTCAAAGTAGTAAAAGCTTGGCGTCGCTCCTGTTGCTTCTTCAGTTGAAACCTTATGACGGTTTGGACCCGTGAAGAGCAAATCATGCAACGTGGTTTTGAATTGCTGCATGTTTTTGACCGCGCCATTCAGTTCGCTTTCATCGTTAGGGAAGAAGTCAGCCAGAGCAAGTAACTCAGTGGTTGAATCGGAGTTCCTCAAACCGAAGAACAACTTAGTCATCGCCTCATAAGCGGTGCTAGGCAGCAGTTCCAATAAGTCAGAAAGATCGAGTTCAATTGAAGCTGAATCGCTGATTAATGAACGATATTCGGTGCGTAAACGGTTTAAGTTCGTTTCCGATTCTAGCCACTCAACCATGTATTCGACGATTAAGGTTTCGTCACCACTTTCAATGATTTCTGGTGCTTCTTGGCTCAAGATTTCAATGATAGTTGGGATCAAAAATGTCAGGCTCGGCAGCATGCCCAGAGTATTGATTTCTGCGCTGTTAGAGCCAATTACCGTTGGTACGATCCATTCACTCTCAATGGCTTGCTCAGTAAAGTGATAGCCTGGTACTTCTTTCACTAGAAACGCTGGTGGGCGATGCTCGATGTAAGGCGCAAATGGCATCAATGTAGCTAATGGGCTGTTGTCGCGTGTTGGGCTTATAACCGGAATATTCACGGCGGTCAGTACCCAGTTCTTAAGACGTTGAATAGGATCAAGCATCTCGCTTTGTACCTTCATGATCTCTTCAAGTGGTAGTAACGCAAGATCTTCAACGCTTTGCTCTGGTCTTTGGCTCTTGGCAACATCGTAACTTTTATATTCAAAGCCGTAAGGGTTGCTTTGCATGATGGCACGTTGAAAGTGCTCACCTGCGATTGCAGCATCGCCTTTTGATTGCTGTAAAATTCCCACAGACATGGCACCCGCACCTTGACCCATGAGTGTCACGTTTTGCGGATTGCCGCCGAATGCCTCTATGTTTTGTTGAACCCATTCAAGCGCGTGTTTTTGATCGCCTAGGCCAAAGTTACCGCCCTCTGGGTTGTCCAAACCATCGACCCAAACACTGCCCAACAAGCCCAAGCGATAGTTAAAAGTAACTGCAATAAACGGGTTACCATCGTCAGCACCTTGTGCAACCACCATATCACCATGAATCAGCGGTTCTGAGCCCGCGCCGTATTCAAAGTCTCCACCGTGAATAAAGACATACACTGGCAAATCTGCGTACGCTTCTGTCCCTGCTGGTCGCCAAATGTTTAGGTTCAAACAATCTTCTGATTGCGTTTGTGCCGTGGTTTTTAACTGCGGGCACGCATCACCGAACTGAGTCGCATCAATATCGCCTTCAAGTGGGATCGCAATGCTGTGCTGAAAGCGGTCTGCTTGCGCAAATTGGATACCTTTGAACGCCTCTACCGCTGCCAGTTTTTCATCCGCAGCAAGAGGCGTGATGACAAGGGACTCTTTGGTCGCTTGAATGGTTGCATCGCCAATTTCCAAAGCGATTTGCTCTGGTGGTAAGGGTTGTAGTGGCTTCGGGCTGTTAGGAACGCTAGGTTTACCAGAGTCATCACTGCAAGCTGCTAAGGCAAGAGTGATGGTAATGGCTAAAGTTGAGCGATTGAGTAAAGTCATTGTTATGTCCAAAAAGTCATTTGGTGCGTGCACCGAAAATGTTAAACGGCATCTAACAAGCGACGTCCTGACGCTTTGGTATTAATCCGTGAATGGTTGGATGGCTTGTTGTATTGATGGCTCAAATGGTAGGGCATCAGTGACAGTTTCAATAATCGCCTTTGTAGGATGCAGTCCTACCATAGTCTAGGGGCGGGCTCTTTATGAGAGCTAGAAACGGTAACCAAGATTTAAGGTTACTGACTCTCGAGTTTCCCCTTTGTTATAGAGAAAGGTCAGGTTGTAGTTTTTGCCGATTTGCTTATTGAAACCAGTCAAAAACGCCCATTGATTAAGATCTACACCAATGTCGTAATCGAATTCGATATCACCACTTTTTACATGCCCGTCCATTCGAGCGTCCAGTCCTTGATATTCTGCTCCGACAAAGAACTGCGTGCGATAATCGACAAGTTGATAACCCAACATCGGCTGTACAGTAACAATACCATCGCCCCAATCATCTAAGCCCTTTAAGCGAGTTTGCGAATAGGTACCAGTGACAGAAGCAAAGAACTCTTTATAGCCAACCGAAAGGGTTGTACCTATACCACGAAGGTCATATTCCAAATGCAGCGGCACGTCTAAGCGTCCGCGACTACAAAGTGCAGATAAACCATCGCAAAACTTATCACCTAATCCTGGCAGTTTATCGTTCAGCTTATCTTTTATGTACTGGCCACCTTCACCCGTGTAGGCGGCATCAACATTAGCATCGACATTAACTTTTCCGATGTAACCAAATACATTCCAAAATGGCAGGATGTTTACATCGCCACGAAGCGTCATGCTCTCAGCACTCACGATGCCCACACTGTCTTCTGGATCAAACAGTTCATTAAGGCCGATGCCTTCAATCGTGAAATCATTAAATGGAATATTCATATCTTGATTTCGATACGCTAGCGACACACCAAACGGCAGAGGCAAATCGATACCTTGACGACGAACCATATCACCCATTAAAGGAAAAGCTCGGTCTAGCTTAACACTGGCTTCTTGCATGCGTGGATCAGAGACCTCATTCAAGCGTTTTTCGTCTAGTACTTGCACGCCAAGCTTATCTTCATAAATCGCTACCGGTTTTACGCTGCTCATCATTTCGAGGGGTTTATTTTTCTTTGAACCAACTATCTTGGTGTTTTTACTGGCAATCGCAATTTTGCCTGATGTTAACTTCTGGAAGAGGATCTCTTGATCGTAAGAATCCACTTGGTAGTTGTGATGTGTGAACGGTTTATCGTTGGTAATGACCATACGTTTCGGTTCACCATTAACCAACTCAATATCAACGCTTAAAAAGCGAAAGTAGGCGATATCTTGAGGAAGACCGTATTTTGAGTAATTAAAACTGATGATCACATTACCATTCTGATCCTCTTTGGCTCTTACTGATGACGGATCAAAACTCTCCGCGTAGTTTCGAAGGCGGTATTCTGTTCGTGTGAAAGCTTCGATCTCATCAAGTACTTTTTCATTTTCATCGAGTTGTTCAGGGTTGTACTTGATACGCAGATCAATGTTGCCTTTGTTATCGGTGTTCTTAACCAAGTAGACGGACGAATCGCGAACGCTATCACCGATTTTAACACTTCGGTGGGCATGCTCGACCAAATGCTCGCCTTGAACTAGAGAGCTGATGGCCAGTTTTGGTAAATCATGACTGATACCGTATTTGTCGAACAGTGCTCGGCCTTGCTCGATTACTTCGTTGTAGGTCGTCGTCTCTTCAGCGGCGAAGCCAAAAGTGGGGGTAGTAAGCATTAGTGCGCTCGCGAGCACAGTAAGAGAAGACGTCTTGCCGGCGCGTAATTCAAAAAAACTCATGACAGTTTCCACTCTGAATAGTCTCAAACCTTCGAGACTCAGACAGTTAATGTGTCACTGAACTTCTTGTTCAGTTAGATAGATATGTTTGCTATGATTGACGTTGTGAATGCATGGTTTTCGATTGCATTTCGTAAATCAATGAGAGGATTTTATGGTGGGTAGAGAAATCCCGTTAATCGCTTTTGATGGATACTATCCTCGCTTTATGGGTGAGGCAGGAATAGGGTAGTGAACAAAGCAAAAAGCCCCGCAGAGCAAAAGCAATGTGGGGCTTTAGTTTCAAGAACGGAGGTGACGCTTAGGCCGTAACGCGAACACGAAACAGATCGGTAAACAACTTGGCAATCATCAAAATGATCATAATGTTTACCAGCATCAGCAAGGGCGTTTCAATTCGATATGCTGGGGTTAAATTGAGCGCTCCTGATGTCAAGACAACCAATAAGTTAATACCTAGAATTCTGTGTACCATCAGCTTTGGTGTGGAAAATACCTTCCAAATTACGATGATGTTGATGAAGTAGAATAGCCCAAGCTGCCAAAGCTCGGTCATCATTGGCATTAGGAAAATGTATTGCAATAGAATCACCGTGCCAGTGCCTATCACACCAAAAAATGCATCTTTAATAATGCTTGGTGGCATAGTAGGAACGATTGAAGAGAACACGCCAGCTAGCATCGGAAAAATGAAACCTCCGGGTACGGGCAGATAAATCCAGATCAACAAAGAAGTGACGAACATGGATACACCTTGCAATACCTTTCTGCCGTCTTCATTCAAATGCTGGATAAACGTTCGATGCTCGTGATGCCAAACTGTGTTTTTCTCTCTTTGCATAACATAAGCAACGTGACCAATGAGTGACGTACTTGGATTTTTAATATCAAAGCTTTGAAGTTGCTGCGTTAGCGTTGGCCAATCGATCTCACGACTTTGCGATTTATCTGCTTGTTCTAGCAATCGGTCTTGGATTTGTGCCATCTCATTTAAACGCGCACGCCATAGCTGACGATGTTCTTTCAAGTGGTAGCTGCCAGTAAGTGGTAAGCCGACCAGTTGGAATAACTTTTCTATGTTGGCGCTGTTGGTCTCAAGAGCTTCAATATCTGTATCATTGGGCGATTTCATAGCGTTAAGCATCGCCTCTCTGCTGGTCTCAAAACGTTGAATGAAGTTTTGTTCTGTACTGACTGGCCAGACTAATCGGTACACAACAGAAAACGTGATCACACCAAGAATCGTCTCTTGCATGCGAAGAACAGCGAAGTGGAACGTTGCTTGACTATCAAATCCTCCCATACATGCGATGATGGAGCACACAGCAAAACCGATAGAGAACACATAACCATACTTTTCGTCGCTCGACATAAAAATGCACGCACCTAAAAACAAGGTGAAGAAGGTGAGAAACAAAAAGCGATCTTGAGAAAACGTCGTGATGAGGAAAAAGGCATAACCGATGCCAAGGAGGGTTCCTAATAAGCGATTATGACCTTTGTTTATTGAGTGAGCGAAGCTTTCATTTAATGCCATTACCGCGACTGCGATCGCTGCCCAATACGGTTTCTCCCATTGAAACCATAAGGCAAGGCAGATCGCGATAACGATAGACAGCGCAGCTTTGATTGCTTCTTTGGTTGAGGCATTAAACATACATTCCACCGCATTATTGTTTGATGATTTTGATAGAGGCCGTCATACCAACACGTAGTTGAAAATCTTTCGGTAAGTGATCTAATTTCACTTTAATTGGAATGCGTTGAGCTAAGCGTATCCACTGAAAGTTAGGGTTCACATTGGGCAAAAGATCGTTACCAGTACTACCATCTTGCTTCGCAATGCCGTAGCCAATGCTTTTGATTTTTCCTTCCAGCACAGCTTCATTGTGCATCATTAAGGTCACGTAGGCTTTATCTTGTGGATCAACGCCAACTAAATCCGTTTCTTTGAAATATCCTTCGATCCAAAAGCTGTCTTCATCAATCAAAGCCACGACTGGGGAGTTAGCGACGACTTGAGAGCCGACGCGTAAGTTCAAATTAGTGATATAACCATTCGTTGGCGCATAAACTTTTGTGTAATCAAGGTTTAGCTTGGCTTCTTCAACATTGGCTTTCGCGAGCTCTACGTTGGCAACGGCTGTCTCCACCGCATTGTCTAGGTTATTCAATGTCAGTACAGGTACAGCGCCAGGTGTGCGCTTTTCTAACTTAAGTGCTCGCTGCTCTTCATTTTTGGCCTTTGCTAGTAATGCAATGGCTTGCTTTTGAGCTGCTAGCGCTTTGTGGTACGCCGCTTTATAGATGCTTGGGTCAATCTCAAACAGCAAATCGCCTTGTTTCACTTGCGAATTGTCTTCAACGTAGACTTGGATGATTTGTCCTGTCACGCGGGGGGTTATAGAAACGATGTGCGCGCTAACTTGGCCATCTCTAGTCCATGGGTTGTCAGTGTATGATTGGTAGTAGCTGAAAATCACGGTGCCAGCGGAACACAGTAGTAGCAGTGTGATGAGATAACGTTTTATCACGGAATTTGCCTCAAAATATGGTAATGAATCGACCAATAACGCCAGTAAAAATCACAATTAGGCTTAGCTCTGCGAGTGCAGGAAATGCAACGTATTTGTGGAGTCCCAGTTTTGTTGCAACGGTTCCAACCAAAATGGTGAGCATGTAAGCCAATGCAATAACCAGCAACAAGGGAGGGAAGTAAACTTCGCCCCACACAAGTTCATGTGGCATTGAGTTCATGGTGTTTTTCTCTATTAACTTGATGAATTTAAAGATAAGGCAAGTGATGGCATCAGTGATAATCGCTTTTGTAGGATCTAATCCATCAAGAGAAAGGTGTCATGCGCTATATAGAGGGAATAGCGCAACAAAGTAGCTTTTTGGACAGTGAACATAAAAATAAATTTATTTTCCAATTTATTTGATGCTCATTTAATACCACTAAGTTATTAAATTTTCGACAATTATTGTTCAATGTTTGCTTTTGAATATGCGAAGTGATGGTTTCATCCTTCAAATGGGATTACGAGTTGTGAGGTTTTGTTTCTAATATTCGCTTCGAAGCAAACGAGATGCTTTTAAATTAAATAATCCAACAAATATGAGTGACAGATTATTCGTTAGATTATTTGAGTTTTATATTTATTAGTAAGAGTAAAATTGTCATGGAAATTATTTCTAACCTTTTTGACATGGCACCATTTGTTGCTCTCTTTATTACGCTCTCTCTCGGTTATATGGTAGGTAAAATTACCATTGGTCGATTTGTTCTTGGCGGTGTTGCCGGAACATTATTAATGGGTGTAATTATTGGGCAATTTGGTGTTCATATTGATCCCGGCGTAAAAAGCATTTTCTTTGCGCTCTTTATTTACGCTGTAGGGTATCAAGGTGGTGCGCAGTTCTTCAAAGCACTGAACTTTAGAACCATCAACATTCTACTTTCCGCTGTAGTGATGACGGTGTCTGGCCTGCTTTGTGTACTAGCAGCAGCTTGGATGTTCGATCTAGACAGAGGTACGGCAGCAGGCCTTGCAGCTGGTGGTTTGACTCAATCGGCAATCATCGGTACAGCGGGTGATGCGATCGCACGTCTTGGTGGTGTGACAGAAGAAGCTAAGCACCTAATGCAGACCAACGTCGCAGTAGGCTATGCAGTTACGTACATCTTTGGTTCGCTTGGTCCAATTCTGATGGTGACATGGGTATTCCCAACACTGATGAAGTGGGATATCCGAGCAGAAGCGATTGCTCTAGAAGAGAAAAATTCAAATGGTAAGCGTGATTTAGCGCCGGGTGAGTTCAACGCTATCACAGCGCTGGTTACACGAGCATTTAAAGTGAGCAAAGATGGTGGGCTAGCAGGCAAAACCTTAGCTCAGTTAAACCAACACGCTCTGGCTGCTTGTATTGAATTGATTCAACGCGATGGCAAAGTGCTAGACGTGGACAAATTCACAGCACTGAAAGAAGGGGATGTCATTGTTGTAACAGGTCGTCGTAATGCGGTACATCAGCTGCAAGATGGTTTGGCTGACAACGAGATTGCACTTCCAGAAGGCTATGAAGTTATAGAAGAAAACCGTCAACTGATCGCAGACAACCGCAAACTGATTGGTAAGTCGCTGCAAGAGATTAAAGAGGCTTCGAACCAAGGCTCTATGCGCGGTATTTATGTGACAGACTATATTCGTGAAGGCAACTCAATTGAAATGACGCCGGATCTTGTGGTGAAGAAAAACGACGTCATCCAGCTTACAGGTACCGCAAAAGATATCAATCGCGTTGAGAAAAACATTGGTCAGCGAATGGGCTCAGCAAACGTGACTGACTTAATCGTGCTTGGTATGGGCATGGTGGTGGGCCTATTAATTGGTCTAATCAGTTTTAAGATTGCTGGTATTCCCGTTACTATCGGTTCTGGTGCAGGTTGTTTGATCTCAGGTTTGATCGTCGGTTGGTTGCGTAGCCGCAATCCGCATGTTGCTCAGTTTCCTGTGGGTGCCGCGAACTTTATTCGAGATTTCGGTTTGGCAGCATTTGTAGGCATTGTTGGCCTTGAGGCTGGGCCTCAAGCGGTCGACACCATCAAAGAACACGGTATGTCTCTGTTGTTCCTTGGCATGGGTGTAACGATTATCCCTCAGATTATTTCGTTCTTCTTCTCATATTTTGTATTGAAGATTAAGAACCCAGTTGAAGCACTAGGTTGTGTCACAGGTGGACGAAGTGCAAACCCAGCATTCGCGGCTTTAATGGAAAAAACAGGCAACGCAACGCCAGTATTCTCATTCACCGTGACTTATGCAGTCGCAAATGTACTGCTTACCCTATGGGGTCCAATTATCGTCGGCATTATTACTTTAAACGCAGGCATGTAATTTAAATAAATTCGAACACGCTTATCGCCTAATTAAATAGGCGATAGGGGAAGTATTATCAAAATTTAAGTAAATAATAGATTCAGGTAAATATTATGACTACGCAAAACACAACAATTGATTTTTCAAAATTTGCAGATTTAAGCCCATTTGAATTAAAAGATAAACTTATTGAAGTGGCACAAACTGTTCCTGACCGCGCTTTATTAGATGCTGGTCGTGGTAACCCTAACTTTCTAGCGACGCTACCACGTAAAGCGTTCATTCGTTTGGGTGAATTCGCAGTATTGGAAGCAGAGCGCACTTACTCATACCTAGATGGTGGTTTCGGTGGCATTCCAGATGGTGTGGGCATTGTTGAGCGCTTCGACACGTTTGCAAACGACAATAAGAAAGACCAAGGCGTGCAGTTCTTGGAAAAGTCGCTGAGCTACGCAAAAGACCGTTTGGGTCTAGAGAAACAAGCATTCTTGAATGAACTGGTTAACGCATACCTTGCATGTAACTACCCAGTGCCACCACGCATGTTGACGAACATCGAAACCGTTGTGAAGCAATACATTGCAGAAGAGATGTACGGCCCAATGCCAATGACGACAGACTTCGATCTGTTTGCAACTGAAGGCGGTACGGCGTCTATGACGTACACCTTCCAAACTATGTTCAACAACGGTTTGTTGAAGAAAGGTGATAAGGTCGCGCTAATCACTCCAATCTTTACGCCGTACCTAGAGATTCCAGAACTGAGTGAATACGAACTGGAAATCGTTGAGCTACGTCTGGATGAGACAACATGGCAACTGCCGATGTCTGAAATCGAAAAACTTGCAGATACAGACATCAAACTGCTTTGTGTCGTGAACCCAGCAAACCCAGCGTCGGTGAAGTTCTCGGATGAAACTCTGGATAACCTATCAAACTTCGTGAACAACGAACGTAGCGACCTGTTCATTGTGACTGATGATGTATACGGCACATTTGCGGACGACTTTGTATCACTGTTCGCGAAACTGCCATACAACACGCTTTGTGTGTACTCGTTCTCTAAGTACTTCGGTGCAACAGGCTGGCGTTTAGGCTCGATTGCGATTCAACACAACAACGTGTTTGACGATGCAATGCGCAGCCTTCCTGAAGCGCGTCAACTTGAGTTGGACGATCGTTACAAAACACTGACTCCGGAACCTCGTGAGATTAAGTTTATTGACCGTATCGTAGCAGACAGCCGCAGCGTAGCGCTTAACCACACAGCAGGTTTGTCTCTTCCTCAACAAGTTCAAATGGCGCTGTTCTCTTTGAACTGCTTGATGGACTCGGAACAAAACTACAAAGAAGCATGTAAACGCATCATCCGCGAGCGTTACAAAACTCTGTACAAAAACATGGGTGTAGAAATTGAAGAAAACAAAGATCGTGTGGACTACTACACACTGCTTGAGCTCGACACTCTGGGCGGCAAATTGTACGGACCAGCATTCGTTGAATGGTTCAAAGCGAGCGAGAAAGGCAAAGACTTCCTGTTCCGCCTTGCACATGAAACCGGCGTTATCCTACTTCCAGGCCAAGGCTTCGATGTAGTGCATGCATCAGTTCGAGTTTCGCTAGCAAACCTTACTCACCACGAATACGAGCTTATCGGTCGTGCAACACGCAAAGTGTTGGATGAGTACTTTGCTGAGTTCAAAGGCTAATGAATCCAAACTGATTAAGAATAAGCCTCGGCGTTGTCGAGGCTATTCCGACCAAATAAGCACAGTGCGCAATATTGTGTTTATTTAGTCGCCAAGCTAACAAACTTCTCAATTAAGAGTGACTTATGAAAAGCATTATTTCTATTCAATCTCATGTGGTTTATGGCCACGCAGGAAACAGTTCTGCCGTCTTCCCGATGCAGAGAATGGGCCTCGAAGTCTGGCCAATTCACACGGTTCAGTTTTCAAATCACACTCAGTACCAGCAAGGTTGGACTGGACAGAAGTTTGGGGCAGATGAAATTCATTCTCTAATGAGAGGCTTAGATAACATTGAGAAGTTAGGCGAATGTGGCGCGATACTGTCCGGTTATCAAGGCAGCGCAGAGCAATGTCGAGCGGTGGCCGAAGCGGTAAGTTTAGTCAAATCGCGTAACCATAGTGCACTTTATGTGTGTGACCCAGTTATGGGTGATCCAGACAAAGGTTGCATTGTGGCAGACGGTGTCAAAGAAGCGATAAGCCATAGCTTGTTGCCCATCGCTGATGTGATTGTTCCTAACCAGTTTGAACTGAGCGAGTTAACAGGTGTGAAAATTGACTCTCTTTATGATGTGGTCACTGCATGTAAAAAAGCCTTAGAGTTAGGACCGAAAATGGTATTGGTGAAACATCTGCATGCTCTAACAGATGACGCCTTCAGTATGATTTTAGCGACGCCGAAAGCAAGCTATTTGGCCCAACGCCCTAGTGTTGAATTTGCTATGCAGCCAGTCGGTGTCGGTGATTTAATTTCTGCGATTTTTACCTCTTGTTTGGTGAAGAAGATGTCTCCTGTCGCAGCCTTTCGTCATACACATAACGCCGTTTACGGTGTATTGGAGATCACCAAAGGCTATGGTACATGGGAGCTACAGACGATCAATGCCCAATACGAATTTGTCGAACCGACGCATGAGTTCAACGTCGTGAAAATTGCTTAGCGCAGTACCTAATTAACGGAGAAGCGTAAAGTTAGCATATAGAAACTTGGCATAATTGCTTTGATGGATAGCATCCTACCATCGCGATTATGGGGTTTAGCCGTGCCTAGCTATAGTAACTCCACACAACGAAACGGACTTCATTTTGACCCAATTAACTTCAAACTGAGTCTCTGGTCATACGCCAGAGAACATTAAATGAGACTGATTATGAATCGTTTAATTTCCTCTGGTGTGACGGTTGTACTTTCGCTGCTGATAGTAGCTTGTAGTTCACCCCATACGCTGGATGTTCGTGTTTCTCAAAGCAACTATAAAGATGTCGAGATCGCGAGTTCGACACCAAATGAGCCACTTCGAATGTGGGCCAATGAAGCTCCGGATTTTCTCTACTCGTCGCACAATCAAACCACACCGATCAAAGTAGAGGGTGAACAGCTCAATATTTTGGCCTTATCGGGTGGTGGCGTAAACGGCGCATACGGTGCCGGCGTTTTGATGGGGCTGCAGGAAAAGGGGGAGCTAAAAGATTATGCCATCATTACTGGAGTCAGTGCGGGTGCCTTAATCGCTCCTTTTGTTTTCATTGGCGGTGATGCGATGCCAAAGATGAAAGAAGTCATGCTCAACATCAATGATAAGAATATTTTGGGTAAGAAGAACTTCTTAAATACCCTGTTTAAGGACGCGTTTACCGATGGTGAGAATCTCTATGATTTCATCGCAGACGCTTACCCTGAGCCTATGATCGAGGCGATGGCGCAGCAACACCGCAATGGTAAACGCCTCTTTATTGGCAGTACCCATTTTGATTCAGGCGAACTGGTGATTTGGAATATTGGTGCGATTGCGAACAGTGATTTAGCGGACAAATCTGAACTGATTTACAAGGTGCTTGCTGCGAGCGCATCGATCCCTGGTGTTTTCCCTCCACAATTTATCGATGTTGAACATGATGGAGAAACTCTTGAGGAGTTACACGTAGATGGTGGTCTCGCAGCGCAGGTGTTCTTTAATCCGTCTAACTTCAACTATCAACAAATCTCAGATGCTTTGGGGTTAGAAAAAGCGCCTCAGCTGGATGTGATTCGCAATGGTGCGTTAAAAGCGCCGTATCGTCCACTAAAAGACAAAGGTTTGGACTTGGTATCGAAAAGTGTCTCAAGCCTTACGCTAGCGCAAACTCGTGGTGATCTCTATCGAATGAAATACATCAGTGAAATCAACGATATCGAGATGCAGTTTACCTACATTGATCAAGATTTCAGATACGCCAAAGTAACGAAAGATATGTTCGATCACCGCTACTTGCTGACGATTTACGAATATGGATTCAAAAAAGCCACCCAAGGGCAACTTTGGGTAACTGAACTCCCTTAATACAGGAAAACGATACAATGAAAAAAGCCGTTCTTACACTCATGATGCTTACCGCTTCCGCGACTGCATTCGCCCAAAGTGGAGCCCATCTTGACCAGCAAAAAGTGGATAGTGATATGCAGCAACTGTCTGCAATCAAAGAAGAAGGTGCAGCCTTTATCATGATTGACGAGAACTCGAGTTACGTGGCGGTCGAGTTCGTGGGAAAGTGGGAAGAGATCAACAACTATGTGTCACACAAAGAAGCGAAAAAACGTAAATTGGAAAAAGTGAACAAGCAGTTCGTGTACTCTCAGGTCGGTGAAACGTTGGAGTCACTTGAGCAAAAAGTCGTTGACCACATTTACGCTGATCAACCTAAATATTTCAGTGTCGATGTCTACCGCGATTACCATGGTGACTCAGGAGAATTCAACTATTTAGCTCGTGTCGTTGAGTACAACTAAGTTAGAGAAAACCTACTGAAGCTAGTAGGTTTTTTTGTGTCGTCGAGAAGGAATTCAAACGCAGATTGTTTCCGTTACCAAGTAGCAATTCTACGATCTTGTGGTAATTTAATTAGATAACTCTAAAAAGTAAGCACAAACTATGAATTTTAGTTTTGAACAACTTCTCGCGTTCGTAACCGTTTATGAACAGCTTTCGTTTAGTAAGGCGGCGGTCAAACTCAATAAGCACCGAACCACAATAGGGCAGGTGATTACCAATCTTGAAGACCAACTGGCGGTCAACCTGTTTGAGCGAGTGGGGCGCTCGGTAGAACCGACAGAAGATGGTCATCTTCTTTACCACTATGCTAAGCAAACCATCGAACAAGCACGTACTTTCGATAAAGTCGCATTAAGTCTAGCTTACGGTGGGTTAGAGAATGTTAGTATCGCCTATTCAAGCGCTATACCACACCGTTTTCTTGTATTGCTTCGTATTCAATTAGCAGCAGATTTTCCGATGATGCGAGTTAACTTTCTTGTTCGTAATCGCAACGAAATTAAAGAGGGTTTACAGAATGGTGATTATCAATTCGGTATTGTCAATGTGCATGATAGTCGAGCAATACATAGTCTGGATGCGACGTTTTTAGGTCATTTTGAATTTGTTCCTTTCGTCCAGAAAGGTGGTGAACTCGCTTCTATGGCACCAGATCGAGTATTGACAGCCTTGAGGAATAGTAAACAATTTGTACTGCGGTCTCTTATTGAAGAGGGAATGGGCGAAAAAGTCATCGTAAGTTCGAACCATGAAGAGGTCGACCAATTGGCCCTTGTAGTGAAAATGGTTGAAGCAGGTTTAGGATGGGCGATTCTCCCCAGAACGTTTGCCCATTCGGAGTTTTCTAATAATCATATAGAGCCAGTGGAAGCTTCTGAATTATTGGAAGGTTTTAAGTTTGGTTTTGGCCTATGGTGCCAACCCTCTAAGCAAGTCGGTGATGTAAAAAATTCAATCATGAAGGTCGTTACAGAATACCGAGAGAAAATAATCCGTGATATGACTTAGCGGCGACATGTATCCTGCTCATCCCTATCAACAACAAGACTCAATGTGAGTCTTGTTTTTTTGTGTCTGAAAAACGTTATCTTTCTAGCGAAGACTAATGTCTATTGGAAGGATATGACCCTCTATATGAGAGTATGGAATCCATACTTTTTGGCTTAATCTAATCTCGCTCAATGGGTAAGCCCAGAGCAAAAAGTGTTTTTACCATATGTCCGCTGCAAGGACGCAGATTTTCAGCCGGGTTTAGTTACCCGGCTTTTTTTATAGTAATAGAAAATGTCAGCTGTCACCCCAAGCTCTCTGTTACAACTGGCTTGTTACTTCGCTTAGCAATCCAGTACGCAACGCTACCCCAAAGCACGGTGAGTGCCCAAAGCGCCGTCCAATGTGGAGCGACTTGTTGCCAGGTTGCCCCCATTTGGTTTAGCGCTAAGAAAGCTTTTATCGCCCAAGTGCTTGGGCTTAAATCAGCAATCCATAATAAGGGAGTAGGTATGGCTTCAATCGGCCAAATAAAACCAGCCAAGAAAATGAGCGGCATAGAGCTCACTAGGACGACTAAGGTGACAAGTTCACGCCGAGGTAATAAGTAACCTAGCCAGAAGCCTAGTCCGCAACAACCTAAAAAGAACGGTAACAACATAGCCAGCAATTCGCCCGCGTTGGCGATATGGTTTACGTTTAAGCGTTCGAAGCTAAAACCAAAATAATAGGCGCCGAGTAAATAATAAATTGCCACAAATACTAACGTTCTCACAAGCAGCAGCGATCCCGTTGATACTTGTGACCAATAGCCACGACCATGATGCTGTGTTCCCGTTTGCAATCCAACCGCCATGATCAACGTTTGTTGTAAAATCAGAACAAATACTGCCGGCACTACGTATTCGATGTAACCCATGGTTGGGTTGAACGTCGGTTTCATATTAAGCTTAATAGCAGAGTAATTATGGCTAGCCATACTCATGGGCACACCATCTATCACCATTTTACTGACTTTCACTTGGGCCCCTAATGTGCCTCCCGCTTGGGCCAATCCTTCTACCACGGTTCCGTACACGAGAAAATACGAGGCGTCCGCAGCGTAGGCCAGAGTCGGGCTTTTACCTAGCATTAGGTCTTTGTAAAAGTGTTCTGGTATGACTAAAAAACCGGTGATCTCTCGTTGTAAAAATGCTTGCTTTGCATCGGCAATCGTATGAAGTCGAGTGACTACGTTGACTTGTGGGGTGGCATCAACCATACGTTCCAGCTTTAAACTCGTCTGACTACCATCTAAATTAACAATCGCGATTGGTTGTTCACGAGGCGTTTGTTGTGCATAAGGCAAAGGGTATAAAAACGAGTAAAATACGACACCACCAAACACGGTCAACGTAACGACTGGATTGGTTAGAACGGCCTTAAGTTCCGCTTTAATCAGTTGCCACAATGTCATACCGCCTCCTTCGCTTGGCGTGTTGATGAAGCTGTTCGATGTTTACCCATCAAGGCTGCGGTAATGAGCAGGGGCACAACATAACCAATCATAGGCCATAGCGAGCTTAAAGATTGTGCGGCCGATGCTCCATAGCTTGCTTGACTCACTTGTACTTCAATGTAATGGGTAATCGGCAATAATGAACGCCATGCATAAGCGAGCGTGTTCATCTCAGAAACTGGGAATGTAATTCCCATGAACGCGAAACTTGGAGCCGTAAACGCGCCAGCAAAACTCATCGCACGTGCAGGATCCATCGACAAGAAGAAGAACAACGCTCCCATAATGATACAGGCGATAACCGTCGCCAATTGTGCTAGTAGCATAACCACAAAACTGCCTTCCATTGGCCAATCAAGCACAGAATAAAACCAGTACAAGAACAACGCACCTTGCGCCATAAAGACCGGAATGTACTGACTTAATAGGGTAGTGAGCCTGGCGTATGGCTTTTCGCCCAAAAATGCAAAGCCATTCTTTCCACCATAAATGCGAAAGTGCGCGGCAAGAATCAAAATAGTGCTTACTACAATACATATTTGCCATATGGCTGGCACGATAGCCGTTACCAAAAATTGTGCGTAGTTATTGTTACGGTTAAATAATGCGGTTATTTGTGTCGACACGGGTACAGCCTGTCCAGCCGCTGCTAACGTTGTGGTGTTACCCTTAGCCAAGTTTCCCATTACTTCAACCTGAGCGTCGAAATAGCCTTGTGCTTGCGCAACGGCAGAGTTGATCAGTTTCGCTACCAAAATGTACTGACTGTTGTAAAAGACAGAAAGTTGAGGTTGGCGGTGCTGGAGAATATCTTGGTCGAACTTAGATGGGATGACCGCGTAAGCGTAGATATCGCCTTCAATCATCGCATTTTTTGCTTCGCTTGCACTGGTGTAGTGATAGTTAACAGCCAGACTCGACGACGCATCCAAAGATTGAATGAGCTTTCGAGAAAGTTGGGAATGTTGTAGATCAACCACACCGATTGGCAGATTCCGAGCAATGCCCGCAGAGAACACTCCCCAAATCATCATCGCGAGCAAAATCGGTATCCAAGTAAGGCACGAAAGCAACCACCTGTCTCGTCGTAAGATATGCCGCTGTGAAATCTTAATCGTCATAGCATTAACCTAGTGGTTGTGATTAAAGTTCAACGACAACACTCATTCCCATACGCAGTTCAGGTTCGGGTTGAGCTGGACGAGCTTCTACTTCAAAGGTACGAAGATCAAAACCTTGAGAAGCATCGGTTGCTCTCCACGTTGCAAAGTCACCCATAACGGCAACATGCGTTACTTTGAACTCAACATTTTTGTTTAAGGCAGGCAAATAGGCATCAAAGGTTGCTCCTTTTTTAAAGTGTTGAAGGTAATCTTCACGCACATTAAGTGTCGCCCAGGCATCTTCTGTATCTATCACAGTAACAACCGGGAAGCCCTGAGGTGCTAATTCACCACTTTGAAGTAGAACTTGAGAGACTTCGCCGTCAAACCAGCTGTAGATCTGAGTATCTTTCGCGTACGCTTCTACTTCGGCTACGGCACCTGATGCCATGCGCGCTTTTTCCGCCGCAGCCACTTTGGTTTCACTTCTAGCGCCTTCTTTTGCCATTTCGTACATTTGAAACGCGGCACTTTCTGTGTATTTCGCTGCTTGCCACTGAGTTAAAGCTTCATCGCGTTTTTGTTCTGCAACCACGCCATCGTTATAAAGGTTATTCACACGATTGTAGGTTTTTTCCATTAAATTCGCAGCGGCTTTGGCTTTCATCCACTGATCTTTTGCTGCTTGGATTTGTTGCTCACGTGCGCCTTTCTCAGCTTCTTGAGCTAAGGCGTCCGCCGCTTTTTCACCTGCTTTTGCTTGTTCTAACTTCGCTTCAATTTCAGGACTATGAAGGGTAAAAATAAGCTGACCTTTCTCTACATCGTCGCCTTTACGTACCATTACCTCATCAATACGCCCTGGGACTTTTGAGGAAATGCTGTATTGCTGGGCTTCAATTAATCCCTGTAAGCGGATCGGTTCCGGTTGATAGGCTTGGTAAAATTGATACCCAACCCAAGAGGCAACACCCAAAGCACAAAGTGAGAGTAAAACGGGTTTTAGTGATTTAGCTGCCATGATTTATTTCACCTCTTTGGATGTTGAAGCAGGGATATAAGCGGTATTTTGATATTGTTCGAAGCTGTTCATTTCACTGCTCAATGCGAGTAGCTTGGTTAAAGATATTAAATAGCGGAAACGCGCCGCTGAACGCTGTGTTTCTATACTCGCGACATAAAGTTGTGCATCCACAACATCCAGAGAAGACGACAGACCCTGAGTAAATGCTTTTTCACGCAAGCGCAGATTTTCGTTAGCGAGTTCAATGCTAGATGCGAGCCCTTGTACTTCATCAATGGCTTGCTGAGCCTCCAAGTATGTCTTTTGGACTAACAGCGATAAGTCTTGTTTGGCTTGGGACTTTAATGAGTCGACCTGCGAGACGACGCTTTGAGCGGCTTTGACTTTTTCGCTTCGCCCTGATGATTCAATCAGTGGAATGCTGACACCAACACCAACTAACCAGTCAGGCTTCATTTGGCTTGCGAGAGAATCGTCTTCATACAAGCTGTAGTCGCCGTAAAGATAAACTTCAGGGTAGTATTTCCCTTTTTCTGCTTTGATTAAGCTAGAGGCTTGTTTGTGTTTAGCGCTCAGAAGTTCTAACCCCGGATAGGTAAGCAACGTTTGATCGATAAAAGCAGTAAGAGGGGGAAGACTGTCGTTGATAAACAAAGATTCAGCGGGCTCTACGGCATCATCTTGTGCGAGTAATTTACCTAATGCAGCCTGAGCGATACTCAAATCGCTGGCTGCTTTACGTGTTTCTACAGATGCTTTATCTAAAGAAGCCTCGGCTTGCAGGCGCTCAACGTGCGCGATTTGTCCTTGCTCTTCAAGCTTAATGGCAAAATCTCGATGCTTTTTTAGCCCAGCTTCAACTGCTTGCCGCGTTGCGAGTACTTCCTTTGCCAGTACGACAGAAAAGTAGTACTTCGATAAATCTTCAAAACGCGCTTGTTGTTCCATTAAAAGCTGACTTTTCGCCTCATCCGTTTTGCCTTCTGCTGCTGATTGAGCCGCAGAAATTCGACCACCAGTAAAAATTGGCCAAATGGCACGAATAGACGAAGAGAAAATATCGCGCTCGGTTATGGTCGAAGTGGTATTAGCTAAGGCACCAAAAATAGGCTGAAAAGCAGGAGGTACGTTAATGTGTGCTCCTGTGCTGTCTAGGATCTGTTTTCCCGAAAGCGTGATATCGGTATCTAAACGCGTGTAATTCGCGCCAATAGTAACCTGAGGTAAGTTGAGATTGCTGGTGGCACTCTCTTGGTATTGGTAGTTCTCGACGTTTGAGCGTTGAGCTTTAAGAGAATAGTTGTTTTCTAGCAATAGCTGCCATGCGGTATCAAAAGTGATCGGTGCCGCATGACAGGCAAGGGAAATCGAGCTGCTAAGTAAGCCCAGTATCCAAAACTTTCCTGTTTTTTTCATAATGGCTGCTTTGTCGTAGAGTATTAGCTCTAATATAAAGGATTCGTAACTGAGTGTTAAGTAGGAGGGAAAATTGGGCAGTAGTATGCGCCCAGTTATATTTGTGCTGGGCGCGGGAGATGTTACAAATTTATTTCGTATATGGACAGTGAAACTCCGCTCTCCACTCGAGCTGACGAGAACCTCGCATCGTATTCAATAGATCTTTTCCACTCATTTGAGGGAACGATAACAGGACTTTGAGATCAGAAGTACCGCCTCCGTTCTTTTCATAAGCCCTGACGTGTGTAAATGTTGAATACATATTCTCTGACAGCATCGCCTTATTCAGGCATATTCCAAAGGTATCGCGTTCCATGTTTGGTGTTCCTTCTAACTATAAATGCACCTCTGTTTATAGTTTTCCAGTTTTCAGATGGTGTCTAAGTGTTTGTCATATAGTCAGTATTTGTGTTTTGTTTTATTTGTGTCCAAATCACTGACGTCAATGTTGAGCTTTCAATAGACTTCCAGCTTCACTGCTTTCAAACCGAAACTCTCATTGGTTTCGTTGATTAAAAATTATACGTTGTAAAGTCTAAAAACGCCTCAAAAACCGCTAAAATCGATGTGATCGCGATCATGATTTTAAGGGCAATTTATGTATGGAATTGAGTATCAGAGAGGAATGCTAAATTTGGTGAATGGTTGTAATTTTATGTTTCAGCTCGTCGATTAATTAACCGTAAACTCTGCGGTTTGTTTGCCTTCCTCACAGATTTATCACCGCGACAACGTCATGCTGTTAACTGAGTGTTAACGTTACGCTCAAGAGTGAATCACAAGGATGTATCAATGAGTTGGAAAACCATCAGCTTTCGTAAGCGGATGCTCATTATCATGACGCTATCGGGGTTGATAGAGCTGTTATTGCTTGTCGCCGCGGGGTTCACTTATCTCAAAATCAATCAAGAGCAAGAAATGGGAGAAAAAGCACTGGGTGTTGCCCGTTTTTTAGCGGACTCAGCGGTTGTTCGTGAAATGATCGAAACCCAAAACCCCCAGCCATACCAACTTCGCTTTAGAGAATTAACCGAAGCCATAGGTGCTGCATTCATCGTTATTGGCGACCATAAGGGAGTACGCTTAATCCACCCTGTTGATGAGCGGTTGGGCAAGCCAATGAGAGGTGGCGACAATCGTCGAGCGCTAGAACAGGGGTTGTCTTATGTTTCGACGGCACAGGGCTCGTTAGGTTATTCAGTTCGTGGTAAAGCTGCGATTTTTGACGAGCAAGGGAACATCATTGGTGTGGTTTCGGTTGGCTATTTGCTCGACCGACTGCAAGACCGCATCGAACCATTTTTGGCCTTTTTGATTTTAATGGTCATCGTAGTTGTCGTCGCTAATGCCATTGTATCTAATTATGCGTCGAGAAAGTTTCAGCGCGCCATTTTAGGCTTTGAGCCTGAAGAGATAGGGCGGTTGTACGGCGAATTAGAAGTGACGATGAGCACTATCAAAGAGGGCGTGTTAAGCATTGATGCCCAAGGGATACTTCGCTCGATAAATCGTAGTGCCTGCCAGATTCTCGGTATTGATAGAGAATCAGCGCTCAATAAACCTTTGACTGACACGCTGCGTGATAGCGATCTATATACAGTATTAGAAAGCGGGCAGGAAGATCATGATATTGAAATATTCCTTAATCATAAGCGCCTGATTGCAAATCGCTCTCCAATTTATGTTGATGGAAAAATCGTGGGGGCGGTATCGAGTTTCCGTTTAAGGGATGAAATTAATGATCTAACCGAGCAGCTATCACAAACCAAGGAATATGCAGATTTGTTACGTTCGCAAACCCATGAGCATCGAAATAAGCTCAACACCATTAGTGGGCTAGTACAAATGGGTGAGCTTGATGCGGTGCAAAAGTTAATTGGACAAGAAACCGCACACTATCAAGCAATGATTGAGTTTTTAAGAGATACCGTTAAGGACCCGCTAATTGCAGGCATGTTGCTTGGAAAAACTGAACGTGCTCGCGAGTTAGGCTTACAACTGGTGGTTGAGGAAGGCAGTCGTCTGGAGCCCCTACCTGAGTGGCTAAATTCGGAAGACCTTGTCACAATTTTGGGTAATTTGATTGATAACGCTTTCGATGCCACGTTAACTTCAATTCGCGATGAATCAAATGTTGCGTCAGAACGCAGAAACATTGATGTGTCCGTTAGCGATTACGGAAATGAAGTGATACTTGAGGTGATAGATCATGGCTGTGGCCTCCCAAAAACAGTGGATCCACAAACATTATTTACAAAAGGCATTTCGACGAAATCTCGTCAAAATCGAGGTGTTGGGTTACACCTTGTCAATCAGCTTGCTACTCGATATCACGGCCATGTTGAGATGATACCCAATACAAATTATGGGACAAGAATAACGGTGTACTTACCCAAGGAAGAACAAATATGAGTATGGCGACTCGCGTAATGATCATTGAAGATGATCTGGCTATTGCTGAGCTGCACCACAAATACTTAAGCCAACTGACAGGTTTGGAAGTGGTTGGAATTGCGACCACGAGAATGGAAGCAGAAATGCAACTCGACATTCTTAAGCCAGATTTACTATTGATGGATGTCTATCTTCCCGATGGCACAGGGCTTGAGATACTAAATACACTGCGTGCAAGTAACCAAACGTGTGATGTCATTTTGATTACAGCCGCAAGGGATGTCGATACGTTACAACAGGCGATGAGGGGTGGCGTTGTCGATTACCTGTTAAAACCAGTGATGTTTCCACGTTTAGATGCCGCACTGAAAAAGTATGTGTCCCAACGCCAACAACTAGACATCGTAGAGAGTTTGGATCAGAACCTCGTTGATAAAATGCTGCAGTCTCACGCCAATCAAGACAACTTGCCGAACCGATTACCAAAAGGGATTGATGGTGTAACCCTAGACAAGATCAGAGAGTTGTTCCCAAATGGCAGTGTGCTGACCGCTGATGAGGCAGGTGAAAAAATCGGAGTGAGCCGAACAACCGCTAGACGTTATCTTGAGTTTCTTATCAGTACTGGTGAACTAGAGGCTGATTTAAACTATGGGTCGGTAGGTAGGCCAGAAAGGTGCTATAAAAAAGTGACACGGTAGCGTTTATATTGATGCTCTATGCAAAATAAAAAGCGATGGCTTGTTTTAGAAACCATCGCTTTACAAATTACTGCTGTTCCGTTCTAAGAGGCTAGAAGTTGTATTCTAACATCGCTTCGATAGAGCGCTCAGCGCCAAACCAACAGTTATTTTTGTCGTAACAAGAATAGTATTCTTTATCGAATAGATTGCTTGCAGAAAGCGTGACGCTAGCCCCTTTCATTGATTCAGATACCGTTGAGAAATCGTAACTTGCTGCTAAATCAAACAAGGTGTAGTCCGGTACTTTTTGACTATTCTGTGCATCAATTTGTGCTTCCCCGACATAGCGAACGCCAGCACTGGTACGAAGGCCTGAAAGATTTCCTTCAAAGAAGTAATTTGCCCATAGAGAAGCCGTTTGCTCAGGTACCCAAACCGGCGTTTTACCTTCTTGGTTGTAATAACTGTCCTCGGTAATCTCCATATCGGTATATGTATAGCCTAGAGTGAAATCAGCTTGTGCTGTAACTTGCCATTTTGCCTCAAGTTCAATACCTTGTGATACCACTTCGCCCGCTTGATAGTTCGGTGCATAAGGATTATTCGGATCGGTCAAGATCGCGTTTTTCTTCGTAATATGGAAGAGTGCTAAGTTACCTGAGATATCACCAGATAATGGGGCGTATTTAAAGCCTAACTCCCATTGATGACCGGTTGATGGCTCAAATGCTTTACCAGAAGAGTCGGCACCCGCAATTGGCTCAAAACTTTCCGAGTAAGTAAGGTATGGCGAGAGACCAAAGTCTAGCTCATACAAACCACCGACTCGGAAAGATACGTTGGTATCGTCTAACTCTTCCTTGCTGTTGGATACTGCTCCTAGATAATCGCTAACGGCGTCTGTATTTGAATCGTATTTATCCCAACGAAGACCTGCAATCATTACAAGTTGGTCGTAACGAACTTGATCTTGGAAATAAACGCCAATCTGCTTCGTTTTGATATCTAAGTTTTGTTTGTATTGGAAATTCAGTGCATTACGATCAATGCTGTTGTGGTCAGGATTAAAAATGTCCTGAGTTAGCGAATACCCAAGCGTGTCTTTGTATTTTACATCTGAATCTAGATACTGATAATCAAGCCCGAACAATAAGTTATGTTCAAAATTTCCTGTTTTAAAGTAGCCAGATAGTTGGTTGTCAATCACAAAGGATTTGGACTTTTCATCGGTTAAATAGGCATTTCGACCAACGGTACGGTTATCCGCTTCAAGTGCACCGTTATATGTGTTTTCCTGATAGGCATCGGCGGTCATGTAGCGGGCATTCTGTAGAAATTGCCAATTGTTGTTAAAGTCGTGTTGGACTTTGTAACCCATCATCAGAACTTCGCGTTCGTAAGTGTTCCAGTCCTCATCCCCCAAATAAGTGCTTGGTGACATCGAGCCAAGTGGGTTTTTAATCACTGAGCCAGACGCAGGCACAGTCGTGTAGATACCTGCTGATGGATCATTTTGATAGTAAACATTCACGTTCACTAATGTGCTTTCTGTCGCTTGCCAATTGAAAGATGGGGCGAGTACATAACGTTCATCTTCAGACGTATCGGCTTGACCATCTCGCTGTTTTGCCAGGCCGACGATACGGTAATCCACATTAGAATCACCAATTTGTCCTGTGGTGTCGAACGTCAGTTCTTTTAGGCTGTTAGTCCCTGTACTAATCGAGACAGAGTGCGAGGGTGTTGACTGAGGCGCCTTGGCGATAATGTTGACCATACCTCCTGGTGGAATATTGCCGTAAAGAACAGACGTTGGCCCTTTAAAAACCTCGATTTGCTCAAGAGCAACGGAATCGACCTGCGGTTGAAGGTTCCAACCGTTGTACAGCAAAGGAAGACCATCATAAAAGTTGGTGTAGTTAATAAAACCACGAATATTGAATAGGTCAAGTCGGGAAACGGCACCACCACGCAATTCTGTATTTACGCCAGGCGCATAACGCAATGCTTCGCTCACCGAGTTTACGCCGCGTAGGTCCATGTCATCTTTAGTGATTACCGTGATCGCTTGCGGTGTTTCCTCCGGTTCTAAAACGGTTTTAGTTGCGGTGTTTCGGTATGTTTCTCCTAGCACCGTAATCGTTTCGTGTTGGAATACGCTCTCAGTCGCATTGGCGTGGCCAGCGAGCAATGCGGATACGACGATAGCAACCGCTGAACGATGAAATCGAATCGGACTTTCCATATTTATAAATTCCACTACTTTTTCTATTTATTGATAATGATTGTTATTTGTATTCTATATTCAAAGAAATAGGAAAAGTTAACAATTTGGTGCAAAACACTAATCTTTGGAACGTATTCTTCTGTTCTTAGGTTTTAAAGATAGCGCGTCGTTTGGCTCGACAGGAATCCAATACTGCATTTGTGCTTGTTCGCTATCAACATCATAACCTTCTGGATAAAGCTCTAACTCATAACCATCGATAGCATGATAATTAGAGTAGGGTAGCCAATGTAAAATAAACCATTCCAGCGTTGAGGCGAGCTCTGATGCTTTGCCTATGTGTGTAATGACGGCGTAGGTTTGCTCAGGAACAGCCAAGAGGTCTAACCCCGAGTTGGAAGAGTTCGTTGATCTTGATGCGTTTACTGTTGGACTACACTCATAACCTGCCCAGTACTCAAGTTGTTGGTTGTTTGAATACGCTTGCGTCACATCAATCACGCCAAAGTAAGTACTTTCCGAATTATTAAGGTTTTCAGATGAATAAAGACGTGACCAAAGTGACGGTACTTTGGATTGGAAATCGGGCGTAGCAGAAAACAATCCGTGAATAGGTTCATGATAACCAGCAAGTTCAAAAGCCGGTTTTGTTTCTATTCGAACTTCAATAAAGCGCTGATGTTTTTTCTCTTCTTTTGGTGTCTTACGCAGCGTCAAAGGTTGTCTCAACCCGGAGAGTTGTTGCGTTTTTCGATATTCACGGGGGCTTTTTGAAAACATATTCCTGAACGCTCGGCTAAATGCGTGTTCAGATGTAAATCCCATTTCTATCGCTATATCTAACGAGCGGTCAGAAGTATGGATTAAGCGCTCAGCCGCAAGGCTAAGTTTAAGCTCTCTGATATAGTGAGCGACGGATACGCCAGTGTGTTGTTGAAATACGCGTTGCAGTTGCCAGCGCGACCAACAACTTGCTTTCGATATTTCATCTACGCTCAGAGTGCTGTCTAAGTTGGTGTGAATGTAGTCAAGCACCGATTGTATTCGGTTTATGGGATGTGGGTTAATGGCGCTTGATTTCATGGCGTTCTACTTTCACATTAATAGTGATTTCATTATCTTTAATTGAGTATCATTATCAATAGGATGATGAAATAAAAAGTAAGTAACACAGATCACGATAAAACTGTAATGGCTTGCAAGGATGAGTAATTATTGCCCATATTAGAGTTTTTGCTTAAATTTTGGAGCGTTCAGATGAAACTTTTTTTATCAATAAAATACAATCGCTTATGACGTTTTGTGCAACTTATTTAAACGTTTGCACTGGCAAGTGTTGATGTAAATCAAATAGTCGTAGACAATATTGCCCCGTGTCGGACTCTCCTCCAGCGAGTACAGTGTGTACTTTTGAGACATAAGTGACTTAAATGACCTCAATACGTCGTGTTTCCAAGAATCGGAAATGCAACTTCTTAAGGTTCTTTGGGCCCATAGACTTTACCTATCAACGTAATAGGTAAGACCAATTTTCTATTTTGAGGTGCCATTGATAGGGTTGGCTCATTCTCTAGCCGTATCCGGGCACACAATAAGTACCTCGTTTTTAAGGGAAAGATGATGGTAATACCAGAAAACAGCAGCATCGTTATTTTTGGTGCTTCAGGTGACCTTACGTACCGTAAGCTCATTCCTGCTTTATACCACCTCTACGCGAACAAGCAGCTTCAAGAGAATTTTGCCATTCTGGGTGTAAGTCGCACTGAATACAGTGATGAGTCTTACCGCGCGAAGCTGAAAAAATCGCTTCAGGAAATGGAAAAGACTGAGCCAGAAACGCTTGATGCATTTATTAACCATCTGCACTACCAAGCAATTAATACTTCTGACACACAAGATTACGGTAAGCTATCTTCTCGCTTAGACCAACTTGCGGACGAATATCAATTCGAGCAACGCAATACGCTTTTTTACTTAGCAACCCCACCAAGTTTATACAGTGTGATCCCTGCAAGTCTTGCAGCACATGGTCTTAACAGTGAAGAGGATGGCTGGAAACGCCTGATCATTGAGAAACCATTCGGCTATGATCTTGAATCGGCGCGTATTCTGGACAAAGAAATTCACGAGCACTTCCAAGAGCATCAAATCTACCGAATTGACCATTACTTAGGTAAAGAAACGGTACAAAACCTACTTGTGCTTCGTTTCTCTAATGCGATGTTTGAGCCGCTTTGGAACCGTAACTTCATTGATTACGTTGAAATCACAGGCGCAGAATTCCTTGGCGTAGAGGAGCGTGGTGGTTACTACGACAACTCTGGCGCTGTGCGCGACATGTTCCAAAACCACTTGCTACAAGTATTAGCAATGGTAGGTATGGAACCACCAGCGCAAATCAATGCAGACTCGATGCGTGATGAAGTGGTAAAAGTGCTTCAATGCCTAAAGCCATTAGACGAAAACGCTCTGCGCAATGACCTAGTATTAGGCCAATACACGGCGTCTGAAGTTCGTGGGCAAAGCCTACGCGGCTACCGTGAAGAGCCGGGAGTTGCAGACGATTCTCGTACAGAGACTTACATCGGTTTGAAAGCGTACATCAACAACTGGCGTTGGAATGGCGTGCCATTTTACGTGCGTACTGGTAAGCGTCTTCCAACACGCGTTACTGAGGTGGTTATCCACTTTAAACAAACACCGCATCCTGTGTTTGGTCAAAACGCACCAGAAAACAAGCTGATCATTCGTATTCAACCAGACGAAGGCATTCAAATGAGCTTTGGCTTGAAAGAGCCAGGCGCAGGCTTTGAAGCGAAGGAAGTGAAAATGAACTTCCATTACGCTGACCTGCAAGAAACGCAAATGCTAACGGCATACGAGCGCCTTCTACTTGATGCTTTGAATGGTGATGCTACGCTATTTGCACGTAGTGATGCGGTGGAAGCGTGTTGGCAATACGTACAGCCAATCTTAGATTTTAAGCAAGATCCACAATCCCTCTTCGGGTACGCATGCGGCACTTGGGGACCTAAAGAGTCAGATGACTTGTTACAGCGTGATGGTCGCGCTTGGCGTTTCCCATGTAAAAACTTAACAGATACGGATTACTGTGAACTATGATCAACCATAAGATCTACCAAACAGCAGAACAGGTAGTTGAAAGCCTAGCTAACGATATGAAAGCGTTTAGCGAAATGGGCAGACCTGTTCACATCTCTCTTTCTGGCGGCAGCACTCCTAAAATGCTGTTTAAACTACTGGCTTCAGAGGCTTACGCAACCTCCATTCAATGGGAAAACCTCCACTTTTGGTGGGGTGACGAACGTTGTGTTGCCCCTGACGATGCAGAAAGCAACTACGGTGAAGCGAACACATTGTTGTTTAGCCAAGTAAATATTCCTGCAGAAAACATTCACCGCATCCGTGGCGAAGATGAGCCTAAAGCAGAAGCCGAGCGCTTTGCAAAAGAGATGGCAGAGGTGATCCCGAGTGAAAACGGCACACCTGTGTTTGACTGGATCTTATTAGGCGTTGGTGCAGATGGTCATACAGCTTCTCTGTTCCCTGGCCAAACGAATTATGATGATGCGAACCTATCTCTTGTGGCGTCGCATCCTGAATCGGGCCAACTTCGTGTGTCGAAAACCGCACGCGTATTAGAAGCAGCGAAACGCATTAGTTACTTAGTGCTTGGTGCAGGAAAAGCGGACATTGTTGAAGAAATTAACAGTTCACCAGCACACGCACTGCCATACCCAGCGGCTAAGATTCAAGCGAAATCGGGCCTAACGGAATGGTATTTAGACTTAGACGCGGCAGCAAAAATTGCTTAAGACGCTGCTCGTCGATGAAATAAAATTGGAGAGAAACAATGAAAGGTGATATCGGTGTAATTGGCCTAGCAGTAATGGGTCAAAACCTTATCCTAAACATGAACGATCACGGCTTTAAAGTGGTTGCTCACAACCGTACTGCTGCTAAAGTAGACGAGTTCCTGGAAGGTCCAGCAAAAGGCACGAACATCATCGGTGCATACTCTCTAGAAGAACTAGTAGAGAAGCTAGAAACGCCGCGTAAAGTAATGTTGATGGTTCGCGCTGGAGACGTTGTAGACAAGTTCATCGAAGCGCTAGTACCTCTGCTAGACAAAGGCGACATCATTATTGACGGTGGTAACACTAACTACCCAGATACAAACCGTCGTGTTGCTGCACTACGTGAAAAAGGTATCCACTTCATCGGTACTGGTGTATCTGGTGGTGAAGAAGGTGCGCGCTTCGGTCCATCTATCATGCCTGGCGGTGCTGCTGAAGCATGGGAAGCGGTTAAGCCTATCTTCCAAGGTATCGCTGCGAAAACTGACGCTGGTGAGCCATGTTGTGACTGGGTTGGTAACGATGGTGCTGGTCACTTCGTTAAGATGGTACACAACGGCATCGAATACGGTGACATGCAGCTTATCACAGAAGCTTACCAGTTCATGAAAGACGGTCTTGGTATGTCTGCTGACGAGATGCAAGCAGTATTCGCTGATTGGAACAAGACTGAGCTAGACAGCTACCTTGTTGAAATCACGGCTGACATCCTTGGCTACAAAGATGAAGACGGTGAGCCTCTAGTTGAGAAGATCCTAGACACAGCAGGCCAAAAAGGTACTGGTAAATGGACTGGTATTAACGCACTAGACCTAGGTATTCCACTAACACTTATCTCTGAGTCTGTATTCTCTCGTTGTCTATCTGCACTGAAAGACCAACGTGTTGAAGCTGAATCTCTATTCGGTAAGACAATCACTCCGGTTGAAGGCGACAAGCAAGAGTGGGTTGATGCACTACGTCAAGCGCTACTAGCTTCTAAGATCATCTCTTACGCTCAAGGCTTCATGCTAATGCGCGAAGCATCGAACGAGAACGGTTGGGACCTAAACTACGGTAACGTAGCACTAATGTGGCGTGGTGGTTGTATCATCCGCTCTGCGTTCCTAGGCAACATCCGTGATGCGTACGAAGCGAACCCAGACATCGCATTCCTTGGTTCTGATGAGTACTTCAAAAACATCCTACAAGGCAGCCTAGCAGCATGGCGTAAAGTAGCAGCGAAATCTCTAGAGTCTGGTATCCCAATGCCATGTACGATTTCTGCGCTATCTTTCCTAGACGGTTACACAACAGCTCGTCTACCAGCGAACCTGCTTCAAGCTCAACGTGACTACTTCGGTGCTCACACTTATGAGCGCATTGACCGTCCACGTGGTGAATTCTTCCACACTAACTGGACTGGTACAGGCGGCGACACAGCGTCTACAACTTACGACGTGTAATCGTTTTAAGTAAACCGAATAAATATAAAGATATAAAGGGATGCCCAAGTGGCATCCTTTTTTGTGTTTGCTTTTACGGAACTTCGAGAGCGCCTAGGCGCTCTTTTCAGTGGTCGTTTTCTTGTTTTGATAAAACCTGTCTTTTAGGTAGAGAATTGCACTGACCACAAGAGCCACTAAAGAAACAGTAAATAGGGCGTACATGCTGAGAATCCATGCGAATGTGGCCGTCAAGAATGCGATGAAGGAAAACATCCTGCTGAAAGACATTACATGGCCAAGTTTGTTACTTTTCATAAACGCCTCCCGAAGCTAAGTGGGAATAGACAATTGTGGTCATATACCACACTTTAATTGTCTGCTCTTTTGGGACGTTTCACACAAAAAAGTGGCTAAAGATTTCTCAAAAAAGGTGAAATATTGAACTGGTAGACAAATCGTTAAACTGAGTTGCACAGATATGACTTCGGTTGTCTATCACTTCAAAGTTTTTAACTACGCAGATTAAGGGCATGTAGCGCTATTATTATCGTATTCGAACTCTACGATACACAATTGCAAGTGAACCTACACTCGTAAGCTCATCCCTGTCGTCAGTTACAGTAAAAGCTTTTTTCTCTGTTTAACAATACCTTAGTAACTACGGGCAATTAAACCCGTTTTTCGATCGAAACTCAGATTGCACAAAAGGTGAAAAAGAGTGCTAGGTAAGCCTTTAAACTACGCCTATAATTAGCGCCCACATGGAGGATGTTTACTATATGAACATCCTTTATTTTTTGAAACTAGCAACAAGGATCCAGTAAAACATGTTTTTCTGGTTTTGTTTACGTCGACCAAGAAGGTAATTAACACAGCAAATTGAGGTTCTAAGATGACTCTTAACAAGTACTTTGTTTTCATTCCAGCAGAATTGGAACAGGAAGTGCACAAGGACAATCAAGTGATCTCTGAGAAGGAAACTCAACGTCAGGCATTAGTAAAACAGGCACAACAACAAGGCGGCCTGTAAGCTAGGTTTCAAAGAGAAAGAGCACCGCAACGGTGCTCTTTTTGTATCTGAGGTCGTAGAATTAACTTAATATGCCAAGGCTTTTCAACTTTCTGTAAATGGTATTTCGGCTCACACCAAGCATACGAGACGTTTTGCTAATGTTCCCCTGGTTGGCTTGATATGTTTTGAGCAACTTATCTTCGACGGTTGCACGCAGTTCTGAAGTTGGTTCAGCGGATGCTGCCCCTTCTTGAGCTTGGCTGAGTTTCTTACTTAGGTGGGCTGGGACGTGTGTGAGTTCCAATATTTCTTCACCTTGCGCCATTAAGGCGGATACTTTGATTAAACTATCGAGTTCACGCAAATTTCCTGGCCATGAGTAAGACAGCATCAGAGAAAGTAGGTGAGGGCAAAGCTGTTGTTCAGATTCGGCGTGACGCCGATGAATGTTCTCAATCAGTTGTCGTTTATCTTCACGCTCCTCAAAGCGAGGTAGCTCAATGATCAAGCCATTAAGACGATAATACAAATCTTGTCGGAACAATCCTTCGCTGACCAAATGTTCCAGATCTTTATGCGTGGCTGCAATGATTTGTGTATCGACTTGAATACTTTGGTTTGAACCCACGGGAAGCACGGTTTTATCTTGCAATACATGGAGCAACCGGCTTTGAGCTTCCAAGGGTAAATCTGCGATTTCATCCAGAAACAAAATCCCTTTGTGTGCTTGGCGAATTTTTCCCTGATAGCCTTTGCTGTTTGCTCCAGTAAAGGCACCGGCTACGTAGCCAAATAATTCAGATTCAACCAGATCTTTTGGTAGCGCTCCGCAGTTGACGGAAACTAACGGTCCCGTTTTTCTCTGGCTGTTTTTATGAAGCGCTTTCACAAACTCGTTTTTGCCAACACCAGTCTCTCCGAGAATCAACAAACTGATGTCTTTATCGATGACGCGATTGGCTTGCTGCCAACAGTGCTCAACAGCGGAGTCGCCATAATGAAGATCATTGGACGCCGCTACAGCACGAGACTTGACCTTGCTATCTTTATCGGTAAGCGGTTTTGTTTTGAAAACGAAAGGGTGCTCATTTCCCCGAGTGGATAGAATGTCGTCTAAGGATTGCCCAATGATACTTTTTTGCGCAAAAAGTTGAGAGGCTACTTGATTGTGAGCCAAAACTTGTCCGTCTTCATTTGCAATGATAATTCCTTGCCAACCACTATTCAGTAAACCTTTTTCGCACGCTAAATCCACACGAATATGCCCTTGTGGAATCAAGTTAAGTAGTTGATTCTCCACTTGCTGGACCATGTTTTGTACTAGTACTTGCGTTGAGAAGTCATGTCTCTTTTGCTCGCTCGTAATATCTAATACGCCAATGAGGTTACCAAGATGATCGAAAATAGGATTAGCCGAACAGCTAATAAAACGATGGTGTTGGATAAAGTGCTGATCACCAATAACAGAAACGGGCTTTGCTTCAACCAAGGCTGTACCAATGGCGTTGGTGCCTTTGACCTTTTCTTGCCAGCATGCTCCAGAGCTTAGCGAGATTTCCGTCAACTTCTCACGAAATCTAGGCTGTCCCCAACTGCCGATGATGACACCATCTGAGTCCGTCAAAATTAAGCGACTGTCGCTATGAGCAAATAGCTGATTAAACAAAGGGAGCGCAAATTGAGTGACTGCCTCTAGCAAGAAATTGAGTTGGTGACGCCTATCTTGGAGCGTTGCTGGCGTTACTCGAATATCTTCAGGGCGTCGACGCTGTTTTAAACCCGCTTGTTCACTTCTGACCCATGAAGTTGAAAGCCAGTTGTTATCGCTAATGTGTTGAAGTTCCATGACTGTACCATTTTGTCACAGTGAGGGTGTGCCATTTTGGAACACTTGAACATTGGTGTTCACACCATACATCCGCTCAAACATCGCTCACTTGGTTTGTTATCGCTTGGTAATCATAGTTTTACATTTAATTAACAACAAGTGTGGCGTAGTTGGCGTGTGACTTGCGTAATGCTCTTTGTGAACAGTGCGATACGACACTGCAATAACACATTGAACGAGAAACAAAAGGAAGAGTTATGATCTATGCACAGCCAGGTAGTGAAAATGCCATTGTTAACTTTAGATCGCATTACGATAACTTTATCGGTGGGGAATGGGTAAAACCAACGGGTGGTGAGTACTTTGACAATATCTCACCAATCAACGGGCAAGCGTATTGTAAAGTTGCTCGCTCTGGCGAGGAAGATATTAATTTAGCACTGGATGCCGCGCACAACATCAAAGCAAAATGGGCCAAAACTAGCGTGACAGAACGTTCGAACATCTTGCTGAAAATTGCTGACCGTATTGAGCAGCATCTAGAAGAGCTTGCAGTTGCAGAAACTTGGGAAAACGGCAAACCAGTTCGCGAAACCTTGGCGGCAGATTTACCTTTAGTAGTGGATCACTTCCGTTACTTCGCTGGCTGTATTCGCGCACAAGAAGGCAGTGCGGCAGAACTGGATGAGCACACCGCAAGCTACCACTTCCCAGAACCGATTGGTGTGGTTGGTCAAATTATTCCGTGGAACTTCCCAATGTTGATGGCGGCTTGGAAACTAGCACCGGCACTAGCGGCGGGTTGCTGTGTGGTATTGAAGCCAGCAGAGCAAACCCCAACATCCATTCTGGTTCTGATGGAAAAAATCGGTGACCTTCTTCCTCCTGGTGTCATCAACGTTGTAAACGGATATGGTTCTGAAGCGGGTCAAGCATTAGCAACCAGCAACCGCATTGCGAAACTCGCGTTTACCGGGTCTACGCAAGTTGGCAACCACATTCTGAAATGTGCAGCAGACAACTTGATCCCATCGACAGTTGAGTTAGGTGGTAAATCTCCAAACATCTACTTCTCAGATATCTTCGATTACGAAGATGAGTATCTTGATAAGTGTATCGAAGGTACGTTACTTGGTTTCTTCAACCAAGGTGAAGTTTGTACTTGTCCATCTCGCGTACTGGTTCATGAAGCGATTTATGACAAGTTTGTAGAGAAACTGACGGAACGTGCACAGCTGATTAAACAAGGTAATCCGCTCGATACCGATACTCAAGTTGGTGCTCAGGCTTCTCAAGAACAGTTTGATAAGATTTTAAGTTACCTGGAAATCGGCCGTGAAGAAGGCGCAAAAGTGGTCTTTGGTGGTGGAGTGTCAGAACAGCCAGAGTCTATCAACCAGGGGTACTACATTCAGCCAACCATGTTGGAAGGCCACAACAAGATGCGAATCTTCCAAGAAGAAATCTTTGGCCCAGTGATTGCTATCACCAAATTTAAAGATGAGGCTGAAGCGTTGGAAATCGCAAACGACACCGAATATGGCTTAGGCGCAGGTGTTTGGACACGTGATGCGAACGTCGCATATCGTATGGGCCGTAATATTGAAGCTGGTCGAATCTGGATTAACTGTTACCACGCTTACCCTGCACACGCAGCGTTCGGTGGTTACAAAAAATCGGGTATCGGGCGCGAAACGCACAAGATGATGCTGGATCACTACCAGAATACTAAGAACTTGCTGATTAGCTACAGCATCGACCCGTTAGGCTTCTTCTAGTGAAACTAAGTAATTAATAGAGAAAAAGCAGTATGAATCAAAACCCCGAATCTTCGGGGTTTTGTATTAGCGTGAGCTTGTCGGCTGAAGGTTAACTTAGATGTTTAACCTGCTTATATTGTGATATCAGGAACGTTGAATTATCGCCACTTTTCGTTCCATAAGCTTTTCTACGGCGGCGTTTTGCTTGTCAATATTGAGTTGTGGATCAAAGTCCAAAACGCGATTGCAAGATTCGAGACTGGCAAATTGATTTAAACATTCACCAAGCTCTCTTTTAGAGCTTGTTCGCATCAGACTGCTTTCTGATGAGGAGAGTAGGGTGACTTTACGGCCATGAAACGTTCCTTGCGGCACTGCATCACTTTGCTGCGCTTGTTGAACGTCATGAACCGATGAATTGGCGTATGTGGATTGGATGTCATTGGACATAAAGACACCTAAACTCTCAAGTCTAAAGTTTGTGGCATCGGTGGTGCCTTATCAATAGTTACATGAGAAGACAATAACGCTTCCCACGACTCGCTGTGCGTCAGCAATTCTGCTAAAGCTGTTTCAAAATATTCGTAATCCAGTCGCCTAATGTTAATGAGTCGGTTTAAACATAGGACATGTCGGTGGTTATCTAAACTAAAAAATAACTGGTGCTCAGGCCAGTGATAATTAAAGGCCAAGAAAGAGCGATAAAGATCGGAATTTACAATTTGAAGGCCAACAATCTCAGCTTCGAGCTGCAGAGTTGTCGATTCAGGATGAAAGATGATATGCACCCTTAGATTATCATCAAAGGCTAAGCTTACTTCATTTTCCGTTAGATGCAGTGCAGGCAAGCCTATTTGATGAGCAAACTTTAGCAAAATCTCATCGATAGTTTGGCGTGCTGACATAGGAATAGTCCCTTTTGAAATTTTATCAAGGAAAATATTAGATGTATCTCTTCATGTTTATCAATATTAGTCGATTGTTATTATATTTTGGCTTTTAAATGTGTTGAGAGAAATAGAAAGGCAAAAGTAAATGTGTTCAGATGCATATCTCGATGGTAATGATATATATGAATATCACTTTTCTCTAATAAACTTCAATTAAGGAAGGAATGAAAGAGAACAGAAACTGCTTTTGAAATTACAGTCCATGTTAACTACGTGTTGTTGAAAAATGCGATTTATTGTCCGCTTGTAGTATAAATATAAGTTGATCTTTTATATTTTTACATAAAGAATTGTGTGAATTTCAAATGAGCTAGATTATATAAAATAAGTTTATGGGGCCATAATGAACAATTCTATATGGGCTGGTTTTATTGGGTTATTCATACTGAGTGGGTGCAGTCAGACTGTGTCCGTTAATGGGGTGGATGGCTTTGATACACAGAGTCAGGCATCAGTCTATGGTTGGGTTTCTGTCGACGGCTACTTTCCACCTTCGATTACTTCTCTTGAAGTGGAAATATGTAAAATTATTGATAATCAATGCTTTAAATCGGCATCTCAGAGCTACCAAGGTGTTCAGTTGCCTGTGCAGTATTCGTTTTTAATTGCACCAATTCAAGCTGGTGAAGGAAAAATGAAGATTATTGGAAAGCTTTATTCAAACGGTGATCTCGTTGCGGAAAAAGAAAAGAACTATTTATTTTTTGAGGGAAATAAACAAGAAAACTTGATTCTTGTTCCAAAAATAAACAGATAAAATTTTAAGTACTACATTTTTATTAGAATTTTCTAATTTATAAAAATAAAGACTATACCTTTCCTGTTGTGAAAGATTTGTTGTCTTTTATAAACATTAATTACATGACTTTGAAGTCATCGGGTCAGTTGTTTTTTAGACTCATACTTGTTGCAAAAACAGTATTTTTTATGATTATATCTCGCTCCTTGAACACGTTGGCTTGGCGTTTTAGGCTATAAAACATACATTTTTATGATTTTGGAAATTTAATTTTGTTCTAGAAACGATGCAGAAATCTATTTAATTGTATTCTAATGTATAACAAAACAACCAAACTTAAATAACGAAATGATATTTAAGTTTTGGCTAATGATAAACGCTATCTGATAAAAATAATAAAGACGGACAGCAGAAATTTACTAAGTCAAACCTTTACCTTTAGGTAAAGGTAATGCTTGGGTTATTTGCTAATTATTCGGGGGGTATGGTAAGTGATAGAACTTCTATGCTCTTTTCTTTGCTTCTTTAATTCATACAGCAGTACTTAGAAATAACAACAATCAAAGTAGTGCTTTGAAAGTTTCTCAACATTTGCACTGAGAAACTCAAAATAATGAAGGGTAGAAAATGGATGTGTCAGGCCAACTAAACTCAGAAAGGGTCGACTCGAGTTCACGAAAAATTCGTAGTTTTTCCTGCTATGAAAAATCTGACGAAGTATTTCACTCAGACCAGTCTCACATTGTTGTCGTTCACAATGGTCAGCTTCGAGTTCAAACAGGTGATTGCACAATCGATGTTGCTGCAGAAAATGGGGTATTTCTATCCCAAGGGGATTACTTGTTAGAGTACTCTCCGCTAGATGGGGCATACAAAGCGTCGATTATTGCCTACGACAATGAACTCGTTAGTCAGTTGCTGCAAAAACACAGTGATCTCTTGATGATGCTGCCTAAGGTAGACAAAGTTTGTTCTGGTTTGTTTACTTTTGGTTTGAACATACTCGTTGAACAAGTGCTTTCTAGCATGCAGACGCTTGAGCAACAAGCGTACCCTGATGCCATTATGTGCCTAAAATACGAAGAACTACTCATTCTCTTGCTACACAGCAAAGGAGGAGAATCACTGTATGCGTTGCTGTCACAACAAACAAACCGTACGTCGGAACGGTTACGTCGATTTATGGAACAGCATTACTTAAAAGAATGGAAGTTGACAGACTACGCGCAGGAGTTTGGTGCCAGCTTAACCACTTTTAAAGAGCTTTTTAATGAGCACTATGGCATTTCTCCAAGAGCTTGGATCAGTGAGCGTCGACTACTGCATGCTCATAAACTGCTGTTGACGAGCAAGATGAGCATCGTAGATGTGGCGATGGAGGCAGGGTTTTCCAGTCAGTCTTACTTTACGCAGAGTTACCGTCGTCGTTTTGGAACGACCCCAAGCCGCGTACGTTCGGGAGACGATCAAGTGGCTATCGCGAAATGAAATGACTTGGGACTAAAATTTTCTGACTAATTTTGAAAGTCACTCACCAGTGTAAATTCTATTATGTATCGTGTAACAACGAACGATTAAAAATTATTACATCTCTTTCTTTCTGGATTGTTCGAAAGGGGTGCGGAGACGAACATAAATGAAAAAGCAGCATTGGCGACGCCGTTCGCTTTTTCCAGACAGCATAGTGACACAGCGGAAAGTGACTGTTTTACAAAGAGGAGCTCGTTATGAAAGCGCCTCGAAACCTACGCAGGATCTCAATGTTGTGCACGTCAATCACCGACAATTGTTGAGTGAAGGCGTCATAAATTATGAGCAGTTATCTTTACTTCAACGCTTGTTGGATAGAAATGTCGTCGATAGCCTATGCGCTAGCCAGTTAGTTAAAACGTATCAAAAACTTGGTGCTTCGATAGACCGGTTTGCCATGCGTTTATTTTTGGAAATTGGATCGCAGCTCAGTGATAGCAGCACAATCACAACGTTCGAACAAAGGCTGGACTACATCAACTCTCGTCTGGGCTTTCGCTTTAATTTGGCTGTCCCAAAAACGTTGATGCTTTGTTTCCATTTATCACTCAACGAGTGGATTAACCGACAAGTCGATCAAAGTGCTCTTCATGCTTCGATTAAAGTTGAACAACTTATCAATCAACTCGATATTCAGAAGGAATATTGGTCGAAGCTATCAGGGGAAGACACCAGTGCCGTCTTTGTTCAACAGCAACTCGATCTTATTAAGAGCCAGCAGCATCAACTTAAAAAGCAACTTGGGACGTTAAGCGAACAACAGTTGCAAGTGATTGAATGTCATCGTTTGTTAATTGAGAAGTGGCAACCGTCTTTAGACGAGCTGAAAGGGTTCGCGGAGTACACCTCTACAACCGAACAATTTATTTCTGAGTGGAAAAATTGGTGTTCGGAAGTGCGACTTGAAGCCCCTGAGCTGAACGAAGTTTGGGATGCATGCGATGTGGTTTACAACGACCAAAATGCGGTTGCGAAAGTATGGCAATGGTTCAAGAACATGCAAACTGTTGGTGATATCGATCACTACTATTTTGATACTCAAAGTGGTCAGTGCGGCCAGGCTTGCAATCACCTCAGCCAGATCTAAATAGGGCGTTAAATGTTAGATAAGATGATGAAATCTTTAGCGGAAGCGCTAAAGGTAGGGGATTTTATTGCCTCAGAAAATGGTTCTTACAACATCGAGGTTGACCAGTTATCACTGACCATCAAGCAACATGCGTCATGGATTTTATGGGAAGCGACGTTACCCTTCCAGTTTAAAGAGCATCTAGATTATCAACAAGAACAAGCGTTACAACGTTGCATGCAGCTCTCATTAAAAACCATTCGTGAGGATGGCGGCGTACTGACAACCAATGATGATCAGCAATTGATTTTGCAAAGTAAAGTACGGGTTGAGGACTGTTCGGTGGAACGGTTCTCTGCTTTGCTTTCTAAGCACGTCAATCTATGTGAGCGTTACATTGCATTATTGGAACAAGAACGCGTGAACCACACAATCAACCATACAGTGTGGTTACCATGATGCTAAAAATCTTTCCCAACATTAGGCGTGCTGCAACAAAGGCATTGTTATGCGCAGTGAGTGTTGTTCCTTTGGGATACGCGCAAGCAACAGACTTACACTGGCCCGAACAACCGTTCCGCTACTATGCAGATAATGACTCATTAAAAGAGTTGTTGAATAACTTCGGTGCAAATTATCGTGTCTCGGTTTCTGTTAGTGACAAAGTCAACGATCGAGTGAATGGGCGTTTTACCCCTGAAGATCCGGCGGAATTCCTCGATTACTTATCGCAAGTGTACAACTTGATGTGGTATTTCGATGGAGCCGTCTTACATGTCTATAAGGCGACAGAAACTCGCTCACGTTTACTTCAATTGGAATTACTTACGGCTAGAGAGCTACGCAGTACGTTAATTTCCACCGGCGTTTGGGATTCTCGTTATGGTTGGAGAGCTGCTGAGAGCAAAGGGTTAGTCTATCTTGCTGGTCCTCCACGTTATGTCGACTTAGTGGTACAAACGGCGGAGGCATTGGAAACGCGCTTGCTGCAGAAATCGAATTCAACCGACGAATTATTCGTTGAGATAATTCCTTTGAAGTACGCTTCTGCAACGGATAGAGAAATTGCATATCGAGATCAGACAATTACGGTCCCGGGCATCGCATCGGTGTTAAAACGGGTCGTGTCTGGTGTTCAAACGCAAGTGGCGAGTGCGTCTAGCAAAGAAGTTACCAGTCCAGATAAGCCTGTAAAAAGTAATAAAACCGCCTCAGTTCATGGTGGCGCAACAGTTGAAGCAGAGCCGGGCCTTAATGCTATTATCGTTCGTGATACTCAAGCACGATTACCGCTCTATCGTAAACTGGTCGCGCAATTAGACCAGCCGCAATCAAGAATTGAAGTCGCGCTATCGATTGTCGATATCAGTGCCAACGATTTAAGTCAGTTAGGAGTGGATTGGCGAGCGGGAGTGTCTGTCGGAAACAACCGCATTGTCGATATCAAAACAACAGGTGATGTGAATTCGGGGGATGTGACGCTCGGCAGTGGACAGAACTTTAAGTCCTTGCTTGATTCAACCAACCTAAATTACTTGCTGGCTCAAATTCGTTTATTGGAATCCAAAGGCAGTGCTCAAGTGGTTTCAAGACCAACATTGTTAACTCAGGAAAATGTCGAAGCGGTACTGAACAACAGCAGCACGTTTTACGTCAAGCTGGTTGGTAAAGAAACCGCAGCGCTGGAAGAGGTCACGTATGGCACGTTACTGAGAATTGTCCCACGTATCGTTGGTGATAGATTTGCTGCACGACCTGAAATTAACCTGAGCCTTCATCTCGAAGACGGTGCAAAGATCGCTGATGGTGGCGTCGATGACCTTCCTTCCGTTCGTAAAACTGAAATCAGCACCTTAGCGACGGTTAAACAAGGGCAAAGCTTACTTATCGGTGGTGTGTACCGAGATGAAGTGAGCCATCAGTTACGTAAAGTGCCATTGCTAGGAGACATCCCATATTTAGGCGCGCTGTTTAGAAGTAATACCAATACTAAGCGCCGCACAGTACGAATGTTTATTTTAGAACCTCGAATTGTTGTGGATGGTATTGGCGATAGTGTGTTGATTGGCAACGAATATGACTTGCGACCAAGTATCGGCAAGCTTAACAACATCTCCAACAATAGCGCTGAATTTAAATCGGTAGTGGAAGTATATAGCTGCACATCGAGGGTTCAAGCCGAGCGCTATCAACAAGACTTATTGTCACAGCAAAAGTCGTCTCAATTAACGCAGTGCCGATTACCAACAGGGCAAAAGGGTTGGCGGGTGAAAGTATTGGAATGTGATGACTCACAAAGTGAGTGTGTGCGCCCTTCAGAGGAGTCTTAACCGCGATGCAGCAATGGAAAATTCGTATTTTATCAGGCGTGCATACCGGAGTAGAAGTCACCTTACCTGAAGGTGCTCTCGTGCTTGGCAGTGACGACTTTATTGCTGATCTTGTACTGTCTGATGCTGGGGTCGAAGCGAACCATTTCACCCTCGTTTGCCAGCAAGACTCGGTCATTTTACGAGGCTGCGAAGAGGCAAATATTAACAGTGAAGACATCGCTGTTGCAGGTGATGGTATCGAGTTGTCACGCCATGCTGTTGTCTCGGTCGGCGTTGTGAAGTTCGCTCTGGGATACGCGGAAGATGCGTTAATTGTGAGTAACGTCAGCGACGAATCTAGCCAACAGAATACACCTGTGGTTGCTGTGCAACGCTCTAGCTGGAAAAAAACAACGCTCATCGCTTTGCTTTGTAGTTTTGTCCCGAGTGTCATTTTTGCCGGTATGTGGTACAGCCAAGCTAACGGAAACAACAATGAAATTGTTACAGAAGCAGAACCCATTGTTTTGGTACGTAACATCTTAGGCGAGCTCAAACTTAGCGACGTTCGCGTGGAATGGAATGCCGCCGCACGCCAAGCAGTCTTAGAGGGCTATGTTGAAGACCGAACACAGAAACTCGATCTGCTTGGTCGAATTGATGTATTGGGCATCAATTACAAAAGTGACTTAAGAACGATGGAAGAAATCCGTCGCGGGGTTCGATTTATTTTGCGCAACCTCGGCTATCACCAAGTGAAAGTCGAAAATGGCGATGAGACCGGCACACTGCTGCTGACGGGCTATATCGATGATGCCAGCCGCTGGAACCAAGTTGAACAAATTTTGGAGCGAGACGTGCCGGGTCTTATTGCGTGGAAGGTTGAACTGCAGCGAGCTGGTGCCTACATGGATACGCTAAAAGCGTTATTGACGGATGCGGAGCTACTGAAAAAAGTCCAGTTGGTCACCAGCGGTGATCGCATTGAAGTTCGTGGTGAGCTTGATGATATCGAAACGACTCGATTTTACGGTGTGACCCGAGACTTCCGGGAACAATATGGTGAGAAACCGTACTTAGTTTTGAAATCCATACCTAAGGTGAGTAAAGGCACCAACATCGATTTCCCGTTTCGTAGCGTTAACTTTGGCCAGGTTCCATATGTGATTCTAACCGATAACGTTCGCTATATGGTCGGTGCAAGAACGCCTCAGGGCTACCGAATATCCAGTGTTACACCTGCTGGTATTGAGTTGGTTAAAGGCGGGCGGGTGATAACAATAGAACTTGGATATGAAGGCGAGACGAACAATGACAAATCTTGAACAAATTTTAAATAACGACACAAACGGTGCGGAAGTGCACAAGATTAAGAGCAAGCTCTTAGAAGCACAAGCGGTGGTGAAACGTCAGTTGGATTTAGGGTGCTCACCACAGCAGTACCAATTGCTACTCAAACAGTATGAAGCTTACACCGCCGCCCATGCGGTCGTTGAATCATACGAAGCTAACTAAAAAATACGAGGGAGTCTTATGTCATTTTACGATGCTAGTAACAGTGTAAACCTTGATGATGTTAAAGCTAAGTTAGAACAACAAGCGAAAGATGCCAACACAGAAGTGACGGCAGCCATCAAGAATCTAGAAACCAATGCCGATGATCCATCAAAGCTTGCCGAGCTTCAGCACGCGATCAACAAATGGTCTGTTGTTTACAATATCAATGCGACCACTACTCGTGCGATTAAAGATGTGATGCAGTCGATTCTCCAGAAGGTGTAAAGCATGGAACGAGAAACGCGCCAACTGCTGGCTGAAATCGCGCTGATGGCAACAGGTATGCATCGTCATCAAGAAGCCAACACGATTGCAGATGGCCTTGAAGCAAGCTCAGGTTCTGAAGAGACCGTTGCGATGATTCGTGCAATGAGCCTCATGAATAAAGGCTTGTATGAAGAGGCTCATCAATTACTCGAACCACTTTGTAACGCCTATCCAGATCTGATCAGCTTAGCGGCTCTTGCTTCTGCCAAAGCCGGTTTACTGAGCAAAGCGGAAAGCTGGGTAGAACTTGCGTCACAAGGAAGCGAAGAAAGCCAAGCATTTGCTGCGAGCTTTTCTCAGGACATTAGGAATCTTGGATGATCATTGATTCAAGTAACCTAAGTCTTCAACACCAATCTTTGCGTCAGTCGGAGTCGCGCCATTATGAGCGGAGCGATGAAGACAAGATGAAAGCACTCATGGAGCGAAGTGACAAGCAAGAGCAAGTTTCACATGTTTCTCCAAAAGAGACGCTAGAGAAAACAGAAGCGAAACTGGCGGAGATTAAAGCGTGGTACGAATCATTAAAAGACGCAGAGGTTGTCAGTAAACAAAGTGTCTTATCATCGTTAAATGAAGCGTTTTCCGACCCTCAAGTTAAACGAGAGGCAATGTGGTACGCCTTTCATGAGGCGAAGAGTGCAAAAGGCAACGAGCAGCCACAATCTGATTTGTTAAAGGTGTTGAAGCAGGAGTTACTAGGGAATTTTTCGGGACAGCTTATTGCCGAACCACCTGCTGATAAAACAGCACTAAAAGCAATGCTAGCGCAGCATTTTCCACTGGGTGCCCAGAAAGAACAAGCCTTATGGCATTGCTGGGCAGAGTTGAAGTCGTTACCTGATATGGCATCAACACTGGACATGGTTCGTGATGAACTTAGCTTCATGATCCAAAAAAATGCGATGGTGAAAAACATCATGACTCACAGTCACAAGTTAGATTTATCTTAGGAGTACATATGATAAACACGCAGTACACCGAGGTGATGCAAACCAACATTGATAAGTTACAGGATGCGCAAGTCGAAGACGGTTTAAGCGAACGTTTTGAGCAAGCCATGTCGGTTCCCGAGGCAAGTAATGGCCTGGAGGGAGGTTTGCTAGAAAACATCAGCGAGTTGAAAAACACTATCGATAACGCGAAAAGTAACCTGCAAGACAACATGAAGATGGTGGGTGATGATCCGGCGCAATTACTGCAAATGCAGTGGGCGCTGACACGCATTACTTTTCAAGAAGAGCTGATCGCGAAAACCGTGGGTAAAACCACACAAAACGTAGAAACCTTATTGAAGGCACAATAGTGATGATGAATAAAATGAGAGCAGTTTTCATCATGCTCACGTTGTTTCTGGTAGGTTGTCAGACCGAGTTATACACAAACGTTACTCAGAAAGAGGGTAATGAGATGTTGTCGATCTTACTATCCGAAGGTGTCGTTGCAACAAAAGAGCCTGACAAAGACAACACCGTCAAGTTAATGGTAGACAGTTCCCAAATCGCCTTCGCGGTAGACGCGCTAAAGCGAAAAGGTTATCCAAGAGAGCAGTTTTCCACACTGAAAGAAGTGTTTCCCAAAGACGATTTGATCTCGTCACCATTAGCAGAACGAGCACGTTTGGTATACGCGAAATCTCAAGAGCTCTCCTCAACCTTATCTCAGATTGATGGCGTGCTAGTGGCACGTGTTCATGTTGTTTTGGAAGATCAAGATCTGCGTCCAGGAGAGCGTCCAACTCCAGCTTCTGCCTCCGTATTTATTAAACACGCGGCAGATATTGCGCTTGATTCATATGTTCCGCAGATCAAATTATTAGTGAACAACAGTATTGAGGGGTTGAACTACGATCGAATCAGCGTAGTGATGGTACCCTCATCAGAGGTTCGAGTTGCTACTCAAAACAATCAATTTAAAAGCATTTTGTCGGTTCAGGTCACCAAAGAGACGGCGAATAATCTTATCGCCATTTTGGTGTTCTTGGTAGCGGCACTCATCGGCTCGAATATCGCTACTTTTACATGGTGTCGTAGGAACACGAAGCGTGGTTAAACCAGAAACACCACTCGCGCAGGTACAACACCAGTTTAACTATGCGCCTTGCCAGTACATCCATAGAAGTTGGATAGAGCAAAAGCAGCCTTGGTTACTAAATATCGAAGGCTGGAGAGATAACCCCATGTTCAACCAATGGTGTATCAATGAGTGGGCGTTATCTCCCGTTCCTGAGATGGCTTTTAACAGACCTTGTCATAGTTTGGCATTGCTCCCGACAGACGCGTTGAATCAACTCGTATTGATGGTGGGTGGAGCTTTGCATTGCGTTGCGATGCGAAGCGTTGTCTTAAAACATCCTAAACAGGTTCTGAACAACGTATTTGGTTTGGAAGGCGCTCGGTTCTTAATTCAAAACGGGCCGATGCTGTTATCCAGCTGGCCGCAAGGCTGGCAGCGTTCGTTACCAGAACTATTGGATGAAAGGTCTGTTGAAGCAAGCATGAGGGCGCTGGGATATTTTTGGATGAGGTTTATTTTGATTAACTCACCAGAAGATGTTGTTCTTCGTTGGCAATTCAAATTAGAAAAGCAACTTAGCGAAAACGCGGAAACAGCTAACTGGTTGGAAGCGGATCAACGAGATCTGGCGTATCGACTCACAAAAAAAATCGCAAAACAGGTTATTCCTCAATGGTTTCATTTGTTGAAATAAAAACAGACAATTTGCAGCTGGCACCTGGCTTAAAGGTGCTGAAAGCGAAAGATTATGCCAGTTATCTGGATTCGCAACACTTAGTTGAAGCCGCGAACTCCAAAGCTGAAAGCATCATTGCTAATGCCCAGCAAGCCTACGAAACCGTAAAACAACGTGGTTATCAAGATGGCCTTGCACAAGCCAAGATTGAAAATGCGCAAACGATGGTTGAAACTTTAGCACGTTGTAATGACTACTATCAGCAAGTCGAAGAAAAAATGACAGATGTGGTGTTAGAAGCAGTACGTAAGATCATCGATACCTTCGATGATGTCGATACCACGGTGAGTGTAGTTCGAGAAGCGTTGCAACTGGTGAGTAACCAAAAGCAGGTCATTTTACATGTCCACCCAGAGCAGGTTGTTGAGGTGAGAGAAAAGGTGGCTGGTGTATTAAGTGATTTCCCTGAAGTCGGTTACGTTGACGTGGTAGCAGATGCGCGCTTGAAAAATGGAGGCTGCATTTTGGAAACAGAAGTTGGGATCATCGACGCCAGTATTGATGGACAGCTGCATGCATTAAAGCAAGCCATGGTGAAGCAGCTCAGCGAGCGTAAAATTACGATTCATGAATAAACCTCAAAAACTCAGCACTTGCTGAGTTTTTTCATTTTAATGCCTTTAAACAAAAAAAATCCGACCATTTCTAAAATATTCACTGCCATAAATCCTTAAGAATACACCTAAGAAAGCTGCTTAGTTGATAAGTGTTGCAACCAAGCAGCGCCTCTAAAACAACAAAAATAGGATTATTTAGTCGAATGGCTAATGGATTTATAACTTCTTTACTGACGGATTTTGCCAGCCGCTGCCAATTGGAGCCGTTGGTTTTTGATGAGGATGATTGTTGCCATCTACTCGTTGAGCAAAACACAGCAATCACAATTCGTGCACAAGAAGATCGTGTGACGCTTATCGGGCTGATTTCAGGTGATAAACCGAGTGCTGATATTTTGCATCAACATATGAAAGATGCCTTAACGCAAGGCTCTCCAGCGGTATGCTGGGAGGAAGAGACCGGATATATCGGTTTCATACACCTGCCTCAGCAACTGCTAACTGTATCTTTTTTCGATGAGTCATTTGCGAATTTCATCGAGTGGTTAAAAAGTGCGAATACACAAGAAGTAACCAATAAAACAACCGAAGTACCGGAAACGAATACCACTCATTTTTCCACATTAAGGGTTTAAAACATGATCAGTTTTGGAAGTGTTAGCGCGTTGCAGGCCGCCATGCCGCAAGCTCGTAACGAGATACTTAACGAAGGTAAGCTGAGTATTGGTGGCAAAGAATACCAAATCAACGCAGCGACCCAAGAATTTACTCGCGCCAATCCTACGAATGGTGCAGTAGCGCGATTTTTTGAAGCGACAGGAAAACTGTTTCGCGAAGGTAGCCCACAATCGGTAGCGAAAGCCCTTACAAAAGCCGTATTTGATAATGAGCAAGGACAAGCTCAGCGTTTACAAGCTGCTTCTTCTGTTGAGCATGGACAAATGTTCTTCAAGGATGGAAGCATAAAAACCGCATCAGATGTCTTAAATGCCTTTGCGAAGTTAGACAGTAAATCAGTTCAGTCGAACTCTGCTGAGCTAAACCAGTTAGCAGAGCGAGCGATGACAGAGGCAATGTTAGAAACCGATTCTGGTAAAAACCTCGCATCACTGATTGGCGAAAGTGCAGCGAAGTCGCTTGCTGGACGTGTAGTAAAAGACTACGGCGGTGGTGTATCTGCAGCGCAGAAAAACCCGGCAGGTAGCATTAATCAAATGCAAGCGGTGTTTGATATGGAGGTGATGCATCTTAAATCGGCGCAACGTCATATCGAAGGTCTAGCAAGCACCGATCTAAGCCAAGGTGTATACGCTGAAGGACTGGCGGAGGATGCGTTTAACAAAAGTGGCGTAACCAATAATGTTGAAAGAGCTGCGGCGTGGATCATTAATGCTTCTAACTCTAAAGGAAACGATGCCGAAAATATTACGTCTTTACTGAAAGAATACGCGTCTAATGGTAAAGACTTATTGAATATGGAAAACCTAAAAGAGCTACACGCTCGATTGGTGCCTAATGTTGAGCGTGATTACCGAGGGCCAAATATTTCGGGTGGCACTTTGCCGTCAAGTATTGGCGGTGAGGGCATGTTAAAGCAGCACATTGAAGGCTTTTTGAAAGAGAACCCTGTAGAAGATAAAGACTTAGGTAAACATTTGTTCGCCGGAGTTATCGGGTACCATGGCTTTACCGATGGAAATGGTCGCATGGGGCGCATGCTATACGCGATAGCAGAACTTCGTAACGACTCGTTCAATCCTTTAGTTATGGATGCAGAAAATAGCCTTCACGGTATTAAGTGATTTTCTACTTCTATTTAATTTTTGGAGCGGCGATTGCCGCTCTTTTATTTTCCAGCTTAACCTTAATTTTTCTTCTCAATAAAACGGCTAATAGCAATAAAAATGAGACGTTGAAATAAAGTGTCGGTTTCTATCTCGCCATAAAATCTCTTTTATCCTTATTCGCTTATTTAAATGAGCCGTTATACCCAAGTGGCTTCGCTGAAATAAATATATCGATGTCACTTAGTTATAATAAATTAGACAGGACACAACATGGATACAGGAAAGATTAATATGCTTCTCTCTGAGCTAGGAGAAGTGCTGAACCTTGAGCGCGTGACAGCGTATGACGATCAAATGTGGTCACTGCATTTTGCTGAAAACAACAGTGTCGATGTTCTGCTCGTAGAGGAAAAAGGCGAGTTATTGATTTCCAAAAACCTGCTTATAGAACAAGATGATATTACGCTAGATAAACTTCAAGTTTTACTTGAATACAACTTTTTGTATCGAGAAACAGGTGGTGTGCAGTTTTGTGTGAATCCAACACGCAAAGACGTTGTTCTTCAAGTTGCTATCGCGACTGGAAGTGAACTCACCAACATTGCTAACTTAATCATTCAGTTGAACGAATTAGTTGATACTTGGGGACAGTTATTTCAAAACAACACGGTTGTAGATTTTAGCCAAACAGACGTACACGCATTTATTCAAGTTTAAGGCATCACACATGGTCAATATTAATACATCGCAAATGCACTCGTTGAGTCAGTTAACGTCACATTTGGCGACACAAAATCAAGCTGACGACAAAGAGGTTCGAGCACACAACGGTAAAGATATTTTTGTTAAAGAGGGCGCACCAAAAAATAAAAGTATCAGCGCGCGTATTAGCCACCAGAATAAAGCGAAAGATATTGTAGTGAACCTGCTTACTAAGCAGGGTATTCCTAAAGATGTTGCGAAGCTCATGCTGAAAAATGTGTTGAACGGTGAAAACAAGTTAACGCTTGGGAGCCTGAAAAATCTTGAGAGATTGTCGTCTGGTCCTAGCTCAAATTGGCCCACTGCACAAACGGCAGCCTCATCTTCCAAAACCAATAAAGCTTCATCGAGTGCCGCGCTTATCAACGAACATAAAGCCAACCTTCAAAAGCTTGGTGATTTTGCCTGTACGGACTTAAATACGTTCGGTGTTAAGGGGTCACAGTTTTATGAAACAAAAGGAAAGCCACGACTAAAAGAGCTTCACGCGGATCAAGCGCGAATCATGCAAGATCACAGAGCGACGATGTCCGCAAACGGAGTTCAAGCTGCAGCACAAAGAGGAACCGCACCGCAATTAAGCACTTTACAGAACATTGCTAAGGCAGTACAAACCGCGAAAGCCGGCTGCTGTACTACATTTGCCTTTGCTGCCGCCGCTGAGATGATTCAAGGCATGTCAGGAACACCTGAAAGTGAACCCAAAGTAGAAGTGGTTGCGTTTAAAAAGGGTCATTCAGGTACACACCTTTATGTATTGGTTGGTCGACAAGAGGGGAGCGACATAAAAGATCCATCAACGTGGAGTAAGGATGTGAAAATTGTTGACCCGTGGGCGACATCTGCATTCGGTGCACCAATGTTTGGAGATGCACAACGACCACCTGTTTCGAATATGTTCCCGCCAACAGAAGTCATTTTTGATAGCCATAAACTGGGTTAGTCAATCTGCAAAAGAAGTGAGCAAATACACCATGCTAAGCATCTAACCTTTATTGAAAGAGCAGCTCTGAGCTGCTCTTTTTTATTACTCTGGCAACTCGATTTTAGAGCGAGATTTCTGCGGAAAACCTCACAATGAAGGCGAAAAAGTGACAAAAATAAAGCCATTACCGACATCGTTCAATCTGCAATCGTTGTTCAATAGAGTTATTGAAACAAAAGGAAAAAGTTATGAACACGATTCAACAACTGCTCTTGGAGTTTTGCCAACTCAATGAGTTGCCCGAACTGAATTTTGAAGAAAATGAACGTTGTCAGCTACTGGTCGATGATCGCTACATGTTGTATTTCATCGCGACAGATACGGATGATTTGATGTTGTCTGTAACGTTCGGAGGGTTAGAAAAATCCGGTGAACAACGACTAAAAGGTTTAGAGCTTCTTGCTCATGCTAACTATCAAGGAATTGGTAGTGGCAACCTCGCACTTGCTTTAGCTCCAAATGGTCGACAGCTTGTCTTAGCAGGACGTAAACCCGTTGAGCATCTAAATACGACGAACCTTACCGCTTGGTTTCACGAAGTTATTGAACAGGCCGAGCTGTGGCAAGCGCGTTTCGCAATGTTGGATCAAGCGATTCCAACCACCTCTAATCATGAACAAGCTCATGTTCAATCACTTCGTGTGTAGGAGAGAAAAATGGTTAATACAACACAAAAAATCAGCCAAAGCCCAGTACCTGATCTAGAACAGTTTCGTGCAGTTGCTGCGCAAAAAGATGACCGAGTGATCAGCAAAAGAGGTGAAGTAAAAGAGCCTTCCACATTCCACAAAGGTCACAAGTTTGCTTCTATTCACGAAGGCGTATTGAGAAGCAAATACACTAAGTTTTTCCAAGAAAACATCAAAACTCACCTTGATTTAAAGCAGGCGCTACTTAAGCAAGAAAAACCTGAGGTTGCGCTGTTGGCTTACTCCCTAGTGAGTCCTTCAGGCTATCGCGGTGAGCCACTTACTGAGCGTAAAATCTTAGAAGTTGTCAGCCTATTGGATGAAATAAAAGTGAGCAGCGATACGTACCAGCAGCTTAAAAATACGTTTGATGCGATCAGCAAAGATCCGCGTATGCAGGTGAGTTTAGAAGCCCAGTATCCAGGAAAAATGGATGGCTTCGCTGCTGAACTGCTGCAGATGGGCAAAGAAAAGCTAAAAGGTTCTGGTGTGAACGCCGTTATTAACTTGGCATTACCTGGCGTTGGCTTATTGATTTCTACAGGTAGAGAGTTGCACAAAGCGGCCGTAAATGGTGATGCTGAGGCTTACCATCATCAGTTAGAACAAATTTCACAGCTGCCAGGGCGAGATCAACGTCTTTCTATGCCGATGCAGCAAACCTTGGCTCAAGGTCATGCGATACTGTCGGCTGAAGGTGGCATTGGAGCTACGTTAGGTATGGCGACGGGGAGCCTGGGCACGTTCGGTGTTAGCTCTGTAGCAACGGTGGGCGTCACACCGATAGCAAAAGAGGCAATCGGTTCTGCGGCAACGACTGCTATCATGAGCGGCGGTGGTTTTGTGGCGAACCAAGCTGGAGCATACGGACTAAATACAGAAGTCAAAGAACAACTCATGCAAGGTGAGATGTCTGGTGTTTTACCAAGGCTTGAAGTTTCTAATGCCAAAGGAGACTTTACCTTCAGTATGCAAGATCCGGCTTCTGTCCGCGCATTAATGGCGTACCTTGGTCCTAAGGAGAATACTGCAATGACTTCTCCTCAAGCGCCTAAAGAGGCACAAGAGATGGAAACCGCTCGATTAACACTGAAAAAGATGTTGGGTTCAGAGCCAAGTGAGCACTTGGTTCCTGACGTAGACTCTATCTTGAAGCTAAGCCCAGAGGATGCACCAAGTAAAACCGAGTCTATTGCTAACGGGGCGTTTAAAAAACTGTTAGGAGAAGATTGGGATTGGCTCATGCCAGCTGTTCGAGCGATTGATAAAGGGGAAGCAAGTAAAATAAACGAAAAGCTCACCTACAAGCTCCCCCTAGATGCAGCAAACGGACGAGTTTATCTTGATAAATGCCCAAACCTGAGTGACGTCCAATTAGATGCGCTAGAAAAACTAGGCTCACCAAGTCAATTGCGATTGATGTACTTGGCAGAAGGCTGGGTGTAATTTCAAATGGTAAAGTAGGGAGTAGGTGCTGCTCCTTACTTTATCTACCGTCAGCGTTCCTTTTTGGGGCTGGCTAATATCGGTTTAATTTAACTTTTCGACTGAAGAAACAAACACACAAGTGTCAACGTTATACCAACCCAACCAATGAAAGAAATTTCTTCCCCAACAATCGCAACTGCTAGTGCTGCTGCGATAACAGGTTCAAATAGCGTGAGTATGCTAGCTCCACTGGCTGTAACAAACCGTAGCCCAAACCCAAAAGCGACGTAACCTAACCCCATTGGAATCAAGGCCATGTAGAGCATGACCGCCGTATTAGTTGACGATGCAAATAGATTATCACCCGTGATGAAAAGTGTTGGTAGAAGCAAAACTCCACCAATACCAAAAACACTTCCCATGGCCGTTTGCGATTCAATGCCGTGGTCAATCATAGCCTTTACTCCCCATGAGTAAATGGCGTACGTCAAACCTGCCAATAGGCCAAGTAATACACCCCAATGCTTCATATCCTGATCAAATAAGCTATTTGCGGATGACTCAGAAGCCAGCAACAAGGTAATGCCAATGACCCCGATTGCGAAACTCATCATCCAGCGCTTGGTTATGGTCTGATTTCGGCTAAAGAGACACTCTAACAAAGCAGAAAAGAAAGGAGCAGTGGAGATAGAAATAACCGTACCAATAGCCACACCAGCGAATCGCATTGATGAATAAAAAGCCAGTGGGTAGGTGGCTAAGGCGATAATACTAATCAGTAACGTTTTCTTCTTATGTACGACTTTTCGAAAATCTCTCTTCAGTGACTTCGCAGATAGACATGCTTGCATAAACCCACCAATACCCATAGAAAATGCGCCAATGGCGAGAGCACTGACATCCGGTGCCAAGCTGGCAGCGGTGCCCGTCGTTCCCCACAGGGTTGAAGCAAAAAGTATGGATAAAGTTCCTAATTGATAGTCGGTGAAATGTTTTTTTAACACTGTAATTTCTACCTAGTGAATGGCTGTTTTAGGGTAGAAAGAATAAAAGAAAGCGATAGAGATTTTTGTGCTGAAAAGACGGAATACTTGTTCCAGAAGACTATTTTAGTGACTATCGGGAAAACTCTCTAGGAGACATACCAAAATGCATTGAAAACCGTCGACTAAACGCGGAAAGGTCACTATAACCAACTCGTTCAGCTATCAACTGAACTGGAAGGTCTGTATGAGTCAGTAGTGCTTTGGCTTTTTCCATACGTTGTAGTGTAATGTACTTATGGACGCTCACTTTTAGCTGCTCTTTAAAAAGCTTTTTAAACTGCGTCGGACTCAAGCAAGCGGCATTCGCTAATGAGGCAATGGTGAGTGGCTGATCAAGCTGCTCCGCGATCACAACCTGTACATCTCGAATACGCAAATCCACGGAGCGAGACCGCTTTTGCTGCTCCAGCAACAGATAGAAGGTTGCAACCATTGAGTTTTCAATTTCATCATTAACCTGATACTCAAGTTGCTTTTCGACAAACTGGATAAAGCTCAGTAGAGGCGGGCTAATCGAAAACACAGCCACACTATTATCCATCAAATGAGTGGGCAAAGTGGTCATATCCGCAACAATAAAGCGTGATGACTCTTCGGCATTAAACCCGTGAGCACAACTTTTGGGGATGACTATGCAGTCGCCAACCGCCACCTTTCCGACATAGCTATCCATATCAATATGTATGTTGCCCTGGAGAGGAAGCACCAGTTGATGATAATCACTATGAGTATGTCGGCTCATACGTTTCGTGTAGGAGCGAATGCTTAAGCTAGATTTCATAAAAACAACATACAGTTAAAGGATACCGCATTATAGCGTTGAAAGTATCGAGGTTGAAAGCTGGGCAGTTGTAAGCCCAGATCTTGAATGGGATGTGGTTTGTTAGTCCGCCTCGGACTCTAACGAAGCCAACCAACGAAGCACTTCCGCAGTTGCCTCAATAAGATCGCTTGGGATGTACTGGTCGACGTTACCGTCGGCGTATAGTGCACGAGCAAGAGGGACTTTTTGCATCACAGGCACGCCTTCCTCTTTAGCGATTGCGACCATACGTTTGGCTACCGCATCGGTTTCCATCAAAGTGATGACGGGCAGGGGCGTTTCGCCTTTCTTGTAATAAAGGCCAACCGCGATATGTGTTGGGTTTGTAACTAATACATTAGAACGTTTAACGTTTTCACGTTGATTAGAGGCTTGTAGCTCTTGGTGTAACTGACGACGTTTGCTTTTTATTTCTGGACTGCCTTCCATCTCTTTGTATTCGCGCTTCACTTCGTCCTTGCTCATTTTGAGCTTTTTCGTGTGATCAAACTTCTGGTACGCAAAATCTGCGGCAGCGATGACGATGAAGCCTACCGAAGAGATAATCATTAATTGTTTAATCATGACGCCAGTAATGGTCGGGACACATTCTAGCCCACAAGTTGGAATTTGCATTAAAGTGTTGATGTTACCGCGTAATGTCACCCAGATAATGCAGGAAAGAAGAGAGACTTTAAGGATCGACTTGATAAACTCAATCACACTCTTGAGGGAAAAAATGCGTTTGGCACCTTCGACGGGATTGATCTTTTTGATGTCGGGTTTAACGGATTCACCACTAAATGGGAACCCGAACTGCCCCATATTGGAAAAGATGGCGACGAGTGCAGCAACCAGAATAATCGGAGCGAGTAGATAGGCAATTTCTTTTGCGATGGCGATAGCGACATCGACTAGCGCATCTTGGAAACCCTGATAAGCAAGCTTACTTGGTAGGAGAATAAGCGCTGAGATGTGCGACATGTAATAATCGGCGAACGCAAACAGTACAATTATGAGCGCCAAAATTAATGCAGACGATACGATTTCTTGGCTTTTGGCAACCTGACCTTTCTGTCGAGCATCGCGTAACTTTTTTGCGGTGGGTTGCTCAGTTTTTTCTGCACTCATAAAGAATCCTAAGCGTTATTGCCAAATGGTATTGAGTTGTTCTGCGAATCGGGTAATGCCGTAAAACTGTACTTCAAAGTGATCCATCATTATTCCGAGATACACGATCAGTAAAACACTCGCGATGGCACTTTTTATTGGCATGGCAAGGAAAAAAACATTCAATTGCGGTGCAAAACGACTGATAAGCGCCAGACCAAACTCAGCAAGAAACATTGCCAACACTAGTGGAGCGGACATCAACACACCAAGACACATAAGCTGTTCAAATTGCGCGTAGAAGAAGCTAACCCATGCGTCGCTAACGGTTGGGAAAAAGTCCACGATCGGCCAAGATGTATAGCTTTTGAATAACGCATAGATAAAAGTGACAAAGCCCCCGCCAGAGAAGAACAGGGTAATCAACGTTTGGGTCAGCAACACGGCTGTTGGTGTGGATTGTGAGCCTAGCGTTGGGTTAAACATACTTGCCATGGCAGCACCACGTTGGTTGTCGACCAGAAAACCGGCCGCTTCTATCGCCCAAAAGGGGATAGCAGCAACAAACCCTATCAATAGCCCAATTAATACCTCCTTACCCAAAATCACTATCAGCCAAATGCCGTCGGTTTCTGCGGGCAAGCTTTGCTGATTAATCATCGGAAATATAAACAGCGCGAGTGAGCAAAGCACACCATTTCTCACCATGGTGCCGCCTAGCATTTGCTTGCTCAAAATAGGCAAAAAGATGAAGCATGCCATTAACCGAGGTAACGTCAGACTGTACAAAAATAAAACCTGGTGTAAGTCGTGATAACTCATCGTATTTGAGGAATTTTATCCATAGCAAGCGAGGCGAAGGCGTGGAGCTCTGCCCCTAGCCATTGCGTTGTGACGAACAGTGTAATAATGACCGCGATAAGCTTGACCACAAAGCCTAACGTTTGTTCTTGGACCTGAGTTAACGCCTGAATAAGCGACACCAATGTACCAACCAATGCTGCGACTAAAATCGGCGGTAATGACAAGTACAACACTAGGGTTAATGCTTGAGTCGTGAAATGAATGATTTCAGCAGAATGCATACTTTCTCCGTGATTAACCGTAACTCAACACTAAGCCGTGGGTGAGCTTTGTCCAGCCGTCAAGCAAGACAAAAAGCAACAATTTGAAGGGGAGGGAAATCGTCATTGGCGATACCATCATCATCCCCATCGCGAGTAGGATATTCGACACAATTAGGTCAATAGCGATGAACGGTAAGTACAACAGAAAGCCAATTTCAAAAGCGCGAGTAAGCTCGCTGACGGTAAATGCGGGCAGTAAGAGCAATAAACTGTCCGACTCTAAACGGTCTACGTACTTCTGTGGCCACAATGTGCGTGCAGCATCAGTGAAGAATATGGCTTCGGTTTCCCGAATATGCTTTTTCAAAAATTCTCGATAAGGCTGTAAACCGCTTTCAATGAGGCCTTCTACACTTGCAGAATCTTCAAGGGAGATATCATGCTGCTTTACGTAGTCGTAGGTTTCAAACCCGACGGGAGCCATGATGAAAATTGACAGAATGATGGCCAATCCGTAAAGCGCCATATTCGGCGGAATTTGCTGTACACCGAGAGCGTTACGCAGCAGTGAGAATACAACGGCGAGTTTCACAAATGACGTCGCCATCATGGCGATAAATGGGATCAGTGCCAGCAGTGCTAAGCTGACAATGAGATTGAGCTCGTCGGGTAACTGGATCATGCTGGCTCCTGCGTGCCACCGAACAGCTCCACTACGCGCACACCTAAATGTTCGTTAACATTAACCAGTTCACACTCACCAATGATTTTGCCGTTGGCACGCAATGTTACCGGCTTAGATACAGGCTGGTTTAGCTCGAATACGTACCCTGGCTGGAGCTGGTTAAGCTGCTCTAGCGTGATGGTTTGATGGCCGATATCAAACGTGAGTTCCACAGGTAGTTGCTGGTGGTCGGTTAACATTTCTGAAGTGTTTACGTCATTCATATTGGTTTCTTTTTCCATAATGTGAAGAGTTTGGTCATCCAGTTGGCAGCGCCAGAGATTCTGGTTAGATACTTGAAAAATGGTTTGTTGCTTGGCGATGTAACCATCGTCAAAAAAGATGACATCTCCCAGCTCGAGCGAATTAAATTCGCTTAACGTCAAATGGGTCCTTCCAAGACTTAACCACACAGGTAAAGCGAGGTGTCGAGCTTGTAGAGCAGCGCTGTTTGGTAGCGCATCCAACAACACGTCTGATCCTTCGCTAACCCACAAACAAAGAGAGCCGTTAGGCTTATTGAGGGTTAACATTAAAGTATGCTCTTGGGCCTGGCTCGCCTCTAACGGCTGTAGTTGACTAAGAATGGGTAACTGACCAAATAGCGCTTTGATTGCCTCACTATGCGGTTCTATCTGTGAGCTCAAAAGTGCTAACTGGAGGGAGTTAGGCAGGGACTCAAACGCAGTAGCATTTAAGGTCGATTTCAGCCAATGTTGGAGCTGCGCACGAGAAAAGTCTACTTGTAGGGTTTGCCCTCCAATCAACGTGGTTAAACGGAACCCTTCAAATGAAGGGATTTGAGCAACAGTAATCGATACGCTCTGACCATCAGTCCCTTGGAAGTGGCACTGTTTTGCACAAAGTTGATTGCTGAGCGCGATACTTTCTGCATCCACTTTGGGGATTATTAACGGCGTCATAGGTCATTCTCCGCTTGCCATTCTTCATACACGCTGCGTTGTTGGCGTGAGTGTTGTTGTTCATGTTGTTGTTGATCGAGCTGTTGAGTTTGTTCGCTGATCGCTAAGCGAAGTGGCTGCTCACCGCCGAATCGGTTTAGCCGTTCAGCAAGATCTTGTCTAGCTTGCTGGCTAATAATGGAAAGGGCATGCTCTTGTCGAATCGTCACGCTATACCCTTGAGCGTCCAACTTGATGTGGATTTCACCACCTTTTAATTGCCCTTCACTTAGAAACAGCCGAACCTCTTTGTTGTCCGATGCGGTTGGCAGAGCAACATAGATTTTGTCCACCAATTGCTGGAGTAATTGGTTTACGTCTCGCGTTGGGCTTGGTTGAGCCTGCGAAGCAACACTTTTTAGGATGACATCGCCTTGTGTTACCGCACTTGCAAAGGGCTGAGAAGGCACTTTTTCTTCATCCGTTTTAACGGCGAATAGTGCGCTTTTCGTCTCGATTTTTTCAAGAGGCTTGGTTTCAGGCAGGCCATCAGTTTGGTCTGATCGTTTGCCTGTATTCTGTAGCGGCGGAGTTGCACGCTTATTGTGCGTTTTTTCAGTTTGCTTTTTCGTTAGGCCAACAATGTTAATCCCATCTTGAGCGAGCTCTGTCGCTGTCGCACTTTGGGGGAGCAAGCCAGATTCAAGCGTAGAGAGACAATCCGGTGAGATACGTTTATCCATCGGCGTCGGTTTGTCATCTTTCAAATGAGCTTGAAAGTGAGGATCAACAAGCTCGGTAGAAGGGGAGCTTAGAACTGTGTCGCCATCGCTTTTTCCGTCATTTTTAAGCAGTTTATTGTTTTCGCTAATTATTTCTTCGCTATTTGCTGCGTCGTCTTGCGATTTCTCTACGTCTCTCTTAGTGACGACGTCACTTTGACCGTTTAAGGTGGAGATGTTTTTGTCAGCGTTGGCTTCTTGGTTCGATAGGTTATGTTTCTTATCTAGACCTTGAGATGTCTTATGCCTTAGCGGTATGTCTTTTTCGCCAGTATGATTTTTTTGGGGATTCCCAACGATAGACTCCTTTCCCTTGCTAGGCTTCTTCGTCATTGCATGCTCGAATTGTGATTGAAGCTCGGCCTCCTTCTCGAGAGGCGCTTGTTCTGGCGTTGATTTGTGCAGCGTATTCGATGCTTCAGTTGTTGGGGTAATGCGCATAGTGAACCTTTAGATAATGTCGACAGTGCGAAACTCTTCCTGTTCGAGTTCTTCTTGGTATTGCCTTTCTCGCGATTTTTCCGCGACTTCTTGTTGCTGCAACTGAACGAATTTTTCTTTGGTTTTATGGGCTTGTCGCGCCTCTTTTTGCTTTTCTTTAAGTGCCGAGCGTTCGATTTCAAGCGCTTTTTTTGACTCGGCCACACGTTGTTTAAGTTCGGCTTCTCTCTCTCTTAACAACGCGATTTCTTGTCTTAATGTTTCCAGCTCTTTGAGAACGAGCGTTTGTTGTTTTGCTTTAGCAAAACGTCGCTCTTCTTCTTCCTGGCGCCAAACGTGATAGTCCGCGACAGAACGTTCGGCCTTTTGAACCTGTGCTGCGGCGTTTGACACTCGGTATTCTTGACGCTTGACGGCTTTATCCGCACGGTCAGCGCGAATTTTTTTGATTTCTAATAAACGTTCTATCATTGTTTCGCCATCCCTTTAAGTTGAGCGATAGCGCCATCAAGATCGCTTGGTTCATGAGTGCCTTGGCGTAAAAAGGCGCGTATATCATCACTTTGTGCAATGGCCATATCTGCTAGGCTATCTGCGCCATGTTGGTATTCGCCAATTTTGATTAGCAGCTCAACTTCTTCATACTTAGCTAACATTTCGCGAATATGAGCAGCAGACGCCTGATGATCGGGTTCAACGATTTGATTCATCACTCGGCTTGCTGACCGAAGTACATCAATGGCGGGGTAATGGTTCATTGCCGCAAGCTTGCGCGAGAGAATGATGTGCCCATCTAAAATGGAGCGAGTTTCATCCGCGACAGGCTCTGTCATGTCGTCACCTTCCACCAACACGGTGTACAGTGCTGTAATTGATCCTTTGTCTGATTGTCCAGCTCGTTCCATCAGCTTTGGCAAAGCGGCAAAAACGGAAGGCGGATAGCCACGTCGTGTTGGTGGCTCGCCTGCGGCTAGTCCAATCTCCCTCTGTGCGCGGGCGAAACGCGTTACAGAATCCATCAGCAGTAGCACGCGTTTACCTTGGTCACGAAAATATTCTGCGATAGAAGTGGCAACAAAAGCGGCTTTGGCGCGCTCCATTGCTGGGCGATCAGAGGTAGCGACCACTAAAACCGATTTGGCCATTCCTTCTTCGCCTAGGTCATGCTCAATAAACTCGCGCACTTCGCGTCCGCGTTCACCAATTAAGGCGAGAACGGTCACGTCAACTTCTGCGGAGCGAATCAGTTTTGCCAGTAGGGTACTTTTACCCCCGCCAGCTGCTGCAAAAATACCCATGCGCTGACCTTCACCACAGGTCAGTAGCCCATCAATGGATCGAACGCCAAGAGAGATTGGCTTTTCAATCAGTTTACGTTGCATTGGTGGTGGCGCATCGCGATAAACAGGATACCAAGCACTTGGTTCCTGACTTTGCGTACCATCGAAAGGACGCCCAAGCCCGTCAAGCGTTGTACCTAACAGGTGGTCGCCAACACCCACTTCGTGCATTTTGCCCATTGGGCTTACTTCTGTATTTGAGGAAATCCCAAACATATTTCCTAATGGGGTGAGCAGAGCGTGATGCTGCTGGAAGCCAACCACTTCCGCTAACAAAGACAGAGTTTGATCGGGATTACGCAACTCACACAGTTCACCTACACGAACGCCAGGGACGACAGCTTTGATAATGGTGCCGGTGACTTGTGTAACGCGCCCGCGAATTTGGATCAAACGCGTGTGTTTAATCGCAGATTGTTGGATATCAGTGATGTATGAGAAATCGTTCAAGGTAAAAATATGCGCAATGATTGATGCTGAGAGGATAGAAAGTATAAGAATCAATTTATAGTGAATATCAGTCGGGAGTTTTTAGAAAACTGAAAGCGCACTAAAAAAACACGTCTGATTTTGACAGCTTCAACAAAGCGCACTTCCTATAATTCGCCTGTATTGTGCGGAAGGAGTGCAAGTGAATGAGTATTATCAACAATCATATCGCAACAAATCCAAAGTTTGATGCGTCTATCCAAAACGGGTTGGAATCGTCTCGTCCCGACGTTTCACAAAAAGGCAATTATCGCGGTGAAACCGTCCGTGTTCACAATGCCACACAATCACTTTTTGATGCGATGGAAGAACTCACTTCACTCGGTTCCGAAAAAGCAGAGAAAGATCTGACCAAGCGCAAAGTGAAAGACAGTGGTGTTCGAGTTAATGAAGCACATGAACTCGTTTCGGACTACTTAAGAAAAGTCCCTGATCTTGAAAAGAATCAAAAAATCAAAGATTTGGCTACAAAAATGGCGGGAGGAAATATCTCGACCATCGCGCAATTACAAGCCTACTTGAATGGGTTTTCCGATGAGAAAAGCCATCAATACCTAGCCCTAAAAGCCGTTAAAAAGTTTTTGAGTGCGAGTCCAGAAAGTAAACACCTACTAGCGCTGATTGACCAAGCACTTCTAAGAATCGAGCAAAACCCAGATACATGGTCTCAAATTGATACGGAAATCCGTGTCTCAAATTTTGCTGATGAATACAGCCAAGAGCAAGAGTTTAGCTCTTTGCATCAGCTGCGCGGCTTCTACCGCGATACCGTTCATAGTTATCAAGGGCTCGGCGCGGCTTATCAAGATGTTGTGGCGCGCTTTGGTGAGCAGGAGGTATCGACCGCTGTTGACTTTATGCTGCAAGGCATGAGTGCAGATCTTAGTGTTCAAGGTAGCAGTATCGATTCGGTTAAGTTGAAGTGGTTGATGTCCGATATGCAAAAACTCAAAACTCTAAATACGTTGCAAGATCGTGTGAGTCAGCTGTTCCAAATGTTTAAACCGGAAAGGACGAATTATGGCTTATCAAGTTTCTAATTTGATGGCTGATGTGATTGCGTTGGTAGAGCAGCGATGGGTAAGCAGTGATGAGATATGGAAAGTCGCCAACGCAATGGAATTGACGGCGGTAGAACAAAAAATCGATTTTTTTCGAGAGTTCCATAAGTTAGTTCGCGCAATCCCAATTGACGTATTCGCCGATGAAGAACAACGACAGAATTTAATCCAAGCGGTACAAAAGGCGCTAGACGAAGCCATTGATATAGAAGAAGAGGAAGCGTGGGAAGATGAGTTGGATTGATGCATCCGTCGATGAATTTTGCCGAGGAATGGGGCTCGATGCCGTCGATTTCTCATCAGCTGGACGGGTGCAGCTGGATTTTGAGCAAAGTGGTACGCTGCATATTGAGCGACAGGGTGAGCAGTTATTCTTGATGTTGTCTCGAGCGTTATCTTGGCATCAAACCAGTGACATGATTCAAAGTGCACTGTGTTTGTGTCATGCCGATCAAGGCTGGCCTTTCGAAATTAAAACCGGCTTGTTAGATGAACAAACTCTGGTTTTTTCAGCAAGGCTAAAAGGAGAAGAAGTAACACTTCCGACCTTAGAGCAAGCGTTTACGCTTTTGGCTCGTCTACATAACGATGTGGCAGGCTCATGACTCGAGTCAGCACTTTAAACGTAGGCATCGAAGCCTTTACGCATGTTACTCATAGTGAAGTTAAGGCCGATTTCCCAGAGCGATTTCAATTGCTTCCTGATGGTCAGGCGGTCGCTACACATTTAGAGAAGCTCTATGATCTCAGGCCTTCAGACCAATATCTCATCGCGTTAACTAAGCCCAAGCTGCTGCACTCAGAGTTGTTGCGTCCAGAAAAATACCGTCAACAATTTGATGAAACGTTAGCTCAGCTGCAAGTTCTTGCACAGGATTCAGGCTCCGCTTCTTTTATCAAAGCATCTGAAACGCTACAAAGTACGCAACTAGATCAGCGTTACCTCACTATGGCGCTCAATCTCCTTATTCAGGTCTAACCAACATGTTGAGATCCAAAGACATTGAACTCTTACTTGTTCACGCTGCGCTACAAGTTCAATACCAAAAGCCAGAGCATGCCATTTCTATTCTCGATGCGGTTCTAGAAATAGAACCGCAGCACAAAGAGGCGATGCAAACACTTGCTGTGGCGTGTTTACAAAGTGGTCGATATACCCGGGCGATTGAGGTGTGTGAGCACTTATTAAAATCTGACCTTCATCCTGACTCGGCAGGACTCTGGTTTTGTTTAAGCCAAGCGCGTTGGAAACAAAATGACGTCGATGGGGCACGCCAAGCGCACCGACGCTATCTGCAATCTTTAAATAGTGAATCACATGAATAAGTTGATCGATATTCTAAACAAAGTAGGGCAACGCAAAGACATCATGCTTGCGGTGATGTTACTCGCGATCGTCTTTATGATGATATTGCCACTTCCTACCGCACTGGTGGATGTGCTGATTGGCACCAACATGAGCATTGCGGTGGTGCTGCTTATGTTAGCGATTTACATCACCACGCCACTTGAGTTCTCTGCATTTCCTGCGGTGCTATTGATCACGACATTGTTTCGTCTGTCTTTATCTATCACGACAACCCGCTTGATCTTGCTACAAGGCGATGCTGGTCAAATCGTTTATACATTCGGTAACTTCGTTGTGGGCGGTAACTTAGTGGTCGGTATCGTTGTGTTCCTGATCATTACCATTGTTCAGTTTATGGTGATCACCAAAGGCTCAGAAAGGGTAGCAGAAGTTAGTGCGCGCTTCTCACTCGATGCGATGCCTGGTAAGCAGATGAGTGTTGACGGTGACATGCGTGCCGGAGTAATTGACGTACACGAAGCTAGGCACCGACGATCACTGATTGAAAAAGAAAGCCAAATGTATGGCTCGATGGATGGCGCGATGAAGTTCGTTAAAGGCGACTCCATTGCGGGTCTGGTCATCATTGTGGTCAACATCTTAGGTGGCGTCACGATCGGGGTAACGCAAAAAGGCATGAGTGCTTCTGAAGCACTTGAATTGTTTGCGATTTTGACCGTTGGCGATGGTTTGGTATCGCAGATCCCGGCACTCTTTATCGCGATTACCGCCGGTATTATCGTGACGCGTGTTTCTCATGAAGATTCTTCTGATCTTGGGTCGGACATTGGTGGGCAGGTCATTGCTCAGCCACGTGCGCTTCTTATTGGTGGTGTGCTTTTGGTGCTGTTCGCACTCATCCCTGGGTTTCCAAAAATCACTTTTCTGGTCTTGGCCGCCGTGGTTGGTGGTGGTGGTTTCTTCCTTTTCTATCAACAGAAAAAACAAGCTGAATCAGATAGCACCGACTTATCAAGCTTTGTTTCGCAAGGGGCCGGTTCGCCAGCAGCGAAGCCAAACAAACCCACTCCATCTAGAAACAGTAAAGGCAAATTAGGTGAGCAAGAAGAGTTTGCCATGACGGTCCCACTCTTGATCGATCTTGACGAGAGCCTTCAGGAAAGCTTGGAAGCGGTCGCATTAAATGAAGAGCTAGCAAGGGTTAGACGCGCACTATATCTCGACCTAGGCGTGCCTTTCCCAGGCATCCACCTGCGCTTTAACGAGGGGATGCAAAATGGCGAGTACTTAATTCAGTTACAAGAAGTCCCGGTTGCACGAGGACGAATTGTTAAAGATCAACTCTTGGTGACAGAAGGGAATGAACAGATCGATTTATTAGGCGTGCCTTATGAGCAAGATGAAGATTTTCTACCCGGTATTTCTAGCATTTGGGTGGCACAGAGTTATGAGCAAAAACTCGTAGCCAGTCATGTCGGTTTTCTCACACCCGACAGGATTTTAACGTACCACTTGTCTCATGTTCTTAAGGAGTACGCACAAGACTTTATTGGTATTCAGGAGACGCGTTATCTGTTGGAGCAGATGGAAGGCAGTTATTCGGAGCTAGTCAAAGAGGCCCAGCGTATTGTTCCGTTGCAAAAAATGACGGAAATCTTGCAACGCTTGGTTTCTGAAGACATTTCTATCCGAAACCTTCGCGTGATCTTGGAAGCGATGGTTGAGTGGGGCCAAAAAGAGAAAGATGTTGTACAGCTGACGGAGTACATTCGTTCCAGCTTAAAACGTTACATTTGCTACAAATACGCGAGCGGACAAAACATGTTGCCCGCTTACTTATTGGATCAAAATCTCGAAGACACAATACGCAGCGGTATTCGTCAAACCTCAGCAGGGAGTTACTTGGCGTTAGATCCGTCAGTAACGCAACAATTTGTCAGTGATGTGAAACAGACCATTGGTGACTTAAGCCGCATGCCGAATAAACCTGTGCTAGTTGTGTCTATGGATGTACGCCGATATGTGCGAAAGCTTATTGAATCGGAATACTACGATCTGCCCGTTTTGTCATTTCAAGAACTAACCCAGCAAATCAATATTCAGCCACTTGGAAGGGTGGGGATGTAATGAAAACAAAACTAATACTCTCGCTGGCGCAAGCGGGGATCGAAGTGACGCCATACTTTTGGCAACAAAGTGAAATTCAACTTGGTTATCGAATTGAAGTTGAGGGCTTAGAGCTCGTTTTTCGGGTGGAGGACGGTGAAATCATCATCGTTCTTCTGAAACGCGTTCGTCCAAAATTGGGGTTGAGTAACCCCTTTGCCGGCTTATTTCTCTTGGCTGAACATGCCATTCAACTTTATCCCTCCGATTGGGTCATTCGCGGCAACGTCGATGTGTTACGTGGTAGCAACATGAGCAGCCAGCGATTGGCACAGTTCTATCTAAAAGCATGCGGTGCAAGCCATGATGAGCTAGAAGACTGGTACTGTTTACGCCTAGCAGATTATAGACCTTTGAAAAAGTTGAAAAAGTAAAAACTCACGACTGTTACTGACAGCACCGATGAGATGACCCGCTTTAAGATAGGAATCAAGATGAAGCAACCGTTTACCGATGCGATTGAGAACGCTGAGCTTGCCATTAGAAAAGCTGAAGACAGAACCGATATTTTTAACGAGCTATTGGAAGGCTTAGGTGTTGGTCCTGTTGCGGGGGATGTTTTACTTGGCGGCATAAAAGCGCCAGTAGATACCATGAAACGTGCAGAGCAAGAGCTAATAGACGAAGTCCAGCGCCGCCGGCAGCAACAAACTCAGCTACAAGGTACGTCAGGTAAACGCAGAAAGCGTCCCACAGTGATGCGCGGCATGATGATTTAGAGGTTTGGAAATGACGAATATGAAAACGACTGGCTCTACGACAGGAGCAACAGACACAGCTGCGAGTAGTGCACCATTACCCACTTTCCAACAAAACTTGATAGAGGCATTTACCCCTGTACTGGGTGAAGCAGAGACTCAGCAACTTGCCTCGATAATCTCTTCATTGCCAACTATCTCGGGACAAACGGAATCACAAAGCATCGCGCTTTATGTTGATACGCTTGAAAACCTAAAAGCGAAAAATAACGCGTTTGCTGGTATATCATTGACCGACACCGCATCTGTTTGGATAAAGTCGCTACAAAGTGCTAACTCAGATGGCGAATTAACCGCAGCCGAGTTTAATGCTCAAACAAACCAAACGCTATCAAATCAGTTTCAGGCTTGGTTTAGTAAGCTACTGACGGAAAACGTAGATAGCTCGTTATCTACTGAGTTTGTTAGTCAATTTAATCTGGGCACCCAGAGTAACCAAGCGGAGCAGATCGCCAACCTCTCCGAGACAGAACTGGCTAATGCCACCAAAGAAATTTCTCTTTTTGTTGCAGAGCTTGCTAATCAAATGGGCTCCCGTGAAGTGAGAGATGCTTCTATTTCTTTTCTTCGCAATGCCTTTAGTAGCTTAGGTTCCGTTAATCTCGCGCAACTGAAGAGCTCGGACTTTCTGTTGACTAAAGAGAGTTTCGCCCTTCAAGTCTCAGCTCAATTAAAAAGTAGTTTTCAAGGCATTGGTATTACTTTAAGCACCGATGACGCAAGTGCGCTAGCTAGCAGAATTACCTGGACTCCTGGTATTTCTAAACAGCAGCTTAAAGAAGCGTTAGATGAAATGGCCGCTCAAGTGAAAGGCCAATATAGCGCAGCTTATGGTGAGGCGAGTGGAACGAACAATCTAAAAGCAACACTTAATACTGTCATTGGTGGAACTGAGCCTTTGACCCTTTCTAGTCTGTTCGCCAACTTCGCGGTGAGTTTAACAAATATAGAAATCGATGACTTTTACCAGGACAGCGCGATAGCCGATGTCCAAAAGACACAAATAACGGCAGCTCAAGTTAATTTGATCAAAGAAAACACCGAACGAGATATCCGATTACAGTTTGAAAAAATAGTAAAAGGTGAATCTACCGGGGCTTCATTTACTGAGCGATACGAGGCATTGCGCAAAAACTTAGGGGCATTGAAAGAGCGTCTACTCAATATCACCGATAAAGAGAAAGCGGATCGCGAGGTGAGAGCAGAGCACTCTCTAACGGCTCGTGATTTGTTGGCCGTTGTTGAGTCCAGCATTGGAGACCGTTTTGATGAGCAAGTGCTGCTTGCACTAAATGAGCGTCGTGTTAACCGTTTAGAGAAACGTAATGACCAGAAAGAGGCATTAGAGGATCTCACAATACAGCTTAAAGTTTTTGGTGTTGTGCAATCAAAAATTCACTCTACGCAAAGTGTTGATGGGGTTTATAAACCGGGATATCCAGAAAGTAACTTCAAAGCGAGTGACTTTAACTACAGTAATCAAACGGATTTTGAAGCTTCACCTGAGTACAAGTATTTGACGGATAATAAGATAACAAACCATCGAGACTTCCTTCAAACACAAGGTATTACTATCGGTGATGGTGCGTCGTACCAAGACGAAGAGAAGTCGAAAAAACTGTCTAATTTTTCTAGTTCTGTCAGTGCTAAATCCAAGTTGCTTAACGATGAAGTGCAAATCAAAACCACTGAGCTGAACGACACCAGTTCTCAATACAACTCGACCGTTGAAGCGATGAACAAGTTTGTTCAGAAGTACCACAGTATTTTACAAGAAATCCTACGAGCCATTTAAGGATAACCAACCATGACTAAAACAAACGCGACCGATCCATCCCAAATGCAAGCAGAAGAGCTGTTGTCTTTTCTGGAAGAGGGAGGCACGCTAAAAATGTTGCACGATGTGTCTCAGGACACCATCGAACACATTTATGCCGTAGGTTACAACTTTTTTCAATCGGGAAAGATTGAGCAAGCAGCGAAAGTATTTCAATTACTCAGCATGCTTGATCATTATCAGGCGCGATTTTTCATTGGCCTTGGCGCGGCTCGTCAGGAGTTGGGTGAGTATCTGCAGGCAATAGACGCCTACAGCTACGCAGCGCTAGTGGACGTAAATGATCCACGCCCACCTTTTCACTCTGCTGAATGTCACCTTAAACTGGAACAACTGACAGAAGCAGAGAGTGGGTTTTACAGCGCGAAGGAGATGTCTGCCGGAAAATCACAATATGCAGATTTGCATGAGCGTGCAGGCATCATGTTAGAAGCGGTGAGAAATAAAAAGGAGTAATTAGACTATGAGTTCTATTGCACTTGACCGCATCCAGACACAGGTTTATAGCCCTGAGTCTGGCCAAGCCACGTTAGATAACGTGCAGAAAACGGCGTCTACAGCGACGCCTTCTGTGACGGTAGAAAACGTGAAGAGTAAAGATGCAGATGTACTGAACACCGGAAAAGTAAAAGTTCAGTTAGATGCACCTAACGCAGCTGTTAGTGACAAAGTAAATGATTTGACGCTAAAAGCCATGGCACAGCTGCAAAAGATCGTCGATACCATTGCAAAATCTCTCCATGCAGTTGCAGACCAAACAGGTTCGATTGCCGTCAAAATCATCGCAGGATCTGCTGATGATTTTGAAGTAGAGCTTGCTGCTATCACGGATAAACTGAAAAGTGCTCAAAACGAGCTGAAAATTCAGGAAGTGAAGGTCGCAAAAGCTAAGCACGAAAAAGAGATGGTGGAAAACCAAGACAAAATCAAAGAATCGGAAGCCGCTGCAAAAGAAGCCCAAAAATCAGGCTTAGCAGCGAAGATCTTTGGTTGGATCAGTGCGGTGGTTTCTATTGTTGTTGGTGCCGTAATGGTGGCAACGGGTGTTGGTGCAGCAGCCGGTGCACTTATGATCGCTGGTGGCGTCATGGGAGCAGTGAGCATGGCGTTGCAAGAGCCAGCCGTTCAAGATGCGCTAAAAGAAGCGGGCGTAAATGTCGATGTGTTAAACAAAGTCGTAATGGCATTAGAAATCGCCGTCGCGGTTATCGGAGCTGTTGTGACGTTTGGTGGTGCAGCAGCTGGCGGTATCGCGAAACTTGCAGCGAAAGGTGCTGGTAAGGTAGCTCAAAAGGTCACGGAAATCGCTACGAAAGCCGCTGCAAACATGGCGAAAGTGGCGGATATGGGCACAAAAGCTGCGACAACAACAGCGAAAGCGATTCGTTATGGCGCAGAAACCGTCGATCTTGCCGTCAACGTGGGTAAAGGCGCAACGGACAGTGTCCACGCTGCTAACAATGCTCACGTGACAGAGATTCAGGCTGATATCACAGACCTTCGAGCCAAAATGACGTTAAGCCAGGCTGTCATTGATAAGCTCAAAGAAGAGATTGGTAAGTTGATGGAAGACTTCCAAGAGCTGATGAGTCTCATCATGCAAATGATTCAAGCGAAAAGTGAAACTATGCAAACGGTGTTAAGCCGTCCTGCAACGGTATAAGGAGTTTATTATGCTAGATAAAGTAGGCGGAACGGGTCGTGGTGAACTATACGGTTTAGGCGACACCATTAAAACCAACAAAGCAGAAAAAGCGCCGGAAACAAAGCTTGAAGCGGGCGCCGTTAAAAGCCAAAGTGAGTCAGGTGTTTCTGGTGCAGCACGCTACCAGTTAGAGACACCTAAAGCTCCTACAGTGAGTAACCAAGCTCAAGTTGTTGCAAACCTAATGAGCGCTCTTGCACCGACGGTGAGCTCATTAATGAGCACAACGATGAAAGCGCTTAACGGTGAGGAGGTGATCAAGTCACCATCAGATGCGGTATCACAATCGTTGACGCTATTAACATTGTTGTATCAAGTATCAAAGCTGAGCCGTGAGCAGCAAGTGCTACAACGTGAAATTGCTGTTGAAGCAAACGTCGCGAGTTTAGAAAGCCAAGCGGCAGAACTCAACAACTCGGCAAGCGCGATGATCGCGATGGCAGTCGTTTCGGGTGTACTAGCGGGTGCTACCGCAATTATTGGTGCCCTTGGTTCTTTCAAAGCAGGGAAAGAAATCAAGAATGAAATGGCGAGCAATAATGTACTTAAAACGCAAAAAGCTGGCTTCGATCAAGCAGAAGAGTTATTAAATAACAATAGCTTGTCTAAAACGCAGCAAGATCAGGTTAAGCGTGCGCACTCACTAGCGAAAGACAATATCGCAGACACGACAGCGCAGCTGACAAGTGGTGGCCGTAAGTTCGATAAGTTGATGAGCTCAAACCAAGCGAAGAACGCGATTCTTCAAGCTTTGGGTCAGATGGCAAACTCAGCATCGAATGTAGAGCAAACCAAAGCGCAAGCGCGCAGCAAAGATGATGAAGTACAAGCGACTCGCGCACAAGCAGCCAAACAGAAAGCCGATGAAAACATTGGTTTCCAAGAAGGCTTATTGAAAGAGCTACGTGACTTGTTCCGATCTATCTCAGATAGCCAGAACCAAGCGTGGCGAGCATCAGTCCCAACGGTGTAACCATCCGTTTCACTAACTACAAAGCGTTGTTTATACAACGCTTTTTTTATGGCATTCAAGTCTAAATGTTATTTATCAGTAGGTTAAGTTGATAAAAAAGTATATATCTATAAATCAACCTCCAAGGATGAGAACTCAAACGTTATCAAATTGTTAACGATTGCTATACTTAAACGGTCATTAACACAAGTACTAGGGATGTTCAATGTTTAAGTTTAAGCAAATCGCACTTGCGGCTTCTTTGGCTGCACTCACAACAGGCTTTTCTGCGTCTGCGGAGGAAACGTTTGTCACGATTGGTACCGGTGGCGTAACAGGGGTTTATTATCCGACTGGTGGCGCTATTTGTCGCTTGGTTAACAAATCGCGAGAAGATCACGGTATCCGTTGTTCGGTAGAAAGTACTGGGGGATCGATTTATAACATCAACACTATTCGTGCTGGTGAATTGGACCTCGGTATCGCGCAATCAGACTGGCAGTATCATGCTTACAAAGGAACCAGTAAGTTTGAAGAAAGCGGGCCTTTTAAAGAGCTACGCGCCGTATTCTCCGTTCATCCAGAACCGTTTACTGTCGTTGCACGTAAAGACGCGAACATCAAAACTTTTGATGATTTGAAAGGTAAGCGCGTTAACATTGGTAATCCTGGTTCTGGTCAGCGAGGTACTATGGAAGTGCTAATGAACCAGTATGGTTGGAGTAACGACGACTTTAAGCTTGTCTCTGAGTTAAAAGCAGCAGAGCAATCAAAAGCACTTTGTGATAACAAAATTGATGCGATGATTTATACCGTTGGTCACCCAAGTGGAGCGATTAAAGAAGCCACTACGTCGTGTGATAGCAATATCGTAACGGTAGCTGGACCTAATGTAGAAAAACTGGTTGCAGACAACAGCTTCTATCGTGTCGCAAATGTCCCGGGTGGTATGTATCGTGGCACAGATAGTGATGTTCAAACCTTTGGTGTGGGCGCGACGTTTGTTTCTTCTACTGCGGTACCAGAAGATGTGGTTTATAACGTGGTTAAAGCGGTATTTGAAAACTTCGATGATTTCCGCCGTCTCCACCCAGCGTTTGCAAACTTGAAGAAAGAGGAAATGGTAAAAGACGGTTTATCTGCGCCTCTTCACCCAGGTGCGCTCAAATACTACAAAGAAGTAGGGCTGATTAAGTAAGCGTTACCCTCTCTTATTATTGATGTAAAACGCCATCTTTCTCGATCAATGCCACTCGTTTAACTGCGAGTGGCATATTTCTATCTCTCGTCATCCTGTACAGCGACGAAGGAGCGTGATACAGGATCTTCCATCCGAGCACTTTGTGATCAAAATGGTTTCATTAGCCGCTCAGTGTAGTGCTATTAGATTCCTAACCTCGCTGGAGTGACACAAAAAATCGTTAAGCTATCTGCATTAATCTTTCGCGCTAGCGTTTTTTGTAGGAGTGTTATCCACTTGTACAAGTTTTGCTTAAACATAAACATCAATGAAAAAGTAGATAGTGATGAGAATAGAAGAAAGAGCAACAAACCCTTTAACATGATTGGGATTCAGTTGACGAGATACACGAGCTGCAAGATACCCACCTACCAACGTACCGACCAAAACAACACTACCTGTGCGCCAGTCAATGGAGCCATTGGCAACAAAAATCACGATAGCAATGAGTGAAACACACGTAGATACGAGCAATTTCAAACCGTTCATTAAATTAATGTCTTGGTGGCCAGCTACTACCAGATAGCTCAGAACAATAACCCCTAAACCTGCGTTGAAAAAACCACCGTAAGCAGAGACACCAACAAGTAGTAAACCCAACGCGATTGCTCCGAGTATGCCAGCATGTTTGTGCTCTTTCGCGACAGTTTTGATTAGCATTGTTAAACGAGAACCGGTGAGAAAGAGCACGGTGGCAAATAAAAGTAACCAAGGGATAGCTTCCATAAATAGCGATTCTGGCGTGTTGAGCAACAGATATGCTCCGACAGCGCCGCCGACTAAACTGAATGAGACTGTGAACAGCAGTTCATGCTTGTTCTTCATGATCTCTTCTCTGAACCCGACGGCTCCGCTAATGTAACCCGCACATGAAGCATATGTGTTTGTTGCGTTAGCCATAATAGGAGGAACACCAACTGCCAATAGAGCCGGAAAAGTAATAAAGCTTCCGCCTCCTGCTATGGAGTTAATGATCCCACCAATTACGCCAGCAACGAATAAAAGTGCTAGTTCTAAAAGCATAAACAATCCTTGTTATGTTCTTTTTCATTGTTAGAGCTTCAGATGATCTAACCCACATGCTCTAATGTTCTGATATGAGGTTTACTTTACCCGCTCTAAAACAAAATTGTTCAGTTCTGTAACGTTTTTGATGACATGAACGGCTTTACTTTGAGAGTACCCCTCGAGGCGAGACATAAAGTCATCATTCCAGAATGCAGGGCATTGCTGAAGAACTTTGTAGCTTTGTAACGTTCCTTTCAGTACCGAACTACCATCAGGCCAACCTTCAGGTTTAATGAATAGTCCTTTAAGGAGACGTTTCGTCACAAACCAATAGCTTACTGAGTATGGTAGATCAATATAAATGAGAGTATCGGCTGCATCTAAACGAGCGTTGAAAGAGCTGATCGGTCCAAGGCCATCTATAATCCAACGATCTGAGCTTAGTATATTGCTATGGGCTTCATCAAAAACGCTACGCTCAACGGGATCACCGTTTGGTTTATATACTATTGAATCTAATTGATGAAGAGGAAGACCGGTAGCCGACGCGATTGCTTTACTTACCGTCGATTTTCCACTGCCGGGTTTACCAAAAACTGCTATTTTTTGCATAGTGACCGCCTCCAAGAGAGCTTTTCCCATACGGTAGAGACAGAAAACCCACCGCTATGGGTGGGTTCGATAAATACTGAGCGCATCAAAAAATCCCACCATTCCTATGGAATGATGATAATTCGTTGGTTAAGTTGCGCTAAGTGTGTGTTCATACAATCACCTTCATATAACGACAGTGATTTGTCAATACCATCTGCACAATAAGCGAACGATTTGGAGGGCGGAAGATAAAGCCATCACGATGGATGGCTTTATCTAGGTTGAAAGAGACAGCGATTACTGCTCAACGCTGACTGGCTGTGCTTTAAACTTTTGAATCAGCTTTACGATTAGTGGACTTGCCAATACCAATACAGCTAAAACAGTAAAGGTAAGGGTAATAGGACGCTCCCATAGGAAACTCAGTTCTCCATCTGAAATCATTAATGCGCGGCGTAAGTTCTCTTCCATTAATCCTCCAAGGATGAAGCCCAGCAATAAAGGTGCGAGCGGGAAGTTAGCGAGCCGAAGTGCAATGGCAGCCATAGCCACAATCAGCATCACGAACACATCCATAGTGTTAAAGGAGACCAAATAAACCCCGGTGATTGAGAAGAATAAAATCATCGGTAGAAGCACCGTTCTTGGAACCGCCAAAAGCTTTGAAATATACGGAATCAACGGTAAGTTCAGGATCACAAGTACGATGTTGCCGAAGTACATGGAAATGATCACTGACCAGAACACATCTGGGTGTTCAACAAACAGGCGAGGGCCAGGTTGAATACCATAAGCGATCAGAGCGCCGAGCATTATTGCTGTTGTACCAGACCCCGGAATACCAAGCGTTAATAGCGGTACAAATGAACCACTAGATGCTGCATTGTTCGCAGACTCTGGCGCAACCAAACCACGGATACTGCCTTTACCGAACTCATCCTTTTTCTCTTTAGGTGCGAGGTTGCGCTCCATACCATAGCTTAAAAAAGCAGCAATGGTTGCCCCTGCGCCAGGAAGGACGCCAGTGAAGAAACCTAATATTGAAGAGCGAATTGAAACAGGCGCAACATCTTTGATTTCTTCCTTGGTCACTTTCATTGAGCCAATGTTGCTCAGCTTTTCTTGTTCTTCATCGCTGGTGTCTTTTGGTGGTTTAAGAATGCCCATCAATGTTTCACCCAGTGCGAATGTCGCCATTGCAAGCAACAAGAAGCTAAAGCCATCCATTAAATCCGTTAAACCGAAGGTAAAGCGTTCAACGCCTACGCCTTTATCGATACCAACTGTAGATAGCATCAAACCAAGAATGGTCATCATCCACGCTTTGATTACCTGACCTTTCCCCGCAAAAGCCGCGACTGCTGATAACCCAAGTAGCATCAACGCAAAATAGTCCGACGATTGGAAGCTAAGGGAGACGCTAGCCAATGCTGGTGCGGCAACAAGCAACATAATGGCAGATAGCGTACCGCCAGTGAAAGATGAATAAGCTGCCAAAGCTAATGCTTTACCTGCCTGGCCTTTTTGAGCCATTGGGTAGCCGTCGAATGCTGTGACCACGGTTGAAGAACAACCCGGCGCGTTAATTAAAATCGACGATGTAGAACCACCAAATACCGCACCGTAATAAACACCCGCCATTAAAATAAGGCCAGAGGAGGGCTCTAGGCCATAAGTAATTGGGATCATCAAAGCAATGGCTGAGATCGGCCCAAGTCCAGGTAACATGCCGATAAATGTACCGACGAAGCAACCAACGATCACCATCATAATGTTCATTGGCATTACTGCGGTGGATAAACCTTGTAGAATTCCATCTAACATAATTCAGTCCTTTCTTTGACTACCAGGTGGTGAAAATCAAACCCGGTTCGAGATAGATGTCCAAACCTTGAGTGAGTAATAAGTAGAACGCGATCACGAATGGAAACGACGCGCCAAACAGAACGGGTTTACGTCTTTCCCCGAGCAGATAAAAGCCAGCCAATAAAAAGAAGCCAGTAGCTATCACAAAACCTAGATAAGTCAGGCCCACGCCGTAGAGCGCCATTAAAATTAAAAAGGCAATCAGTAACTTCCAATTGAAGGTCAGCACTGCGCCACTTTGTTTATCTGGTTGTCCTGTCACCAGCAGTAGCAAAGAAAGGCCGACACCAACGTAAGTCAGGATGGTTGGCAGAGTACGTGCGGTGAATGGTTCATACTCATCACCTGGAAACAATGGAATCTGCGAGGTTTGATAACCGTAGCAAAGACAGAAGAGTAGAAAGATCATTGCGCCGACGCGGTCACGACAGAGCAAATACTCTTTGGTGAAAAAGTTGGTTGAACGAGGCATATTCAACTCCTAACAAAAGTAAAAAAGACCGCATATGGACGTCAATGAATAAACTAAACCATTAACAATTAAGCATTTCGCTGCTAGTCGAGCCGCTTTGGGTATATAAACAAAGGAGTGTGCATGCCGATTGTCGACAATGTCCATATGCGGTGAAACTTAGAGTGCAAATACAATGGGGAAATACCAACCTACGTTATTCATTGAGGTTGGTATCTGAGAGACCCCAATTCGACAGTTACTTCAGGAAGCCTAACTCGCGCATTAAGTCACCCATCTGTTGCTCTTGATCTTCAAGAAACGCGAAGAATGCTTTATCCGCTTTATAGTTGTCGATCCAACCATTGCGGTCTCGAACGACTTGCCATTCGTCGGTGTTATACATTTTAGTAAATGCGGCATTCCATTCATCTAGCTTTTCTTGGCTTGTGCCTGGTGCTGCAAAGAATCCACGCCAGTTAGCAAAGACAGTTTCATTACCGTATTCGGTGAGAGTTGGAATGTTAGGCGCAGCTTCTAAACGTTTTGGTGCTGTAATCGCTAACACTTTCACTTGCCCAGACTTAGACATTTCGAGTACTTCACCTAACCCTGTAGAGAGCAGTTGTGTTTCGCCTGAAAGTAGGGCAGCCATGGCTTTTCCACCTGCATCATAGGCAATGTAACGAACTTTGCGCGCATCAAAACCTTCACCTTTGAAAGCCGCTGCTATAACCAAATGATCCATAGAACCACGAGCAGAGCCACCAGCAACCTTCACTTTACGAGGGTTTTCTTTAAAAGCTTTAACGACATCTTCCCAAGAGCTGTAAGGAGAATCGGCTGATGTAACAATGGCGCCATAATCGGCAACCGTTGCGGCAACAGGAGTCAAGTCGCGGAAAGATTGTGGGAAGATCCCACTGAGCGAGCGAACGACGATCGGTGTTGAGTTCACCATGAGTGTATCTTCTTGACGATCAGCCGTTTCAATCAAATGTGCGATTGCTTTGCCACCGCCACCACCAGATAGGTTTTGAAATGATACGGTTTCAACGATGTCCGACTTTATTAATACATCACCAGTACCTCGGGCGGTCATGTCCCAACCGCCACCGGCACCTCCAGGGATAAGAAAGTGCATTTTTTCAATATCTGCAGCAAGAGCGTTGAATGAAAATGAAGCTGCGATGATTGAAGCGGCGAGCGTTGGTTTGAGTACCTTTAACATGTTCACGTTCCTTATGTTAGCGACTCTATTTAGTTGAGCCTTATTGTTTTTGCTCAGTTGTCATGCCTTGTAAGCGTTAAAGCTGAACTTGGTGTAAAGGTTAATTAAGTGTTAAATATCTGTCTGTAAAAGAGATATAAAGAGAATATTGAGCATTTCGGTTATTTTGTTCATAAAGTTCACGGCGAGAAGTTGGTGTTAGGTCACGCGGCTTTACGCTTTGGTAGGCCATAATAAAATGACGGAAATGAACGAGGAAAAGAGAATGAAAGGGACGTGTTTGTGCGGCGCAATTGAAGTCATCGCTGAGGTTAAAAATGAGGTTAGCCTGTGCCATTGCTCTATGTGTCGAAAATGGTCGAGTGGCGCACTTCATGCGGTGCATTGTGGGCCTAACGTGACGTTTAAAGGTGGCGAACCTAAACGTTATCAGTCGTCAGACTGGGGAGTGAGGGGGTTTTGCGGTGAGTGTGGCACAAACCTTTTCTACCATTTGTTGCCGACAGGTGAGTACATTCTTTCCGCTGGTTTGTTCGATAACCCAGATTTCAAACTCACTTTAGAGATTTTTACCGATGAAAAGCCAGCTTATTATGACCTCAATTCCGCTTCACAAAAGATGACTTCGCAACAAGTCTTTGATCAATTTGTACCTAAAGAATAGGTTTTTATCCGATTATTGTTCGACAGCTGAGCTTTTAGTTTTTAGATCATAAGCTTAAAGGTTTATAAGTTGTCGACAATATGAACTCACCATTCTTTATTTCTGCTAAAAAAGGCACTTAATGGGCATTTTAGGCCCATTTAAATTACGACCTTAGTCTAGATTGTCGACAATTTACTTGATTGTCGACACTTTGATCGACTACTTTATATTCAGGTTAAGAAATTGTAGACATTTCGATGTCGGTAACAAGAGTATCTGAATATGAACTCTGAGTTGAAAGCTCGTTATAAAGTGCTGGGTTCTGAGAAAGAACACACCAAATCCGAAACGCTGACCGAAACACTCATTGAAGTCATTGTTAATGGCGACGTGAAGCCTGGCCATAAGATATCAGAGCCTGAGCTAGCAAAGAAATATCAAGTCAGTCGTGGGCCTTTGCGTGAAGCATTGATGCGCTTAGAGGGGCTAGGGCTCATCGAGCGAATTCCTCATGTTGGGGCTAGAGTGACCACTTTTTCTCCGGAAAAGCTGATAGAACTTTATGCCGTTCGAGAAGCATTGGAAGGCATGGCGGCAAGGTTAGCTGCGCGACACATTACGCAAGAAGAGCTCTTAAGCTTGGAAATGCTATTGTCGACACATTCCAAGCATATAGACCAAATGGAAGGCGCGTCTTACTTCCATCAACATGGTGACTTTGATTTTCACTATCGCATCATCCAAGCGAGCAGAAACAGTAAGTTAATATCTCTGCTGTGTGATGAACTCTATCACTTATTACGGATGTATCGTTACCAGTCGCCACGTGCGCAATCTCGCCCGAATGAGGCGCTCACCGAACACAAATTCATTTTGGAAGCCATTCGCAATCGCGATGAAGAGCTTGCAGAAATGTTGATGAGAAGACACATATCAGGAAGTCGAAAGCTCATCCAATCTCAAATTATACATACAGAAAGTTTAGACAAAGACTAGAAGGAATTCGTCATGAGCTTAACACCGGGAGCGAAATTCAGACTCGCCATTGAACAAAATAATCCACTACAAATTGTCGGCACTATAAACCCGTATTGCGCCATGATGGCAAAAAACTTGGGTCACCAAGCGATTTACTTGTCTGGTGGCGGTATCGCAAATGCTTCATACGGATTGCCGGATCTCGGTATCACAACATTAAACGACGTTTTGGTTGATGTTGACCGTATTACTAACGCATGTGATTTGCCTCTTTTGGTTGATATCGACACGGGCTTTGGCGGTGCATTTAACATTGCTCGCACGATCAAAGCGATGGAAAAAGCGGGCGCGGCAGCGGTGCACATGGAAGACCAAGTCGCACAGAAACGTTGTGGTCATCGTCCGAACAAAGCAATAGTCAGCCAGCAAGAGATGGTTGATCGTGTAAAAGCCGCGGTTGATGCACGCAATGATGAAAGTTTCGTGATTATGGCTCGTACTGACGCGTTAGCTGTTGAAGGCATGGACAGCGCAATCGAGCGCGCGATTGCGTGTGTGGAAGCTGGCGCAGACATGATCTTCCCCGAAGCGATGAACAAGCTGGACCAGTACCTTCAGTTCTCAAATGCGCTTGAGCAAGCGACCGGAAAGCACGTTCCTATTCTGGCGAATATTACAGAATTTGGCGCGACACCGCTGTATGGCTGCGATGAGCTAGCGAAAGCAAAAGTGGACATGGTGCTTTATCCATTAAGTGCGTTCCGTGCCATGAACAAAGCTGCTGAAACGGTCTACAAACATTTGCTAGAAGTGGGTAATCAGGAAGCACTGGTTGATTCGATGCAAACACGTAAAGAGTTGTATCAGCACCTGAATTACCACGACTATGAAGACAAACTTGACCAGTTATTCTCTGAAGGGAAATAGCGGGGGAAAAGCAAAAATAAACGGAAGCCCAAGAAAAAGATAATCGGAATTTATCTCATCTAATAACGTGAAATTCGTTTGGCTAAAAACACCCCAGAGAGGGAAAAGTCAGACAGAAAAGGAGTTCAAACAATGTCTCAAACTGCAGAAAAGAAAGCAGAATTAGGTGGCGCAGGCCTTCGTGGTCAAAGCGCAGGAAGCACAGCTTTATGTACTGTCGGAAAAACGGGAACTGGTTTAACTTATCGTGGATACGATATTACTGATCTTGCGAACAACGCACAGTTTGAAGAAGTGGCTCACCTTCTGTTACGCGGTCACTTGCCGAATCAACAAGAACTTGATGCGTACAAGACACACCTACTCAGCCTTAGAGGTTTGCCAGCCGAGTTAAAACAAGCTTTAGAGTTGATTCCTGCAAGCGCACACCCAATGGACGTAATGCGCACGGGTTGTTCTGTATTGGGTAACCTAGAGCAGGAAATGAGCTTCGAGGAGCAACTGAAAGCAACCGAACGTATGCTAGCCTTGTTCCCTGCCATCATCTGTTACTGGTACCGCTTTAGTCATGATGGCGTGCGTATCAACACCGAGGATCAGACTGAAGATTGCATCGGTGGTTACTTCTTGCGATTACTTACAGACAAAGCGCCATCTGCGCTGCACAAACAAGTGATGCATTGCTCGCTCATTCTTTATGCTGAACATGAGTTTAATGCTTCTACATTCGCAGCTCGCGTTTGTGCATCAACGTTGTCAGACATCCATTCTTGTATCACGGCAGCAATCGGTACGCTTCGTGGGCCACTTCACGGTGGTGCGAACGAAGCGGCGATGGAAATGATTGAAGATTGGCAAACGCCCGACGAGGCGGAAGCGAACATCATGAAAATGCTAGCCAATAAAGACAAGATCATGGGCTTCGGTCACGCGATTTATCGTGAAAGTGACCCTCGCAACGCCTTAATAAAACGATGGTCCAAAGAGCTATCGAAACAAGTTGGTGATACTCATCTATATGCGGTTTCTGAGCGTGTTGAATCAGTGATGAAGCGAGAGAAAGGTCTGTTCTGTAATGCGGACTTCTTCCATGCATCGGCTTACCACTTCATGGACATTCCAACCAAACTATTTACCCCAATCTTTGTGATGAGTCGTTTAACGGGCTGGGCTGCACACGTTTATGAACAGCGTGCCAATAACCGTATTATTCGCCCAAGTGCCGATTATACGGGCCCAGATCATCAAGAATGGGTGCCTATCGAGAATCGCTAGCGCGAAGGTCAACGAGGGCATTATATGCTTTGGTTGACCACCTCCTTCCTTTGTCATTCTCTCTAACAGAGGAAGGAGATCCTCTCATCACTGTGTTTCTGGAGCAATGGAAAACCTTGATGAAGGCAAGATGTAAAGACTGAATGGAAGCAAACCATGAACACAAATATTAATACTCAATATCGTAAGCCGCTTCCGGGAACTCAACTGGATTATTTTGATGCACGCGAAGCCGTCAATGCCATTTCTCCTGGAGCCTATGAAACACTCCCTTATACCTCTCGCGTGCTAGCTGAGCAACTGGTCCGCCGCTGTGACCCGAACACATTGACAGATAGCCTGAAACAGTTAATTGAACGCAAACGCGATCTTGATTTTCCTTGGTATCCAGCACGCGTTGTTTGTCATGACATTCTTGGTCAGACCGCTCTAGTCGATTTAGCGGGTCTGCGCGATGCCATTTCAGATCAGGGCGGTGATCCTGCAAAAGTGAACCCAGTGGTTGAGACACAATTGATCGTTGACCACTCTTTAGCGGTTGAACATGCGGGCTTTGACCCTGATGCCTTCGACAAAAACCGCGCGATTGAAGAGCGCCGTAATGAAGACCGATTCCACTTTATTGAGTGGTGTAAAACAGCGTTTGAAAACGTCAGCGTGATTCCAGCTGGGAATGGCATCATGCACCAAATCAACTTGGAAAAAATGTCTCCTGTGGTACAAGCAAAGCAGGGCATTGCCTACCCAGACACCTGTGTGGGTACGGACAGTCACACGCCTCACGTAGACGCTCTTGGTGTTATTGCGATAGGTGTCGGTGGTCTGGAAGCAGAAACCGTCATGCTTGGCCGACCATCAATGATGCGTCTACCAGATATTGTCGGTGTCAAACTGACGGGTAAACGTCAACCGGGCATTACCGCAACGGATATTGTCCTTGCGATTACTGAGTTTCTGCGTAATGAGCGTGTGGTATCTTCATATCTTGAATTCTTCGGAGAAGGCGCACGTGATCTAACGATCGGAGACCGCGCAACGATTTCAAACATGACACCAGAATACGGCGCAACAGCTGGCATGTTTTATATTGATGAGCAGACCATCAATTACTTGAAACTAACTGGTCGAGATGAAGAACAAGTTGCTCTAGTAGAAAATTACGCAAAACAAACCGGTCTTTGGGCAGACGATCTTGATAGCGCCGTTTACGAGCGCGTACTTGAGTTCGATTTATCATCAGTTAGCCGTAACTTGGCTGGTCCGTCAAACCCTCATCGTCGTTTACCAACTTCTGAGTTGGCACAGCGCGGTATTTCTGGAGCGTGGGAAGAGAAAGAAGGCGAGTTGCCAGATGGTGCAGTGATCATCGCTGCTATTACCTCATGTACGAATACTAGTAACCCAAGAAACGTGGTTGCTGCAGGCCTTGTGGCGAAGAAAGCCAACGAACTTGGTCTTGTACGTAAACCTTGGGTGAAATCGTCTTTTGCTCCGGGTTCTAAAGTTGCACGCTTGTATCTGGAAGAAGCGGGCTTATTACCAGAGCTAGAGAAGCTTGGCTTTGGCATTGTTGGTTACGCATGTACAACTTGTAACGGTATGAGTGGTGCGCTGGATCCAAAAATCCAACAAGAGATCATCGACCGTGATTTATATGCGACAGCGGTGCTTTCTGGTAACCGTAACTTTGATGGTCGAATCCATCCGTACGCCAAACAAGCTTTTTTGGCTTCACCACCATTGGTTGTCGCTTATGCGCTAGCGGGTACGATTCGTTTTGATATCGAGCGCGATGCATTGGGCACGGACCAAAACGGCAAACCAATTTATCTCAATGATTTGTGGCCAAGCGATGAAGAGATCGATGCAGTTGTCGGTACTCATGTTAAACCTGAGCAGTTTAAGCAAGTTTACATTCAGATGTTTAAGCTGAATGATCAAGAGCAAAATCCCAACCCGCTGTACGACTGGCGTCCGATGAGTACCTATATCCGCCGACCACCGTACTGGGAAGGTGCGCTAGCGGGAGAAAGAACATTGTCTGGTATGCGTCCATTGGCGATTCTGGGCGACAACATCACCACTGATCACTTATCACCATCCAACGCGATTCTCGCTAGCAGCGCAGCAGGTGAATACTTAGCGAAAATGGGTGTGCCAGAAGAAGATTTCAACTCTTACGCGACTCACCGTGGTGACCACTTAACGGCGCAACGCGCGACCTTCGCTAACCCAAAGCTGTTCAATGAAATGGTAAAGGAAAACGGCGAAGTCGTGCAGGGATCTCTGGCGCGTGTAGAGCCAGAAGGGCAGGTGGTTCGTATGTGGGAAGCGATTGAAACCTACATGAATCGTAAACAACCATTGATCGTGGTGGCTGGCGCGGATTACGGTCAGGGGTCATCCCGTGACTGGGCAGCAAAAGGCGTTCGACTGGCGGGCGTAGAAGCCATTGTTGCTGAAGGCTTTGAGCGTATTCACCGTACTAACTTGGTTGGCATGGGCGTACTACCACTGCAATTTAAGTCGGGCGTTAACCGCAATACGCTAGAGCTGGATGGTACGGAACTTTACGACGTGGTTGGAGAAATCAAGCCGGGCGCTGATTTAGCGCTGGTTATCACACGCAGCAACGGCGATAAAGTCGATGTTCCGGTTACTTGTCGCTTAGATACCGCTGACGAAGTTCACGTGTACAACGCGGGCGGTGTTCTGCAGCGTTTCGCGCAAGATTTCTTGGCACAATAAGGAGTGCGTATGGCAAATAATACTCCGAATCAAACAAGCCAAATAAAAGTGCCCGCGACGTACATGCGTGGCGGCACGAGTAAAGGTGTCTTTTTCAACCTAGAGGATTTACCTCAAGAAGCGCAAATGGCTGGAGCCGCGCGTGACAAGCTGTTGTTACGTGTTATCGGCAGCCCGGATCCTTACGCGAAGCAAATCGACGGTATGGGTGGTGCAACCTCCAGCACCAGTAAAACAGTGATTGTTTCGCGCAGTAGCCAAGACGGTCATGACGTTGACTATTTGTTTGGACAAGTGTCGATCGACAAACCATTCGTCGATTGGAGTGGTAACTGCGGCAACTTGTCTGCGGCAGTTGGTCCCTTCGCCATTCATGCTGGGCTGATTCCACAAGATTGCATTCCAGAAAATGGCATTGTGACGGTGCGTGTTTGGCAGGTGAACATCAGCAAAACCATCTTGATTCACGTTCCAATTGTTAATGGTTTCGTCCAAGAAACCGGCGAGTTTGAGCTCGATGGCGTGACGTTTCCAGCCGCTGAGATTCAAGTCGATTTCGTTGACCCTTCTGATGGCGAAGGCAGCATGTTCCCAACAGGCAACTTAGTCGATGATTTAGTGGTACCGGACGTAGGTACGTTTAACGCCACCTTTATAAATGCGGGCATTCCAACCATTTTTATTGATGCTGAATCGGTTGGTTATCAGGGCACTGAGCTACAAGACGATATCAACAACGATGATGCCGCATTGGCGATGTTCGAATCTATCCGTGCATATGGCGCGTTAAAAATGGGCCTGATTTCTGATTTAGAAGAAGCTCAAACACGCCAGCACACACCGAAAATTGCGTTTGTTTCTAAACCGAAAAGTTACCTGTCTTCAAGTGGTAAAGCCGTTAATGAGTCGGACATAGATGTGTTGGTTCGTGCGTTGTCGATGGGCAAACTTCACCATGCAATGATGGGAACAGCAGCTGTTGCTATCGCTTCAGCGGCGTGTGTACCGGGTACGTTGGTTAACTTGGCTGCTGGTGGCGGTGAAAAAGAGTCAGTGACTTTTGGCCACCCCTCAGGAACGTTAAAAGTTGGGGCACAAGCGAAGCAAACTGAGCAGGGCTGGGTGGTGCAAAAAGCCATTATGAGCCGAAGTGCGAGAATACTGATGGAGGGATTTGTGCGTGTACCCTTCTATGTCTTCGATTAAAAGAGACGATCTTTGGATTAAAAGAGCGATCTTTGAGTAGAACGAGAGCAATGTCAGGACATACTGGAGGAAGCAATATGTCTTCATACGAAAAAGAATACTTATGGGCGAAGAATGAACCGGAGAGTTTTTGGCGCGCTCAAGCGGAGAATATCGATTGGTTTGAATCTCCTAAAACTATCTTGAAATCTGATGAAAACGGCATAGAACGTTGGTTTCCAGATGGTGTAATGAATACGTGCTGGTTAGCATTAGATTACCATTGCGAGCAAGGACGCGGTGATAATACTGCACTCATTTATGACTCGCCAGTGACAGGTCGTAAAGCCACGTACACCTATAGCGACCTACGTGACCAAGTAGCAAAAATTGCTGGCATGCTGTCTGCTCAAGGTGTTGAAAAAGGCGACCGAGTCGTTATTTATATGCCGATGATCCCAGAAGCCGCAATGGCGATGCTTGCCTGCGCGCGTTTGGGGGCGATTCATTCCGTAGTATTCGGTGGTTTTGCACCTAATGAGCTTGCTGTACGAATTGAAGATGCAGAGCCGAAAGTGATCATGACGGCGTCGTGCGGGATTGAGATCAACAAAGTCATTCCATACAAACCAATGGTAGACAAAGCCATTATGGACAGCCGTTGGAAGCCTGAGAAAGTGTTTGTTTTCCAACGTCCAGAGTGCGACGCTGAGCTAAACCAAGAAAGAGACTTAGATTGGCAGCGAGAGTACAAACAAGCGCTGCCACATGGTTGTGTTCCGGTGTTAGCAACCGATCCGCTCTACATACTTTATACATCGGGCACGACAGGTAAGCCGAAAGGCGTTGTGCGTGATAACGGTGGCCATGCTGTCGCGATGAAGTACTCCATGAGCGCAATCTATAACATTCCTCAAGATGGCGTCTTTTGGGCGGCATCTGATGTGGGCTGGGTAGTAGGGCACTCTTACATTGTTTACGCTCCACTGATTCACGGTTGCACTACTATCCTATTCGAAGGCAAGCCTGTTCGAACACCGGATCCTGGCGCATTTTGGCGAGTGTGTGATGAATATAAAGTAGATGCGTTGTTCTCTGCACCAACGGCGTTTCGTGCGATTAAGAAAGAGGACCCGGAAGGCGAGCACTTAAAACAGCACGACTTGTCGAATCTGAAAACCATCTTTATGGCGGGAGAACGCCTTGACCCTCCGACACTGGAGTGGGTTCAGAGCAAAGCGGACAAGCCCGTTATTGACCACTGGTGGCAAACCGAGACGGGCTGGGCCATCGCTGGCAACCCGACAGGTGTCGAAATGATGCCAGTTAAAGCTGGTTCTTCGACGAAGCCCATTCCGGGTTATCAGGTCGAGATTCTGAATGAACTTGGAGAGGCTGTCGGGCCTAACCAACAAGGCTTTGTCGCATTAAAACGTCCGCTACCACCAAGTTGTCTGCCAACGGTTTGGCGTAATCATGACCGTTTTGAAACTGGTTATCTTAGCCAATTCCCAGGCTACTACGTGTCAGGTGATGGTGGCTATCTGGATGAAGACGGTTACCTGTTTATTATGGGACGTATTGATGACGTGATTAATGTCGCGGGACACCGATTGTCGACAGGTGAAATGGAAGAAATAGTAGGAGGCCACCCAGCGATTGCAGAATGTGCGGTGGTCGGTATCCACGATGATCTAAAAGGTCAGCTTCCACTTGGCTTTGTGGTACTAAAAGACGGCGTCAAAGTGGATGAGCTAGACCTTGAAGGTGAGCTTGTTGGCAAAGTGCGTAGTGAGATAGGTGCAGTTGCTTGCTTCAAGCATGCGTTGGTTGTAGACCGTTTACCGAAAACACGTTCAGGTAAAATTTTGCGTCGAACTATACGTCAAATAGCTGATGGTGAAAAATACACCGTTCCGTCAACGATTGATGACCCAAGTAGCTTGAACGAAATTGAGCGAGTGCTACGACGCTGAGAAAAACTCAATTCTAACTAACCCCTGATCCTCGAACTATGTTGGTTGGTTCTGCCTCTGTACGTTTATTAAGTGCAGGGGCCTTTTTGTTGTTCAAACAGTACAAACGTATCGTGAAAGCATTTGTGACTTGCCAATACGACGTTTTCCTCACAAACTACAGCCATTCCATTTTTAGTGACCCTTTGTATGACCACGTTTGCGATTAAACCTGCGTGTTTTAGCGACCTAGAGTTGCTCAACGATCTTATGTTCGAGCTTCATGATGAGCATCATCTTCAATCTCCTGAGCTTTTCAAAACGGCAGAGGAGATAGAACAAGAAAAAAGCATTGCTCGATATATTGACGACCCTGAGTGCCTTGTTTACGTAGCAAAACAAGGAGATGAAATTATTGGCTTTATCTCTGGTCACTTCTGTGAACTTATTTCTACCGTCAGCCAGCCAGTTATGATGGGAAGTGTGGATGAGCTCTATGTGCTGCCTGAATATCGAAAACAAGGTACGGCGCAGGCATTGATTAATAAAATTGAGTCAACGTTCTCTGATTACGGTGCAAAACAGATGTTTGTTGAAGTATGGCATTTTAACCAGGGCGCAATATCTTTGTATGAAAAACAAGGATTTGCACATCATATCCACTATTTAAGAAAACCGCTGAACGAATAATCGTATTTAACTTTAATATTGTGATTTAGGTTCTATCGAATTGAAATCATTCAGTTCGTCAATAGACTTTTCTCTATAAGTTGCTCGCAATGTTAACAAATTGATATGCACCCACATTGGTATCGGCGTTTTTGTCTGCTTGTTTATTAGTAGCACGAGGATCGTGCTTACAAAAACAAGAGGACAATATTTTGAAACTAACAAAATCGTTACTTGCTTTAGCCGTTTTGCCAATGTTCGCAAGTGCTGATGATTTGTCTCAGACGCAAAATCACACTATCCAACCCCAGATCGTAGGCGGAGTAACTGCCGACCCACGTGACTGGAAATTCTACACCCAAATTGTTAGTCGTTATGGTAACCGATCGTATTGTGGGGCCAGTTATATCGGGAATGGTTACGTCCTGACTGCTGCACATTGTGTTGAGGGTGATTCTCCGAGTCAGATTGCGGTTAAAATCGGTGGCGTTGTTTATAACGGTAGTGATGGTGTTCGTGCAAACGTCAGTGAGATCCATATGCACCCGGCATATCGCCGCGCGACGCTTTCTCATGACCTCGCGGTATTGAAGCTCGACTCTGTGCCTCAAGGTGTTTCTTCAGTTGAGATTGCGAATGGTAGTCTAACGCAATACGCGAGCATCGGAGATTGGCTTAGTGTTGCTGGCTTAGGGCGAACTTCTGAAGGAGGAAGCTCTCCGTCTCGATTGCAGGAGGTTGACGTCCCACTTGTGTCGGATATGACTTGCCGTCAAGCCGGTGGCAACTACACAACGGTTGGAGAAGTGTCATTCTGTGCGGGTATTCCTCAAGGTGGGATAGATTCTTGTCAGGGAGATAGTGGTGGTCCAATCGTTATTAATCGCAGTGGTGTAATTACTCAACTTGGTGTGGTCAGTTGGGGAATAGGTTGTGCTCGTCCTGGTATGTATGGGGTTTATAGCGATATCGCTGCTATGCGCAATTTTGTCGATGGTGTTATCGGAACAGCAACACCACCAAAAGAAAATGTTTCTGTTGGATACACCACCGAACAGACACTGGCATCATTTAATGTTGGGGAGTTACAGCAACATAGCTTTGTTATCCAGAATTCAGGGAACACCACGTTCACTGTGGAAAATGTTCGCGCGTTTGCTTCGGGTGTTACTGATGCAGCTGTTATTGCCAATGATCAGTGCTCTCAGGCGACGTTAGCAATGAATGCAAGTTGTCGTGTTGATGTTGAATTTGGTGCTACTCAGAGCGGAGAAGCAAGAGTGGCTTTGAACTTCAACGTTGATAAGACCAGCACACAATACCAAGCGTTAGTATCCGCTCAAGCGAAAACGGTGACAACGCCTCCCACAGATAGCTGTAAAACTGTATGGCAAGCCAGCTTAGTGTATCTCAAAGGAGATACGGTTACTTGGAATGGTAAAGTTTGGCAAGCGCAGTGGTGGACTCAAGGTGATAATCCAGCAGACTCAGGGCCTTGGGGTGTTTGGCAAAAAGTCGGCGATGCGAATTGCACGTCTAACTAACGATCGGGCCAGTGAATTTGATTCGTTGACCATGAGATAAGATTCATTCTTGGTTTCAACGATCAGTACATAGTTACCATAACTGGGGTTTATTGTTTGCGAATAATAAGCCCTTTTTTATTGTGTCAACTATGAGAACCCACAAAATGTGTATGACTTTGTCCTGACGTTATCTTTATATAACTGGCAGAATTGCGATCAACATTTTATGTTTTGTCTGATTTTTGTCAGGTTTGCATTAAATTATTCTCCAGTGAGCGTTGAGATCAGGTTTTACGCGATCAACTCAGTTTGGCATAACTCGTTACTTAATTTTTGTCGAAAAAGATAAGATTAACTGCCATGATTCATTGGTTATCATTATGTTTATTTAAGGTCATATTTTGTGTTGAGACAGCTGTTATTACTCATCCTTTGTTTTATTTTGTTACCTGTTTCACCGATTTCTACGGCTAAAGCCACTGCGAGCGAAGTTAAAGGAGCGCTCTGTATTGTTCGCGCTGATGACAAGTTAGTGCTAGTTCATGAAGTATTAACGGATAAGATTTCTCTACCTGGCGGAACCATTATTGATGGTGAGTCTCCACAAGTTGCTGCTCAACGAGAAACGTGGGAAGAAACCGGTATAGTGGTTACGGTTGGAGAGGAGCTTGGCAGAACGGACACTGCGGTTTTTTACGACTGTATATCAGACTCTGACATTATCGCTTTTTCTATGAATAATTCTTTAGGTGGAAATGAACTGCCTATTTGGTTTGCCCCTCATTATGGAGTAGAAGTTGCGTCAGCGATGTTGCTTAGCCCATCTGAATTACCATCATCTTTATATCGTTATCCTGAGCAATGGCCACAAGCCACTCAGTTTTTTGATCAAGCTACCAAGCAATCAGTATCTTATGTGACTCAGTTGATCGAATCCGCGCCTTCATTTCGTCAGGTTGAATTGGCGTGGCTGATAGATTTACAGAGTTGGGTAGGGGCGTTGTCAGAAACGAGTTACGAGGTAGCTAGTCAGATCTCGAAACTCGTTATAGATCTGATAGAACCGACGGTACTACTCTGTCTATTTCCTTTTGCCATGATGCGCTTTGGTAGCCGGTTTGTGTACCGACTCTTTTTCGCAATTAGTACAACGTCGCTTATGGTGCTTGTCGCTCAACAAGGCTTTTCGCTACCGCGCCCACATGTCTATATACCAATGATGGAGTTAACGCACAGCTTTGGCTTTAGTTTTCCTAGCTTGCCTATCGCTGTGTGGTTTTGTGTGCTGACGTTCTTGTTTCATAGAACCCAGTATTTTGGTTTGAATGGAACAACGGCAGTCTTCGTGTTCATCACTCTTACTGTGGTGTTAGGTAAGTTTTTCCTCGGCAGTGCCTTTATTTTAGATATGTTATTTGGCGCGCTGTTAGGCAGCTTGGTGGCTTGGCATGTTCTTCGACTGGAAACAAATCAAGATGTGAACGTTGATCAAGTTCTAAGCTCAAAAGGCGTCTGGTTAATTATGACTGCGGCAACAGCGGTCATCTCCGTCATCTGGCCATTACCTGTGTTTGGTCGCTGGCTAGCAATTTTAATCACTGCATCAGCGTTGGTCATGACATTTAAAGAGTCGAAAGCACATTTAGATACTCGGCAGATGATCTTTGTGACGCTGGCATTGTTGCTTGTTGATCAACTCTATTTGTACTCGGCTAATATCGTATCGTTTAGCGGTTTGTGGTCATTAGTCTTGTCGACGTTACATTATCCATTATTAATGTTGTTATTTATGCTGCTTGCAAGGAAGCTGACTTGTGAAAACCAACCGAGCAAAACGTTGCTAGATTGATGGCTGTATTTGTTATCTATTAGTATTTGAGTAAAAACAAAGCCTTGCATTACAGCAAGGCTTTTACACGTTTAGTCCACGAACAACGCCGCTTGCCTATCTTGGACGGCTAGGGGTGTTAAACGTAAGAAGCTTAACGCAACAGACATGGCGGAAAGGGCTATGCATTGAGCACGAACTTTTCTATAGCTTTAGCGACACCGTGCTCATCATTACTTGCCGTAATGTAGTCAGCGATTTGCTTGGTTTCTTCCATTGCATTTGCCATCGCGATACCAAGGCCAGCGTATTTCAGCATGTGGTGGTCATTTTCTGCGTCACCCATACAGATAACTTCTTCCGGTTTAATTCCCAGATACTCGGCAATTGCGGCAACACCAATACCTTTGTTGCTCGCAGGGTTAAGAAACTCAAGGAAAAACGGAGCGCTTTGAACAACCGTAAACGCTTCGCGCATTTCAGCTGGCAGTGCTGCTATAACTTCTGTTAGTTTGCTTGGCTCTGCAACCATCATAGCTTTGATGATTGGATGATCGTCTTCTAGTGATTCGAAGTTCATCTCGGTGACATTTAAGCCATTTATCTTTGCTTCAATATCGGTGTAAGGGTTGTGTTCGTTGGTGATTAAACCATGAACTTGACTAAAAGCATGGACGTACGCACCTAGCTCTTCGGCTTTTCGCGCCACCAATTTTGCAGCTTTACCATCTATGATTTGCTGGTGGATGATGTCGTTTGTGCCTACGTTCTTGACCATCGAACCGTTGTAGTAAAGAACAAAATCTCGATCGGAATGGATATTCAGTTCGTCGAGCTTGTCTTGCATTCCTTCTAATGGGCGACCAGAAGCGAGAACGACAGTAACGCCTGCTTCTCGAGCTTTTGCGATCGCTTGTTTGTTTTCTTCAGAAATGGCTTTATCACTATTGAGTAGCGTGCCATCCATATCTAGTGCGATCAGTTTATACATCATTTCTTACCTTAAAGTTTTTTGGGAGCTGTCAGTGAATAAGGCTTGGTTTAACGTTAACCAGAAACCTATATTCATTACGCTATGAAACTACAAAATGGTCTATTTTAACAATTAATTTTTGGTTTAAATTGACCTAGACACGCGTGTCCATTATGGTCTTCGCCTCGAAATGTTATGAGTTGAGTGAGTTCTGCGTTGTATAAGCTAAATGAGATGTTTGAAACCATCCAAGGGGAAGGGGTTTTTACTGGAGTCCCTGCTGTTTTTGTTCGGCTTCAAGAGTGTCCGGTTGGTTGCTCATGGTGCGATACCAAACAAACGTGGTATGCAGATGAGAATGATCAACGTCAAATAGGCGATATTCTGGTGAAAACGGAAGATTCTCCGACGTGGTGTGTTGCATCTGCCGAGAACATCGTAGAGCAATATCAACAGCAAGGCTTTAATGCTAAGCATATCGTGATTACTGGTGGAGAGCCTTGTATTTATGATCTGCGCCCTTTAACAAAGGCGTTTGAAGATATGGGGTGCCAATGCCAAATTGAAACCAGTGGCACATCAGAAGTGATTACTTCAGAAAATACGTGGGTGACAGTGTCACCAAAAGTAGCAATGAAAGGTAAACTGCCAGTGCTTAATAGTGCGTTAGAGCGGGCAAATGAGATTAAGCATCCAGTCGGCACCCAGAAAGACATCGACCACCTTGATGACCTTTTAGCAAATGCGAACGTAGCGGCTGAGACTATCATTGCACTACAACCAATTAGCCAGAAGCCTCGTGCTACGCAATTGTGTATTGATACGTGCATTGCCCGCAATTGGCGTTTGTCTGTTCAAACTCATAAATATTTGAGTATTGCTTAGACGAGAGACTCGTCATCATTCGAGGTAGCTTTGCTATCGAAACATTGTCGATATATCTAAACAATTTATAGCGTTGTAAAAGCTAAGCAGTGTTGGCTGCTGTGGTGTGGTGCTATCTTTGGTTCGACAATCGTTTCGCATTTAATTGATGCCACCAATCTGGCGGCATCAAAAGAAGCTCTGTTGGCTGGAGTTTCACGCTGAGATAAAACGTTTAGAAGCTAACGCAAAAGGTTTTATCCCAGCGCTATTACCGCTAACAAAGACTATTTGCTCGCTAAGTATTCTTCTAAGCCGCTTTGTCGCAGTAGGCACGCTGGGCATTCACCACAGCCTTTACCAACGATTCCGTTGTAACATGTTAAAGTATTGTTTTGGACAAACTCCAACATATTGTGCTTATCAGCTAGAGCCCAGGTCTCGGCTTTAGTAAGCCACATTAAAGGAGTCTTAATGTTGAAGGCTTTATCCATACCTAAATTGCAAGAGAGATTTAGAGAGCGAATAAAGTTGTCTCGGCAGTCAGGGTAACCACTAAAGTCTGTTTCGCAGACTCCCGTAATGATGTCTTGAATGCCAAGCTGGTAAGCATGGATACATGCGTAAGTAAGAAAGAGAATGTTTCTCCCTGGAACGAATGTATTGGGTACGTTAGCGTCGCTTAAGTCATTAGATACCGGAATGTTGTCTCTTGTCAGCGAGCTTATCGCTAACTCATTAATTGATTTTACATCCAGGACTTTGTGGCTTTTGATGTTAAGTTGCTTACCTAATTCGATAGCGATATCTATTTCATCTGAATGACGCTGGCCATAATCAAACGTTATAGCATGAACTTCATCATATGTATTTAATGCATCGATTAAGCAGGTCGTAGAGTCCTGCCCACCGGAAAAAACCACAAGTGCTTTTGTTGTAGCCATGTTGAACCCTTAGTTATGCTCTTTGATTCTTTGGTATTGATACGTATTCTTAGGCGTTTAATCCCAATTACGTACTCGACTTCGTGGCGATTGCGTCCGCAATCAGCTGGGCTGTGCTCTCAAGCACTCTTTGCTTGTCATCATTTGACAGCTTGTGGAGATTCACAGCAAGTTCAGCGGTGATTTTATCTTCACAAAAAAAATAGTTTAGAGGCACGTTTAGCTCATCTGCGATAAGTTTGAGCGTTTTTACGTCGGGAGTATGGCGCTCCCTTTCGTATTGATTCATCCTTGCACTTGCAGAACTATCATCCATGCCGATACGGATGCCCAGTGCTTTTTGGGACAGATTCGCTTGTTTACGCGCATGCTTAAGGCGGGCTGGGAGTGGGTTATTAAACAACACTTAAAGTTCATACGAAGGACTTGGATGACTAAGATTATCTTAGTTTTTCTGATTTGTGTATACTAAGTAATACTTAGTTATTACCGAGGTCGCCAAGGCCGTGTATGTATAGCTAAACAAGATTTCGTATCTTTAGGTTGATTAAGTGACGTTGAATCTACTTCTTCAAAAACTGCCGTATGAAGGAGTGGGAGGAGCGAGTAAGGGCACGAGAAACCGCAGCGATTTGTAGAGCAGAATTTGCTCTTCACATAAACGTAGTCGTCTAAGTTGAAGAGCAATATTGTTCTTGATGATCAACTATATACTTAAGTAAATAACTGTGTCGCACAATAGATCAGAGCTGCTGCTAAGCTCATATTGATGACTTTGCCATATCTTTGGAATTGCGATTGAAGTAGCTTTCCTGCAACGGCCCAGACTACGTTGCTAAGAAGTGCGATCAAAGCAAGAATGAGGCTAGTCGCTAAGATCCAGTAGATATTCTGAGTGTGGGGCAGTACGAACGTAGAGATAGAGGTAATTCCATAAAGAATGATTTTCACATTAACGAACTGCAAACCGAAACCTGTTAAGAAACTGATACCTTTAGAATTATCCGGTGAAGTTTTGATCTCACTCGTAGCAAGCCCCCAAGCCAACCAAACAATATAAGCTGCTCCAATCCATGTTAGCCAAGGTGTAATCACGGGCAAGAGGCTGATCATGTTATACGTGAAAGCGCCACAAAGTAGCATCAAAACAACATAGCCACAAAACATCCCCGAAATCACTTTTGTTGAGCGTTTTAGTCCATATTGCGTCGCGATGCTGAGCGATAAAATGTTGTTTGGCCCTGGTGTAATTGAAGTAATGATTACGTAAGTAAAAAATGCGGTGTAGATGGCGGTCATCTCTATCTCTCCTGTTTTTACTGCACTATACTTCGCTACAATTGATTAAAAAATCGAATAAATTAAAACTTAGACTTTTAATTTATTGAACTGTTGGTTGTGGAGTCTAGTCATGAATCTAAAACGCTTTCTTACTTTTAAAGCTATTGTTGAAGAAGGATCGTTTCTAAAAGCGTCACAGAAGCTTTATTGCACGCAATCAACCGTCACCTTTCAAATCAAGCAGTTGGAACAAGATCTGTCTTTGCAGCTGTTCGAAAAAATAGGGCGTAAGATGGTTTTGACTCAAGCAGGAGAAAAGATACTGCCTTACGTCTATGAACTGGCGCGAGTGATGGAAAATATTGAGGGAACAGCACAGCAAGAAAACTCGGAGCCGACCGGTGAATTGAAAGTGCTGGTTGCTGAGACTCAACTTGCTTATAAGATGGCTAATGTTTTAAAAGAGTTCAGGATCAGAGCGCCCAATGTTCGACTCTCTCTGCAATCACAAAATTGCTATCAGATTCGAGATGAGTTGATAGCGGATAAAGCTGATTTAGGTGTGTTTTATCGAGTTGGTAATGACGATACGCTCAAGGTCCACGAGTTTGAGCACGAGCCACTGGTATTGGTTGCTTCACCGCTTTTAAAAGGGCTAGATTTAAAGAAGAGAGAGCAACATATTGATTTAGGGTTTATAAGCAATGGCCCTAAGTGCCTTTTTCGACAGATGTTTGAGAGCATTATTCAGGAGCGTGATATTAGCATCGACAACATGATCGAACTTAGCAGTATTAATACGATCAAAAACTGCGTTGAGAGTAATATTGGTATCTCTTATTTACCTCGTTTTACGGTTGAAAAAGAGTTGCAAGAGGGCAGTTTACAAGAGCTTGAGTTCACCGAATTTTCACAGATGATCAAGCCACTTTGTGCTTATCATGCTGGGAAGTGTGTGACGCCGGCGATGGAAGTCTTTATTGATTGTATGCGTAACGAGTATGAACGGTTTTCTACTCAGAGCCGGTGATCTTTAATATGTTCTATCTGACATAGTTTCGTTTTTACTCCTTTTTACTTTTTAAGTGGCTACTTCTAATTTATTGATTTTTATTGCTTTGTTGTGAATCCGACTGTTGTGGGATGATAAATGGGATCTGATGTGAAGAGCTATTTATTGACGGAAAGAGATAAGATATAAAAACGACGGCGTGTGATAACTAGATTAGATAAGGTTACATAATTAACAGTGTAATAAATGCCATTCTTTATGGATTATTTTCAACGAGACTTAATTGTTACGGTTCGTTATTATTAACTCGTTAACGCATCCATTGCTAGGAAGTTAACTTACGCATATTGTTTTTTTCATCATTTGCAGCAAATATAATTTGCTGCTTTTTTTTAGCCAAAAAAGTTCAAAGCTTGAACTACAAGCTCTGAACTCTTATTTATACTTAGTGATTTTCTACTTTAATAAGTAAAACACCGTTTAAAAGTATCGCGTAACCTAGTAACTCTAAGCTTTCTTCAACCAAGTTTTTCACGTCTCTATTGTATGAGTTCCCCATGAACTCGACCCAAAAATCACCATACCCTGCAAATCGTGAGAATAAGAAAACAATAAAAAATCCAATCGTTAATGTCGTGAAGCTAGAATGAGAAATGAAAAGTTTTACCTCATTTTTTATGTTAACTATATTATTAAAACAAAAATAACAGACCGAGACTATTATAATCCAAGCAGGATACTTCCATGAACCGTGAGGGAAATACTGCTCTATGTGGTAGTCTATTTCTCTAACGAATATAACCATAAAAAATGAAGACATTATTACTAATATGTGTTTGAGTTCAAGATATTCCTTAGATTTATACAAACACATTAACGATGAAAAAAGCACAAATGCTATTTGAGTCATTTCTATAAGAGAGTTCTCCGATGTGCTTTTGTCCATTTTTACGCTAAAGTAAATCGTTGCTAACGTATAAATAACCAAAAAAATAAGATAAGATATTTTATATACTAACAAACTAGTGACCGAGGTGTGTTTTTCTTCAATATACATCGTAACTTGTATAGGTGATGGATTTGTTAGTATTATAAATCAAGAATTTTTTATATTTAGTGAATTAAGCGCCATTTAGAATGGAACTTAATTCACCTAACATTAAACTTCGATGAATATTAAACGTTACTGGTTTAATTTATTGATTTTATTTTATTTTTTATTTTCTGCTAATTTTGGTTAAATAGAATCACCTAGCTTTTATTGAAATGCTTTTCCCATACTGGTGGTATGCCAATTTCTTCTTGAACGATATCAATGAATGCCCTAACCAATGGTGATTGCTGACGGTGTGAGTACATGGCATAAATATCACCAAAATCTTGAGTTTCATATTCTGGTAAAAGTTGAACTAAATTAGAAGACTCTAGGTTGTTAGGAAGCATAAATTGACCTATGAGTGCTGCGCCCAGACCTGACTTTACGCTTTCAATTATTAGCTCAGCTTCATTGACCATGTATGATCCTGATATTGGGTATGTATCTAAACCATCTGATTTTTCTTTGTCGTAGAATTTAAGTTTGTCGACAATAAAATTACCATTTGAATAAATAATAAAAGGTAGCTTAACTAACTCATCAGGCGTTTCTGGGTTACCATGTTTTTCAATTAAATTTCGAGAAGCAATGATTGCAGTCGTATTTTTTGCTAATTTTCTTGCTACCATTGATGAATCCCTCATAGGTCCGATTCGAAAAGCAATATCAAAATTACTTCTAATCACGTCTACATGAAGATCATCTAGCATTAGTTCAACACTTGCTTTTGGGTACTTATGTAAAAACTTCTCTATCGAAGGTTGTAGATAGAGTTTTCCAAATAATGTTGAGCTTGAAATTCGTACTTTCCCTGAAGGCTCAGTCTGAAAGTTCTCCGCTATTTGTTGAGTATCATCAAGGAGTTGAGATATTTGGTCTGCTTTTTCAACTATTTGCTTGCCGACTTGTGTTAATGAAAGAGAGCGAGTTGTTCTGTTTAATAGCCTAACGCCTAAGTGCTCTTCTAACTGCTTGATGTGTTTAGATAAAACAGAGCGGTCGATATTCATCCCATCTGCTGCTTTTGCAAAAGATCCAGCTTTAGAGACTTCTAAAAGCAGGTGTAGTTTATTTGCTAAATCCACAATGTTTATCCAAGTTAGATATTAGCGTATTAGTTTCATGTATAACTACTGCTCTGTCTAGAAATTATTAATATACTTAATAACCAAAAGAAAAGGGAGCAATAGCTCCCTTTATTATGAATTTAAATGAGTATTTATATTATGGTTATAGTGTTTGACGTTTTTTGTTTCGACTCACTAACATGTAAAAAACAGGTGTGAGTAGTAATCCAAATACCGTTACGCCTACCATACCCGAGAATACGGCAATACCCATTGCTTGTCGCATTTCCGCTCCGGCCCCTGTACCAATCATTAATGGAATAACACCAGCGGTAAATGCAATTGATGTCATTAGAATCGGTCGAAGACGTAAACGACATGCTTCCAAAATCGCTGATAAGGTATCTTGGCCATTGTCTTTAAGTTCTTTAGCGAACTCCACCATCAAGATGGCATTTTTACACGCTAGAGCCACAAGGACAATCAAAGCAATTTGTGTGAATATATTGTTGTCACCACCAATGAACCAAACACCTGCTAGTGCAGAAAAAATGGTCATGGGAACGATCAAAATGATAGCGAATGGCAGTTTTAAACTCTCGTACTGCGAAGCTAGCACCATGAAAACTAACAAAACAACAAGTGGGAATATATACACCATCGTGTTACCAGCCAAAATCTGCTGGTAGGTTACATCAGTCCATTCATAAACCATTCCCTCTGCTAGGTTTTGAGCCAGTACTTCCTCAATAGCCGTTTGGGCTTGGTCAGAACTGTAACCAAAAGCAGGACTGCCGTTTAGTTCTGCACTAGGGTAGCCGTTATAGTGCATCACGCGGTCAGGCCCAATCGTAGGTATGATCTCCAGTACAGCGCCGAGAGGAACCATTTGTCCGGCAGCATTTCTTACTTTGTAGTTAAGTATTTGGTCAGGTTCGAGACGATAGTTCATGTCTGCCTGGGCATTCACTTTGTATGTTCTACCAAACATATTGAAGTCATTGACATACAACGATCCTAAATAAACTTGAAGCGCATCAAAAACCTGCTCTAGAGGAACACCTTGCAGCATCGCTTGTTCACGATCTATTTGGATGTCCATCTGCGGCACTTGTATACGAAATGTGGAATATAATCCCATCAGCTCGGGTCTTGTTGATGCCTCACTTATTACCAAGTTCAATTGCTTGAAGAGCTCATCAAACCCCTTGTTCGCACGGTCTTCGATTTGAAGCTTAAAGCCGCCAGTAGATCCAAGTCCTTGGATTGGTGGTGGTGGAAAAATCGCAACGAAGGCTTCATCAATAATTGAAAAGCTCTTATTTAAAGATGCAACAATCGCATTTGCGCCGAGAGTTGGATCATTTCGTTTATCGAAGTCCTCAAGCGTAACAAAAACGATGCCACTATTCGGACTGTTAGTAAAACCATTGACCGATAAGCCTGGGAAAGAAATGGTTTGTGCTACGCCAGGTGTTGCCAGCGCGAGGTTTTCCATTTCTTTAATAACGGACTCTGTTCTATCTAAACTTGCTGCATCTGGAAGTTGGGCGATCGCAACTAAATACTGCTTATCTTGTTGAGGAATGAATCCTCCAGGAACCGCTTTGAATAGAGAAACCGTTCCCCCGAGTAACGCAATGTATACCACCACAACAACAAGGCTAAAGCGAATCAGCTTCTTGACCAGAGCTTGATATTGGTTCGAGCTGTACTCAAAAATTCTATTGAATGGCGCAAAAACATACTTACCAAAAACCGCATCCAATAGCTTGGTTAGCCGATCGGGTTTTGCGTTCTTATCTTGTAATAGCAGTGCTGATAAAGCAGGCGATAACGTCAACGAGTTAATTGCTGAAATAATCGTCGAGATCGTAATTGTTAGTGCGAACTGCTTATAAAACTGACCGGATAACCCTGTAATAAAGGTCGTCGGGATGAACACCGCACATAACACTAAAGCAATTGCAATAATTGGCCCGGTAACTTCGGTCATTGCTTGTTTCGTTGCTTCTAGTGGTGCAAGGCCATTATGGATGTTCCGTTCCACGTTTTCGACGACGACAATGGCGTCATCGACGACGATGCCTATGGCGAGAACAAGTCCAAACAACGAAAGCGTGTTAATCGATACTCCGAGCATTTGCATTACGGCGAACGTACCGATTAATGAAACAGGCACCGCAATGATAGGGATGATAGACGCGCGCCATGTTTGCAAAAACAAAATGACTACAACAACAACTAGTACAATTGCCTCTAGCAGAGTATGAACCACTGCGTCTATCGATCCACGAACAAAGACGGTCGGGTCGTAGGCTATTTCATATGAAACTCCAGCTGGAAAGGCTGCTTGTAAACGGTCCATGGTTGAGCGAACCTGATTCGATAGCTCAATAGCATTAGCACCAGGGCGCTGGAATACGGGCATCGCCACCGCTGGTTTACCATTTAACAAGGCGCGCAGTGCATAAGAGTTTTGACCTAGCTCTACGCGTGCAACGTCTTTAAGACGTGTCAAAGCCCCTGTTTCGTCAACTTTTACTACAATGTCGTTGAATTCATCAATATTCTCCAAGCGGCCTTTTACGTTCAACAAAACTTGGAATTGGTTTTCATTAGCGGCTGGTTGCGCACCTAATGAGCCTGCTGCCACCTGTTGGTTTTGAGATCGGACGGCGGAGACGACGTCCATTACGGTTAGATTTCTAGAAGCGAGCTCATCTGGATTTAACCACAAGCGCATTGAGTACTCGTCACCACCGAAAAGGCGCACATCACCAACGCCTCCGAGCCGAGCTATCTCATCTTTCAAGTTTAAATTAGCGTAGTTAGCTAAATAACTGACTTCACGGCTAGAATCTGGAGAATATATATGCACAACCATAGTGAGATCAGGAGAGGCTTTTTCGGCAACAACTCCTAACCGTTGGACGGCTTCTGGTAATCGGGGCAAAGCTGTAGTGACGCGGTTTTGAATTTGAACCTGAGCTTTGTCCAAGTCCGTACCTAAAGCAAAGGTTACGGTCAATGTCATTCTGCCGTCACTGGTTGCCTGCGAAAACATATATAACATGTTTTCTGTACCATTAATTTCTTGCTCCAGAGGCGTAGCAACTGTTTCTGCGATTACTTTTGGGTTCGCACCAGGATAGTTTGCTGTAACTACCACTGTAGGAGGGACAACCTCTGGATATTCACTCACAGGCAACTGTAAAAGTGAAATTGCGCCTACTATTAATATCAATAGCGATAACATAGAGGCAAATATGGGTCTTTGAATAAAAAAGTGTGCAAATTTCATTCGGTTGTCTTCTTAGTCTTGAGCTAAACGTTTGTTTGGCAACGATGTTGAGTTTGAAGCCATAATCAATGAAGTGTTGCTAATATCTAGCGTGACATTTTTTGGTGAGATTTTGCTATTTGGGCCAACTTTTGCTGGGCCATTTACCGCAATAACTGAGTCGGCGTTCAAGCCATTCTCGATGGCACGAAATGTTCCGTAACGTTCGCCTAAGGTTACGATGCTGTATTGCAACGTATTCTCTTCATTGAGTGTTAATACAAAGCGGTTTTCTAGATCTGTGCCAATAGAACGCTCTGGAACGAGAACTCGTTCAACTGGTTTGGTTGTTGATATCTGAACTCGGCCAAACGATCCCACTTTTAAGCTTGATTTTGTTGCATCGAATACCGCTCGAACCTGCAAAGTACCGGTGTTTTCGTTGATGGAGTTGTCGACAAAGTCAACGCGTCCAAAAAACTCCTGCCCATTTTGTCCAGATAGTTCAAGACGAGTAGGTAAGTTAGAGTCGGCATTGATTGTCGAGAAGTAACGGTTCCAAGTTCGCTCATCGACATCAAAGTATGCATATACCTGATCGTTAGAGACAATGTTTGATATAACGCTTTGATTTGCGTTTACATTGTTTCCTTTAGTAATGAATGCTCTTGAAATAGTGCCGCTAATAGGGGCATATATCTTCGTAAACTCAAGATCTAACTTTGCGGATTCTAACTGAGCACGCAAGGCCATTAGTTCTGCAGAGCGTTGTTTTACTGCGGTATCTCGGGCCTCTGCTTGTTCCGCTGAGATGGCCTTTCGCTTAACAAGTTGAGCGGCTCTCTTTTGTTCGTTTGCTGCTTGCTCTAGCGCAGCTCGAGCACTCTTAACTTGCGCTTCAAGTCGTGAGACCTGAGCTTTGAAGGTTCGATCATCAAGAGTGACGAGTAAGTCGCCTTTGTTGACACTCTGTCCGTCTTTGAACTCTACTGTTTCAATAACTCCGGAAACGCGTGGCATTAAAGAAACTTTCTCTGGGGCTTGAAGCCTTGTTGTAAAGGTGAACCACGATTGAACGGGCTCATAGATGACTTTGGAGACGTCTATCGTAGGTAAGGGAGTATTAGGTTGTTTGGTTATCTCTTCGTCTGCACAAGCAGCTAAAACGGATAAAAGGCCAATGCCGAAAACTTTCTTTAACATTTGTCGCGCCCTAAATGATTCTGTTCATACTAAAAGGAACGGCATTGTATTCATTGTACCTATGGGTAAATAGGCCCTCAGCGAACATAGAGTAGTGATAAAAATGCACGATTAAATATTGGTCAAAATGCTCATTTTTTGGTTTGCAAAAGGTCAGTTTAGGGTTTTAAAGACGTGGAGTATTGTTAAATGTAATAAGCCATAATAGATAGGAATAGCTAAACAGAAGCTAAAGATAGCGACGAAAATTAAAGCGTTTTTAATTCGTGCATTATTTGCAATTCACTGATGCAATTTGAACCATAAAAAATTGAAATTAATTTTGTAAAATCCATTTCCCATCACATAAAGAATAAAAACTAAATAAGGAATTGTGCAGTGGATCTCGCAAGCCAACTTGAATTACTACTGGATGTCTCTGAATACGGAACTTTTGCTAAGGCTGCTGACAGAAATCATATAGATCGTTCAGCTTTGTCAAAACAGATCAAAAAGCTAGAGGATGAATTGGGCTTACGGCTGTTAAACCGTTCCACGCGTTCGCTATCCCTGACCAATGCAGGTGTTGAGATGGTGGCGCAAGCCAAGAAAGTAAGAGAGGTTCTAACCGAAACTCGTAGTATTGCTGCTACATTTCAGGATGAACCGAAGGGTAACTTGAAAATATCAAGCTCCACTTTCTTTGGCAGAGCATACTTAAATCAGGCAGTTAAAGAGTTTATAAAACAGTACCCAAACATTACTGTAGAGCTGCTGCTCGATGATAATCGAGTCGACGTTATCCACGAAGGTTTTGATGTTGTGTTTCGTATCGGACCAATCCGAGAGTCCAACATGATAGTGCGTAAGTTGGCAAGCAATAATATGGCACTGGTTGCATCGAAGAGTTTTATTGACAAGTATGGAGCCCCGAGCTCTCCAGAAGAGCTTATAAAAATGCCAGCAGTAATATACTCTAATGCTAACTTTAAGGCGGATAAGCTACGTATAGCGCCAAGCCAGTCATCAAGCGACGTTAGAACGTATAATATCAACGGGCAGTACTTCGTGAATGAAACTGAGTTAATGCTCGATGCCGTAAAATCTGATCTAGGGTATGCTTTAATAGGGCAGTTCTTTCTTCAGGAGAGTTTGAGTAAACAAGATCTTGTCCAGTTGCTTCCTGATTATAATCTTCCCGCAATAGGGGAAATATATGCAATGTATACTCACCGAAATCAACAACCATTAGCCAAACTATTCATTGATACTGTTCAAAAAATAATAGGGACGCCTCCTGTTTGGATGGATTATCTCAACTAATATGAGTACTAGGACATAATGTTTTAGATTGAGGGCTTGTTTATATTTATCCATAGAATATGGTTGAATTTGCACTTTAAAAATAATTGCCACTGTTCATAATTTCACTCGATTCAAACAACACAAGTAGTGGTAATTAAATGAAAATGACAAGAACGTCGATCGCAATCGCAGCACTTTTCTCTGTAAGTGCTGCAAATTCAGCCGTAGTTTATGAAGATCAAGAATCAGTGTTAAATATTCATGGCCGAGCGCAAGGGATGTATTATTTCTCTGATGATAAAAATGCTGACGGAGATAATAGCTACATTCGTGTAGGACTTTCAGGTGAGTCTAAAATAAATGAAGATCTTTATGCCTTCGGCTTATATGAGTTGGAATTTAAGTCTAATCGCAGAGATGCTGATGGGATTGAAGATGATGAATTTGATATCCGAAAAGGCTATGTAGGAGTTGGTGCAGATTACGGAACAGTAAGTTATGGACGTCAATACGGTGCGGTCACTTTAGTATCTGATTACACGGATATTTTCCCGGAGTTTGGTAATGAAGCTGCTGGCGTAAGTGCGGATCTATATGGTACCGGTCGCTCCGATTCAGTATTTAAGCTAACGACAAGCTATGAAGGTTTGAATATTCATGTTAGCTATCAGGCTGAAAACGATGAAGTGTCAACAGATGCAGCCTCTTATGGTGCGGCGGCGGACTACAAGTTGCCATATGGCTTCAAAGTTGCGCTTGGTTACAACGAAGGTGAAGGGCAATCGGGTGCAGAAGATACAGAGCTGCTAACGGGTGCTATTGCATTTGAATACGACAAGTTTTATGCCTCTGTTTTATACAGTGATGGTGAAAACTGGGCTAAAGATGGTTCTGAAAGTAATATTGATTACACCGGTATTGAAGCAGTTGCCACTTATGAAGTAACAGATAAGCTTTGGGCACTAGTTGGCTATAACAATCTAGAGCGTGATGATGAAGATGTCGTCGATTACTACTCACTAGGTGCAGAGTACGATTTGACTTCTAATTTTAAAGCACTAGCAGAATACAGAATTACAGATGTAGACAATGAAGACGATATTCTTGCAATAGCTGCGAGATATTCATTCTAAAAAATTAATAAATATAAAAATCCTGAAACTATTTTCAGGCTTTTTATTTATCGGTGTAATTTTATAAGTGCTGATTTTCATCCATATATAATGGATTATATTGATCGTTACTTGTTAAAGTGTTTTGGATATAATTGTTTTGTTAGCTAGTCCACTGCTAGTTTTCATTTTCATATTTTTTGAATGATGATTTTTTTCTTTGGCAACAAGAAGTATCTTGTTGCTTTTTTTACGTCTTATGGTTAATTAAAACAAAAAGAGTTTTTTTATATATTGCTATAAACGAGAAAAATATAACGAAAATTGTCAATCTTAGGTTGAGTTAATCTTCATAAAAAAGTGAACTCAATTTCAAGGGTCTTTTTCATTTAAGTGATGTGGAATCCATATGGCGAACCAAGTGAATGATAAAGCGCCAAACGACGAAATGTATCTCAATGAAGATTGGAAAAATTATTTTTATGTAAACGATAGAGGTAGGGATTGATACTGTTTATGTAAGGAGAGAGCGATTTATGAAAAGCAGTCGTTTCAATATGATTAGACACCTTTACTTTCTTAAAATAGGAAGGGCTCTAAGAAAGTAAAGGTGCAGATGATTTTTTAGTTTTTACCGCCGTCACTTGTTCTGAAGTGATAATCGAAGTTTATGATTGCACGATATTTAACTTCATCACGGTTAAGTGCGTATTCTTCAACTCTCACTTTACTATCATCGATTGCAATATCACGAGGGAAACCGCTTCCAATGATGTTTAGACGATTTCTAAGTTCATGTTTTGATAGCGTTTGGTATTCATCGACAAGATCAAACGCAGAGCTATAAGCGGCATCTTTTGTCGTAAAGTCATTGAGAACAACTTTGTTTGTAGAGTGTTCGACATGAATACCAGCAGTAGCAGATAAACTGAATAATAATAGTGATGAGAGCGTCATTAGTTTTTTCATATAGTCACCTTTTTATTTGTATTACAAAGTCAAGATGTCCAACGAATCCTTGTTAATATCTCTCGACAAAGGTGATAGTGCCATTATAGAAATGTGCTGTACATCACATTTGTGACCATTAACTATGGAAGAATTGTCAACAATAAAACTCAAGCACTTTTGACATTACGGTCAATGTGAAAAAGCGAATATCTGTATGGTTTCGTTAATAATTAAACCACTCTCGGAAACGCTGACTATTCAGTCAAAGCGTATGTTTCTTGTCGTTATAGTGACCTGCCTACAACTTAATCACTTAATGCATGCAATTCAATTGCAATGGCTTGGTATAGATTTTCATTCAGATCTTCCAGCTTAGTAACGATCCTAAAAATTCTAGTGATTAAAAAGTCATTGTTTGTGGTTTTTTATTCTATTGTCGTGTATAAAAAAACTTTACAACGAATGATAAAGGAATATCCATGAAAAAGTTATTGTGTTTTGCTGCACTGGGGTTAGCTGTTTCGACGACGGTTAATGCAGACCCAATTTTAGACGACATCAAAAGTACAGGGGAGCTAAAAGTCTGCTTTGATTCTGGGTATATGCCTTTTGAAATGACAGCAAAAAATGGGCAGTACATCGGGTTTGATATCGATTTGGGTAAGCAAATGGCGCGTGCCATGGATGTTAAGTTTGTGCCGGTAAACACTTCATGGGATGGCATTATCCCAACACTGTTGACTGGTAAGTGTCACATGATTATGGGCGGGATGACTATCACACCTATGCGAAATACTCAGGTGAATTTCGCTGATCCCTATGTGGTTATTGGTCAATCCATTCTCGTAGATCTCAAACATGAAGGTAAAGTGTCTAGTTACCGAGATCTCAATAGTCCAGAATATGTTGTTGCAACTAAGCTTGGGACAACGGGTGAGCAAGCGGTAAAACGATACCTTCCGAAAGCTAAGATAAATCTATACGAAACTCAGTCTGAAGCGGTACTTGAGGTTGCCAACGGAAAGGTAGATGCGTTTGTTTATGACTTTCCTTACAACTCTATTTATGTGGCGGAAAACAAAGGGCAGTTAATGCACTTGGCTAAACCGTTTACTTACGAGCCTTTGGGTTGGGCTGTGCCGCAAGGAAATCCAGATACGCTTAACTTCTTAAACAACTATTTACGTCAAATTAAGGGCGATGGAACTTACGATCGCATTTACGATAAGTGGTTTAACGACGATAAATGGTTAAAGCAAGTTAAGTAATCATTTTGTTATTGTAGAGGAGCGGCTAGCTTCTGGCTCGGTTCATCGCCAACCAAACGGTTCGCGCTGTGAAGCTAACGCTTTTCTTTATTCAAATACCCAACCAACTTTAATCAAAGTCATTCTCGGAATCACATGCAAAATAACTTAAAATCCCTATTGTGGAACGCTGTTTTTGTTCTTGTTTTGCTATCAATTTGCGGTCTTGTCTATCTGTCAGGTAAGCGAATCGATTACAGCTGGAATTGGGAGCGTGTCCTTCCTTATATTGCCACTAACGCTGCTTCATCCATTACCGCGCCTGTCGATGGGAACATCATTCTCGACGAGAATAACCAACTGGCTCTGGAGAGTATTCATGGTGATATTGTTCTTGAACTAAGCCAATATAAGTCTGTCGACGTCTATGAAGGTGATCTTATTTTTGAAGGAGATACCTTAGCAACTATAAAAGAGTGGCGCTCTGGCCCAATTTTAGATGGTGTTGTGACGACCATTAAAATCTCACTCTGGTCACTTATCATTGCTCTAGCGTTGGGCTTAGTTGTCGGACTAATGCGTATATCCAGCAATCCGGCATTAAAAAAGCTGGCGCTTGTTTATGTCGAGGTCATTCGTGGAACGCCTCTTTTAGTACAGATTTTTATCGTTTACTTCTTTATTGGTACTGTGCTTGACCTTGAGCGTTTTACTGCGGGAGTGATAGCGCTCTCCGTGTTTACCGCCGCTTACGTCGCAGAAATTGTGCGGTCAGGAATCCAGTCAATCCCAAGAGGACAAATGGAAGCGGCGCGTTCACTAGGAATGAATTATCCCAAAGCGATGATTTATGTCATTTTACCTCAAGCGTTTAAGCAGACATTACCTCCCTTAGCCGGGCAGTTTATCAACCTGATAAAAGATTCCTCACTTGTCTCCGTGATTTCGATTACTGATCTGACAAAAGCGGGCAGGGAAGTCGTAAGTGGTAGTTTTGCCCCATTTGAAGTTTGGTTTACCGTTGCGGCCCTTTATTTGCTTCTAACTAGTACCTTATCTTGGGCAATACAAACGTTAGAAAAGAAATTGGCAGCAAGTGATTAATGGTGGAGTCATTAATGGAATACATTATTTCAGCAAAAACAATTAATAAAATTTACCCTAATGGCTGCCATGCGCTCAAGGACGTATCGGTAAATGTAGAAAAAGGGGAAGTGATTGTCATCGTAGGACCGTCAGGTTCTGGTAAGTCAACATTCTTACGGACGATCAATCAATTAGAGACAATAAATAGTGGGTCTATTATCGTAGATGGTATGGATATGTACCACAAATCTACGGATATCAATAAACTACGCGCTGATGTGGGCATGGTATTTCAAGGCTTCAACCTTTTTCCACATAAAACGGCGATAGAGAACGTCATGTTAGCACCTTTAAAGGTTTCTAAACGTGACCCTGAATCGGTGAAGAAAGAAGCAAAAGATTTGCTTTATAAAGTCGGTCTGTCGGAGAGAATGGATAATTATCCTAATCATTTATCAGGTGGACAGCAGCAGCGCGTCGCAATCGCTCGTGCGTTAGCAATGAAGCCCAACATTATGTTGTTTGATGAACCCACATCAGCACTAGACCCTGAAATGGTTGGAGAAGTTCTTGATGTGATGAAAGATTTGGCCAAGGACGGAATGACGATGGTCGTGGTTACTCATGAAATGGGTTTCGCAAAAGAGGTCGCTGATAGGGTGTTGTTTATGGAAGATGGTGAGCTTTTGGTTTCTGACTCTCCTGAGCGATTTTTTGATAACCCCACCAACCCTAGATTGCAGAAGTTTTTATCTAAAGTATTATAATAAAAAGAAAATTTGATTGAGGGCGAGTCCCTCAATCACTTCATGCACTATTGTGGCTCGTAACGTTCGCCTCGCCGAGAGACATAGATAATGGGATTTTTACTCGAAGTTAATGGCGATAACATTAGCTTGGTCCGAATGAAAGGTCTGGTAAATACTAGAGTGTTTAATCAGCCATTAAGTCTTTGTTCACTTTAAACATAACAATTTCATTTTGAATTGATAAAAATTGTGTTTGAATAGAGCTTATGGATGTTTGGCGGTATGGATGTCTAAATGAAGAAAGTAACAATTTTAGATGGTGGCATGGGGCGAGAGTTAAAACGTATTGGCGCCCCTTTTTCTCAGCCGCTTTGGAGTGCACAAGCGCTAATTGAATCACCACAATATGTAAAAATGGCACATGAGAATTTCATAGACGCTGGCGCAGAGATTATCACTGTCAACAGTTATGCATGTGTTCCATTTCACTTAGGAGAGGAACTCTATGCAAAGCAAGGGGCTGAGTTAGCAAAATCTGCAGCCAAAATTGCCAGAGATGTAGTCACCAGCTCTAACGATAGAGTGCTCGTTGCGGGGTCTCTTCCTCCTGTAATGGGGTCTTACAGGCCTGAATTATTCGAGCCGAAAAGGGCACTGGAAGTGGCTTCTGAGTTATTTGAAGCTCAAGATCAATATGTTGATATTTGGTTAGCTGAGACCGTGTCTAGCCTTGCTGAAGTTGAAATTCTATCAATAATTTTAGCCAAAACAGATAAGCCCAATTATCTTGCTTTCACCTTAATGGATGACCCTAACTCTTTGCCTCGCCTTCGCTCAGGGGAATCTCTTAAAGTCGCGGTTAATACGCTGTTGAAAACAAATGTTTCAGGTATCTTTTTCAATTGCTCTATTCCTGAAGTTGTCGAGCAAGCGATCATAGATACACAAGCAGTATTGAGTGAGTCAGGTAGAGAATTGACGATAGGTGTTTTCGCAAATAGCTTTGCTCCGATAAAGCAAGCGCACCAAGCCAACGAGACCATTCAGGAAGTTCGTCATTTCTCTCCGACTGAATATCTTGAGTATGCTAAAAAGTGGCATGTGCAGGGAGCAAGCATTATTGGTGGTTGCTGTGGGATTGAACCACGTCATATTAAATTGCTAGCGGCTTGGAGAGACACTCTCGAAAACGCCTAATTTTGGTGAAGTGCAGGGAAGCATGACAAGAGATTTTGTTTTTCATTCATCGTTATAGATAAAATAAAAGTCTTTCGTATCTGGCAAAGTAACAAGATGCTTTAACTTGCTCATTACTTTGCCAGTGTGCCTCGAGATTTTTATTAATTATTTTTGGTTCAGATTAACGACAATCTTTCCAACTGTTCTCTGATTTCGCATGTCCAAGAGTGCGTTACCTACATCCTCTAAGCCGATGATCTTCAGTTTCGGTACTTCCAATTCTCCATTTTCTAATAGCTCAGACACTTCCTTTCCGGCATTAACGATACTTGCAAACCCTCTCTCGCCAAAGACATGACCAGAGCCCAAACTTATTTGGTGGAAGCCCAAGCCTTTTAAGAAGGCATCTGGATATTGAGAAGGGTCGACAGTCTTGACGAGCTCCACCATTTCTCCCTCAAAGGTTAACACCGAGGCTGCAATTCGGTCGTTATCACCGCCTACACAATCGAGTGCAACCTCAACGCCATGATTTCCGGTAATGTCCATTACTCGTTGAACTACATCTTCATGATGATAATCAATCGTATGGGTTGCTCCTAACGAGGACAAATATGCGTGATTAGCTTTTGAACTAGTAGCAATGATCTGTTCAACACCAAATGTCTTTGCTAACTGAATAGCAAAGCTTCCAACGCCGCCAGCACCTCCGGCGATAAAAATGCTGCTTCGATTTGAAATATCGAGCTTGTCTACCAAAGCGCGATATGCGGTCCAGGCTGCGCAAGGTGTGGATGCTGCCACTTCAACCGGAACCTGAGGGTGCTTTATGAGCGTTCTTGAATCATGGATAGCAAATTCAGCGAATCCTCCGTGATGGCGTCTCATGTTTCCGTGATACAACACTTTATCGCCAACCTTCCAATCAACGACCGCATCGCCTACAGAGACTATTTCTCCTGATACGTCTAACCCGCCAACAAAATTGTTATCCATGTTAGTGACCATGTCTGACCAATAATGAATTTTTGCATCGACAGGATTCAAACCAACAGCGTTAACTTTAACCAATACATCAAATTGGGTTTCTAGTTTTGGTGTAGGTAATTCGGATAAAGAGAAAGTATCGTTATCTCGTTGGTAAGTTATCGCTCTCATAGGTTTTCCTTATTATTAAGAATGGTCGAAAGTCATACTAACTCAGAGGGTGCTGCTGCAATAATTATGGTTTTTTCTTATTTTGATAATTTTAGGTTATGTTTGATAAAAAGGATTCGAGATGCTCTGAAATTATCATAGACAACCAGTCTGCATAGCTAACGACATGTAACTTTATGATAAGTAATGACTAGTTTTATTATTCCATTTTTATGGAAATATTCTGTTGATTTTTTGTTTTGTGATTCTATAATTCCAGAAATATCGAAATGAAAGCTTATCTATCAGGTAAGCTTGTTAGCGAAAATGACGAGGAGAGTAAATGTGAATACAGAAATTATAACAATGGTTAAAGAAGCGCTGGATATGTTTGCGTTTCTAGCAACCGAACTTATCATCTTATTTCTGGCAATTAGCTACATTGTCGGTGTGTTGCAAGATTTTCTAACGCCAGAAAAAATTCAATCTATTCTTAGCTCGAAAAAGGGTAAAGGTTACTTCATTGCTGCGTTGCTAGGCTCGATTACGCCTTTCTGTTCGTGTTCGACCATTCCTTTCTTAAAAGGCTTGTTGCGTGCAAGAGCAGGTTTTGGACCTATGATGGTGTTCCTATTTGCAAGCCCGTTGCTTAACCCAGTGATTATTGGCTTGTTTGTGGTGACTTTTGGTTGGAAAGTTGCGGTATTTTACTTTGCTATCGCGATGTCAGTATCAGTGGTAGCAGGCTATGTACTTGAAAAACTAGGGTTTGAACGTTACGTCAAACCAGAAGCATATCAAGCGGTAGGTTCTTCTTCGTGCGGTACTTCTTGTGGCGATTCAAGCAAGAAAAAAGAAGAAGCGAGACCAGCATCAATCTGTGGTACCAGCGCCTGCAATGAACCTACGCCAGTTGCGGCGAAAACATCTTGCTGTGGTGATGCACCAAAACCTGAACCTAAAGTGGAAGTGTCTTGCTGCTCATCAGACGGTAGTGCAACAGCGACAGTCGTGGAAGAGAAAGAACCTAGCCGCTGGGTACGTATTTGGCAATCAACTTGGAAAGACTTTAAGCAAGTGTTCCCTTATCTCATGATGGGCATTGCGATTGGTTCATTTATCTATGGCTTCATCCCGACGGAGTTCATTGCGGAGTTTGCTGGTGAAGCGAAGTGGTACGCGATTCCGGTCGCAGCAATCATTGGTATTCCATTGTACATCCGTGCAGAGGCGGTCATTCCACTTAGCGCGGCACTAGTACAAAAAGGTATGGCTCTTGGATCTGTTATGGCGCTTATTATTGGTAGTGCTGGCGCAAGTCTTACAGAAGTGATTTTGTTGAAATCAATTTTTAAGAACCAAATGATCGCTGCCTTCCTAATCGTTATCTTAACGATGGCCATGGGAGCGGGTTACTTATATACGTGGGCTTTTTTATAAAAATAACCCTCGGGCGACTGCTCGAGGGCTCCGTTTTTGTCGCCATATAGGGAAAGGGAAGTTTCCTATACCGCGCAGGCTATAAAAAGATAAAGAGGTTACTCGTAAATACTATAGGAGAAATACTTGCTGGCGATGGTTTTATGCTTACCGCTCTGGATCAATTTTTGTATTCCGCTATCGAGTAATGCTTTTAATTCTTTGTCTTGTTTTCTCACTGCTACGCCAATGCCACGGCCGAACCACTTTTCCTCAGTAAACGCTGGTCCAGTAAAGTGATAGCCTTGACCTTGTGCAGTTTCAAGAAAACCAGCACTTAAACCGATTGAGCCGCCAAATACAGCATCTAACCGTCCATTGAGTAGATCGGTAAATGCCTCATCGAACGTACCATAACGACGAATATCAATATCTGGATACAAGGCCGAAAGGTACTTATCACCAATTGTGGCTCTTTGAACTCCAATAGATAAACGATTTAGGCTGCCGTCATCCATGTTGATTTCTCTATCATTTTTCATTACAAAACGAGTCGGTACTTTTGCATAAGGGACGGTGAAATCGACTTTCTTTTCTCGTTCTTCTGTGATTGTCATTGCAGCAATAATCGCATCGTTCTTGCGACTAAGGAGAGAAGGGATGATGCCATCCCAATCCATTTTTGAGATAACGCACTTTACTTCTAACTCTTTGCATAACGCGTTAGCGAGGTCGACTTCAAACCCTTCTAGCTTTCCCTCTTTTGTCGTCCAGCTAAATGGAGGGTAAGCCCCTTCAACAGTGAAGCGAATTTGTTTCCACTCTTTCGCATGGCTGAAAACTGAAAATAAGCTAATAAACAATGCGACTATCCATTTCATAAATGTTTCCTTGTAACTATTTGGAAACCAATGTTTAACACAAAGTAAGCAAATATCAATGAAAATGCATATATGTGTGACCTTTCGCCCGCATTGTGTGAGCGAAAGGTTTTGCGTGTATTACAGCTTATCTTCAATAGTTACGAGGGGAACTCTCGTTGAGACAGCGTGAAGTGCAATGTTGTGAATCATTTCATCGACCGTGGTACAGCTATCCATTAAGATCGAAACATCATACTTGTCCGCAGATTTTGAGATAGCAGTATGTGTGACGCAGTTTTGTGTCATCATTCCGCATACAAGTAACTCCGTTACATTTTTGCTTGCCAATACTTCTTCTAAACGTGTTCCTTCAAAGCTATCTGCGAAGTGCTTTACCACGATTTCGGAATTCGGCGCTAAAGCAAGAACTTCTGGGTGAATATTGGCACCGTCGCTGCCTTCATTGAAGAATGGGGCAATGCCCATGGCAGGATCGGCAATATGCTGAATATGAATCACAGGAATGTTTTGCTCATTGGCTTTAGTTATTGCTCTCTTAACATTGTCTAAAGTTGATTCTGTATTCCATAAAGGAAACTTTCCTTCTGGGAAATAGTCGTTTTGCAAATCAATTACAAGTAGGGCTTTTTGAGTCATTTTCTTTTCCTTTTATTGAGGATCATTGCGGTACGAATAATATAAAGACTTTTAGCCACCTTCTTTAGAGTCTAAAATGACACAAAAGAGTCAAAAAGCGACACTTGAAGATAAATGAAAATAGCACTCGTTAATTACCCAGATAGCTCGCAAGCCTCCGTATATGGTTTAAGCGAACTCTTCGAGATGGCAAACCGTGCGGCGGCTAAATTGGGCGTTGATGTGCACTTTGAAGTAGAGATATTGGATCACTGGTCAAACACGCACTTCGATGTGAAAACAGCGGTAATGATTCCGCCCAGCGGCACTGGTCAATATTACTTAGAACCAGAGCCAGAGCTACTCGACTGGTTAAATGTCCAATATAGTAAAGGTGCGATTTTAGCCTCCGCCTGCGCTGGTACTTTTATTCTTGCTCAAACCCAGTTGTTGACCAATAAGTCTTGTACAACACACTGGGGCTTGGCTCCTTCATTAGCGAGTCAGTTTCCCGATATCCACGTAAGACAAGAAGCCATCCTTATTAACGAAGGAACGATCATTACGGCTGGGGGTATGATGTCATGGGTGGATTTAGGCTTGGAATTGGTTTCCTTATTTGCGTCACCGGCAGTAATGCGCCTGTTAGGAAAAATGTTGGTTATTGATACTGGTCCGAGAGAGCAACGCTTTTATCAACAGTTTACCCCAAACTTCCAACATGGTGATGAGGTAATTGTTCAACTACAGCACTATATAAACGATCATTATCAAGGAAAACTGAGCAATAAAGAGCTTGCAGAGTTGAGTTGTTTAACAGAAAGGACATTGCAGCGACGCTTTAAAAAGGCGACAGGTTTCAATGTTAACCAATACATACAAAGCTTAAGAGTCCAAAAAGCTTGTGATTTACTTGAGTCGACAACCCTAACATTTGACGCAATATCATTTAGAGTGGGTTACCAAGATGTGAGCGCGTTCAGGAAAATATTTAATAGGATCGTAGGTTTAACACCAAAGTCGTTCAGATCTCGGTTCTGTTCATAAACGCCAGAAGTAAGATAATGTTGGTATTAAACATTTATAACTCAGAAACAAACACATATTTTTACAAGCTGGCTTAGCGTGATGAAAAGGGATAACAAGCTAAGCCAACCGTAGCGCACTCCTAATTACTGAACATTTTGTAGAATGCTTAAAGGGTTCTCAAATTACAATGACTTGTATAGGTCTTTGTTAATCACAAAAGCTATGTGATTTCCAAAACCAGTTTCCCAATATGTTGCTTGCGTTCTGTTCGATATAGCGAACCAAGTTACCGAATACTTCTGGTGCCAAAACGGTACAACCAAATAACGCTAGGTCTTTAAGGTAAAGAGTTCTTACATCCAGCTCGACAATTGGGCCGCCTATGGCGCCGGAAACAGCGTATCTTGATCCTGGCTTTAGTACCTGAAGAAATTGTGGCCACTGCTCTCCTGCGACCAAATCAATCACTACGTCAACGCTGTTTTCTCCGAGAGTCGCTGTTAAATTTGCATCGCGAGGGATAACTTGGTTTGCTCCTAATGCCGTGATCTGTTCTTTCTTTTCTGGGCTGGCGATAGCAATGACGTATGCTCCACGCGCCTTCGCCAGTTGGATTGCGGCAGAGCCAACACCACCGGATGCCCCTGAAATCAGTACGGTATCGCTCGCTGTGACATTAGAGCGGACAAGCATGTTCTCGGCAGTTGAATAAGAACAAGGGAAGGAGGCCAAGTCGATATCCGATAAACTACTATTCACAGCATATGCATGTTTACTGTCAACAACAGTGAACTGAGCAAAGCCACCATCACATTCTGAACCGAAGTACCAAGGCGAGCTAAGTGCTTGACTGTGGAAGCGCGTAATACATGGTTCGATAAGCACACGCTGACCGATTCGTGATGGGCAGATATTCTCACCAACAGCGACGATGGTACCGCATACATCGGCACCTTGGATTCGAGGGAGAGATAGCGCGTCTCCTGACCAACTTGCATCCATGCTATTGGCGTCATTTTTAGAATACCATGCTGTTCGGGTATTGATGTCGGTGTTATTGACTCCGGCAGCGGCAACTTGGATCAATACATCATCAGGCGAGGGGACTGGCACAGGTAGATCATCGCGGTAACGAAGCATATCTGGCCCACCATGACCGATAAGTTGGACGCCTTTCATGACTTTCGGGATTGTGGTCATTGATTGTTCTCCTTCATTAGTTCTAGCAGAGTGCGTTCAGCGGATGCAAAGGCAGCGTGACCGAGAACCGGCCATGCGTTGGATAGACCTTCATGTAACAAGAAGAGTGTGGTTGCGAGGTCTTCTCGCTGACTTAGTTGGCCCATAAGCTGACGGACCGCCAATTTGTGTTGTTTTACTGCTTGATTAATTGATAGATTTTCTGGATAGGCTGCTAATGCATTGATGGACATGCAGCCATTCGGTGCAAACTCCTTCATCCAATCCTCGAGGCGAGTGAATAGGTGTAATACAGCCGGTGTTCCATTGGCAGGGGCGTCTTCGAGCAAAAAACTCAAATACCTTTGATGGCGATGCTCGAGAGCTGCAACAATCATCGCTTCCTTGGAGGGGTAGTATTTGTACAGGGTTCTCAGGCTGACTTCGCAGGCGTTTTTGAGTTGGGGTACGCTAGGCTCGGCGAAGCCATACTGACTGAATGCTTTTTCTAGGCTTGCTGCGATTTTTTCTTTCACTATTTGATACACCAGGTAGAACGTTTGTTTTACCTAAGGGTAGAATAAACTTTCTACCTCAGTCAATGGTGTATTTAAACTCTGTATTGAAAGCCCGACGTAATGCCGGGCTAATTTAAGTGATTTTTATAGATTCGGAACGTGAATCAGTGTGCCGTTGCGTGCTGCTCTCCACGCTTGTCTAGCATTCCGCTGAAACGGGTTAGTAGTAGAGCACCTAATACTACGATCGCGCCAATCCAAGGTGTGTGCATCAGCCCAGCATTGGCCACGATAAGGCCACCGCCCCAAGAACCCAGTGCAATACCTACGTTAAATGCAGCAATGTTGAGACCAGAAGCGACGTCGACTGCATCAGGTGAATATTTCTCTGCTAGTTTGACAACATAAACTTGAAGTCCTGGAACGTTACCAAAGGCAAAGGCACCCCAGACAAGAATGGTCACTACTGCAGAAATTGGATTAAATGCTGTGACACTAAACACGAGCAATACCACAATTAGGCCCGAGAAAATCGCTGTCAGAGCTTTGATTGGCCCCATAGAGTCGGCCATCTTTCCGCCCCAGATGTTGCCGAATGCGACTGATACACCATAAACCAACATAATTAGGCTGATAGCGCTAGAGCCAAACCCCGAAACTTCTTCCAAAATAGGAGCCAAGTAAGTGAAGGCTGTGAACGTACCACCGTAACCGAGCGCGGTGATTGCGTACACCAAAAGTAGACGAGGCTGAGTCAAGACTTTTACTTGCGATGACAGCTTGGTTGCTGGTGGTTGTTTCAGATTACTCGGCACTAGCAGAGCGCTTCCTATCAGTGCGATGATTCCAAGGATCGCGACGATTAGGAAGGTTGCCTGCCAACCAAATGTCTGGCCAATCCAGGTGCCAAGTGGCACGCCCGTCACTAGAGCTACGGTGAGACCGGTAAACATAATAGCAATTGCGCTAGCGGCTTTTTCTTTTGACACTAGGCCAGTGGCGATAGTCGAGCCGATCGAAAAGAACACACCGTGTGCAAGCCCGGTCAGTATCCTTGCTGTAACTAGTGTGTTGTATCCAGGTGCTTGCCAGGCTAACAGATTGCCAAGAACAAACAGTGCCATAACAGAAAGCAGAACGTACTTTCTTTTCCAGTTACCAGTCAGCGCTGTTAAAACGGGAGCACCAACCGCGACACCAAGTGCGTACAGGCTAACTAAAAGACCCGCTGAAGGTAATGATACGTTGAGGTCGGAGGCCATAGTCGGTATCAGACCGACAATTACAAACTCCGTGGTTCCAATAGCAAAGGCGCTCAGCGTCAATGCAAGTAAAGCTAAAGGCATAACAACTCTCTCTTATAATCATTGAATATGAATGGATAAACGAATAGCCCGTCTCCATGTCGTGTATTATTAAAGAGTTATTCGTTGCGAAAAATGGTGTTTATTACAAAATCCTTTTGTTATAAGTGAAGGAAATGCGCAGTTAGGAAAGGGGATGAAATGTTAACCCGATCAGATGAATTAGAGATTCTTATGGCAGTTGTGGATAGTGGTGGATTTTCTTCCGCTGCTGATGCACTAGGTATTCAAGTCGCTAGGGTATCTCGTGCGGTTAGTAAAGTTGAATCACAGTTGGGGGTAACCTTGCTGAATCGCACGACACGCAGAGTGGAAGTTACTGAGGAAGGGCATCAGTTTGTTGAAGCGGTTCGCTTAGGTTTACTACAAATACAGCAAGCTGAAGAAGAGATCATCACACGAGGTGAATTACCCAAGGGGCGCTTAAGAGTTGATGCCGCTAGCCCATTTGTTTTACATCAACTCGTGCCGTTAATTCAGCCATTTAAAGAGGCTTATCCTGATATTCAACTCGATCTTACCTCTAATGAGGGTTTTGTGGATCTATTGGAAAAAAGAACCGATGTGGCGATACGTATTGGACGATTATCGGATTCAACACTGCATGCTAAACCTTTAGGAACAAGCCCACTATTTATCGTTGCCACGCCTGGTTATTTATCTAAACGAGGTTTTCCTGAAGCGGTGAGCGATTTGCGCAGTCATAACTTGATCGGTTTTTCTGGCGCTAAAGTGTTAAATCAGTGGCCATTACGAGGGTTTGAGATGATAGAGCCTGATATCCTATCCAGCAGTGGTGAAACGGTTAGACAGTTAGTGCTGGCAGGGAACGGCATTGCATGTTTATCTGGCTTTATGGTGAAAGATGATCTTGATTCTGGACGGTTAGTGGCATTGTTTGAATCGGAAAAAATCACAAATACTGGACGAGAACAGGTCAATGCTGTGTTCTACAAATCTTCTTCAGTCTCTAAGCGTATTTCCGCGTTCATCGACTTTATTCAACCAAGACTTACTTTAAAATAACACTATTATTGTTGTTTTAACAAAAGAGTTTTGTCGTTATTGCAGCTTTTGTTTTTCCAACTGCCAAGCCTAGCGTGCCACCCCTTAGTAAGGTGGCACATATTTTTATTTGCTCTTAGTTAAAGCGTGGCAACACGTACTGAGCGATCTGTTCCATTGATTTATCAATTGGTTGGCTATTACGACGGAAATGCAACCCGATGTGATTGACTCCTGCTTCTTGCATTTTTTCTAGCTCATCGCTCAAGCCATTGACTCCGGCCTGGATACCAAAATGATGCCGAACGACTGGTGCATTTGGGTTATCGATTAAATCAAGATGAATAAAGCTGGCGTAGGGTTTGTTTCCCGCTACGGAGCGCCAAAGTGCAACGCGGTGTTCATGATCATCAGGTGTGCCTGGGTAGGCGAGCCAGCCGTCTAGGTTTTCTCCTATCCATTGTGGACTTTGCTGCGCTAACCCTGCGACATAGATAGGAATATCAGCAAACTCGGGTAATAACTGTAGATCGTTACCCAGCTTATCATTTTGCGTATCTTTCAAAATCTCTACACTTTCTCGAAAAGCCGAGCCACGGCTGTCAAAGTTGGCGTTAAAAACGGGATATTCACTAGGACGGTCTCCACTAGCCACACCGAGTATCAGGCGGTCACCACTTAACTCGTTGATGGTCGCAGCGGCTTTTTTCACTAGCCAAGGTTGTCTTAACGGTAATACTATCGCTGCTGTCCCTAGTAGAATGTTGTCGGTGCACGCAGAGAGATAGCCAAGATAACTGAACGGTTCATAAATTTGTGCCGCGTCTCCAAAGTTAGGGTCGTACAACGGGACATCTCTTACCCACGCTACGTTAAAGCCTAACTTATCGGCTAACATAATACGCTGTTTATGTGCACTCATGTCTGGTACGCCGAACGGTTTTCGTTGGAGCAGCCGTTTTTTCTGGCCTTCTTGGGTCCAGTCATTATCTAGGGGGAGCTCAACCCCGATGGTGAATCTGTTACTTAAATCTTTATGCATTATGAAGCCTGACTATTACTGTGAGTACTAGGAGGCCAGGTGCCCCCCTGATATTCAGGACACTATGAGATTTTTGTTGTGAGAAAAAGCGGCAAAAAGACAAAAGTGTTTTGCCACAAACAGCGGTGGTCTTTAAAGGAACTGGTGGTTCTCTACCTTGATTTCTTGCTTGATGAAGTCAATAAAAGAGCTGATCCGGCGTGAGGTACTGGCATTTTTGTAATACACCGCATGAACTGGCTGTTCGACATTATGCGTGTGTTCACTAAGCACGCCCACTAAGCGACCAGCTTGTCGGTCAGAGTAGGTCATAAAGTCAGACAGGCAAGCTATCCCCGCACCATGTAAGGCTAAACATCTTAGCGTCTCGCCATTATCAGATCTTAGGCTACTCATAATACGCAGAAGTTTGTTCTTATCATCCATGATCGGCCATTCCTTAAGATACTCCGGCTTGTTGAATCCAAGTAGCTTGTGATTGAGTAACTGATCTATTGAGGTTGGAGTACCATGTTGTCTTAAATACTCTGGACTCGCGACGATTCGAATCCGACTTTTACCAAGAAATATCGCGCGCATGGTTGAGTTTTGTAGCTCACCGATACGAAAAGCAATATCGGTTTTTGTTCCCAAAAGGCTAATATTTTCCTCATTGGAATTGAGATCGATTTCGACTTCCGGATACAAGCTCTGATATTTAGCAATGTGCGGCGTTAGTACGTGCAGTAAGAAGGGGGTAGCTGCGTTTATTCGTAGGAGGCCAGAGGGCTTATATTTCTGGCTTTTCAGTTGTGCTTCGGCATTCTCTACTGCTTCTACAATATGTCTGACTTTATCGAGGTATATCGTTCCTTCATTAGTAACATCTAACTTACGGGTTGTGCGATTTAACAAAGTCGTTTCGAGTTTGGCTTCTAGCCGAGATACCGATCGACTCACCGCCGAGACGGTCATCGATAACAGTTCAGCCGCAGAGCTGATTGAACCCGTATCGACCACGGCCATAAAGGTGCGCATTTCATCTAGAGTAGCTTTCATTGTTGAATATATTTCAAATTAGATTTGATTATTGTTAACTTTACGGAAAGTTTCTTGCGGCGTAAAGTTTTGCTTCGAATCAACTATAAAATCGATAATTCAGGAGATTTAGATGAAAGTACCATCATTTGGCGTCGGCACGTTTCGTTTAGAGGGTGAAGTAGTTAAGGATTCAGTCCGTAATGCGTTAGAAGTGGGTTACCGCGTAATTGATACTGCACAGATTTACGGTAATGAGGCAGAAATCGGTGAAGTATTGACACAGTCCGGTATTGCACGTGATGAGCTATTCATTACGACCAAGATCTGGGTTGATAACATGAACACGGAACAACTCATTCCAAGTCTAAAAGAGAGCTTAGAAAAGCTAAATACAGATTATGTGGATTTGACCTTGATCCACTGGCCTGGCAATAACAATAACTTGAACGAATACATGGCTTCATTACTTGAAGCTAAATCGCAAGGGTTAACCCGTAATATTGGCGTATCCAACTTTAATATTGACTTGTTGCAACAAGCGATAGAAGTGGTCGGTAAAGAGAATATTGTTACTAACCAAATCGAGCTTAGCCCTTATTTGCAAAATCGTAAGTTGGTCAGCTTCATGCAGGAAAACGATATTCAGGTAACGTCTTACATGACCTTGGCATATGGGAAAGTACTTGGGGACCCAACTATTGCAGGTATTGCTGAGGACTATCAGGCCACGCCAGCTCAAGTCGCGCTTGCTTGGGCTTTGTCAAAAGGTTACGCGGTGATCCCGTCTTCAACTAAACGAGAGAATTTAGCAAGTAACCTGAAAGCACTTGAACTTAATCTGAGTGAAGAGGCGATTGCAAAGATAGATGCGTTGGAAAGAAATGGCCGCGAAGTAAACCCTGAAGGGCTAGCGCCTGAATGGGATGATTGAGTGAGTTTCACAGGAAATCATTGCCTAAATGACGCCTCTGCAATCGCTGACTTCCTCAGCGTTTGACAGTAGTACAACACCATAGACGATAAGGGCTCGCTTGTCTGACGATAGTGCGAGCTTTTATCTTTTTGGCCTATTAGTTTACTGTATTCTCCCGGCCCTCAATTTGGCCGGGAGACGTCATTTAGAGATCAATTACCATTCGATTGTAGAGCCATCAAATACGCGGAAGCTTCCGGATTGCTCAAGTGTTAGCTGTTCTGCGACCGAAACAATGCCTGCAACACTTTCCTCGGCAGAAAAGGTTGCGTCCTCACCGCCCATATCGGTTTTTACCCAGCCGGGATGAACTGCGACAGTTTTTACTCCTCGCGATTCGAGATTGCGTGCTGCTGATACTAGAACCTGATTAAGCGCTGCTTTAGATGCTCGATAACTGTACATGTTACCTGAACTGTTATCGCTTAAACTCGCAACTCGGGTTGAGATTCCCACGATGGTTTTGTGCTGACTTTTCGCAACGTTGTCTTGTAGGGCTTGAATTAGCAGGGCAGGTGCGACGGTATTTATGTTTAGTACTTCTAGCCATTTTTTCTGGGTCATTTCGCCAAGCTTTGCACACTCTTCGCCTAATACACCTGCATTAAGAATTAAATGATCGAGCGGACGATCCGCTAATTGAGTGGCTAACTGATCGATATCTTGTTGGTTAGTGACGTCTAGAGCCATCAGTTGAAGTTGATTAGATTGGGTTACTAGTTCATTGAGCTGCTTAGCATTTTCTGGTGAACGACAAGTTGCGATAACTTGCCAACCTTTTCCAAGGTAGTGGCGGACAAATTGCAAGCCTAAGCCACGGTTAGCGCCGGTGATTAATACAGTAGACATCGCTTCTCCTACGTTGTTGAGTTGAACAACGACCATATTAGAGGCGACGTATAAGCATGTAATCAAAACAGTATAAAAATGGCCTAGGATTCGACATTGTCAAATCTTAAAATTTGAGAAAGATGTTGGCAAAGTGTTTTAGCCTAGTGACCGTCAGTTCGGAGGCAGCACCGCTAACACCTGCAACAGCAACGACTTTACCATCCAAGTAAAGGGGGATCGCTAAGCAATTGAGGTTTGGCTCTGCCTCTTCTAAATCGAGTGCGTAACCTGATAATACAACCTGATTAAGTTCAGTTTCTAACGTGGGGGATATTTGGTTTTCAAGGCGTAATGTTCGACGAAGCTCATCATCAAAACTAAGAAAAACTTTGCCGATCGCAGATGTTGTGAGCCCTTCTCGTTTCCCTCTCGGGCTACGGATAGTAAGAGGGTTATCCTGCTCTATAGCATCGATATACAAGTACTCTTTAGCGCCACTTTGTACAGCGAGGTAAGCTGTGTTGTTAGTCACTTGGGCCATTTTTTTCAGCAATGGAACAAAATGTTGTCGGATAGCTTCGTTTTTTTGTTCAATCGGCTTAGACAGTTCATAGCATCTAAACCCTAGGCTGTAGCTATGGTTGTGTTTGGATACATATCCAAGAGAGTGTAGAGTCGCAAGTAACCCGTGAACAGTCGTCTTATTTAACTGGATCGCATTACTGATCGTCTGTAATGATAGGGGAGACTCACTCATCGAGAGCAACTCGAGGATTAGAAAACCTCGCTCTAGAGACTGAATGTTTTTTCTTGCCCTGGGCACAAAGACTCCTTGATGATGGTGTTGCATCTGAATGGCTTACTGATGCTTCCACCTATAACAAACCACTACGCTGGTGGTTTGGCTTTATTAGAGAATATACTCAGCACTTAAACTGATCGGCTCGTTGTATGCGTCCACAAGGGAGTTTTTTCCTTGCTTCTTAGCATTGTATAACGCTTGGTCTAATATCGAATAGAGCTCATCAAAGTTGGTGAGTGGTATTGAGGTTGATAGATAGGCCAGGCTCGCAGATATATTCAATTGATGGTTATTAAGCGAATGTACACTCTTTTCTGAAATTGTTTTATGCAGACTTTGTATTCTAAAGGGAACGTCAATCTCATCGACGTTTTTCAATAGCAAGATAAACTCTTCTCCACCTAAACGACCCAAGTACTCTCCCTTATTAAGTTTAGCTTTAAGCGCTTTGCACACCTGCTGTAGTACTAAGTCGCCAGTTGGATGACCATACTGATCATTAATCGCCTTAAAGTCATCTAGATCGATTAATGCTAGAACGTAGCGGAAGTCTCCTTCCGCTTTGGAGGTTTGGCTTTTAATCGTCTCTATAATTGCCGCTCTGTTTAATGCACACGTTAAGCTGTCTATTTTGGCTTTTAAGCGTGTTTGTCGCTGAATCATCAATGCCAGAGCGAGGAGAAGCAATAAACAGAAAACAACAAAATTATAAGTGCGTTGTTGGTCTGTGAGTTTTTCAAACTGATACTGACTTAGAAGAGTTTCGTTGTTCAACTGCGCGACTTGTAGATCATATTCATACTCTTTTTTAGTGAGATCTAGTGCCTCTAACGCCTTGATATTACTCGCGTCTCGGTTCGTTAGTTCAATCGTCGAGTAGGCCTTGTGATGCTCCAGCGCCTTTTTGTAATCATTTTGAGCTTGGTATGCTTTTGAGAGGAGTAATTGGGCTTGCGCTTGCAATAAGGGCCTAGCGTTTTTTACCGCTAATCTTAACGCAATTGTACCGTGTTCAATCGATTTTTCGGGTGTATGGTTCTTTAAATATGCCAATCCAGCAGCCAAATGACCCTCTGTTTCAAGGTGCGTATTCTCATAAGTTTGGGCAATGTTTAATGCTCTTCCAATGTAATCTACCGCGGTATCCAATTGCCCAGAATCGGCCAAAGCAGCAGATAACCCTAAATAGGTCAACCCTTGCCCGTATGGATAATGAAGTTGTTCGAGAATCGTTAATGCATTTTTGTAGTGGCTGATGGACTTATCGAGTTCTTTGGATTTTCTGTACATCGCTCCTAGACTATGTTCGACTTGCGCAACTTCAAGAGGTGTCCCTTCATCTTGGCGAACCAGTAAGGCTTGAATGAGATATTGCTCTGATTGTTCAAATTGCCCCAGCTCTGCAAGTAAATTGCCGACGTCATTGTAAATCCCTGAAGGATCGCTTTGCGTCGACATGTTGGCCATCAACTGTCGATACAAACTTAAGGCTTTTTCATAGTCACCACGGTAATTGTAGTTATTTGCTACCACGCGCAAAGCAAGATCAACAGGGAAGTTTTCTTGATGCTTATGATTTAAGTGGCTCTCTATGGATGAGCAATAAAAGTTTGCTTTGTGATAACGACCTTGTTGATTCAGCGTATAACAAAGTTGATAGTTCATCAGAGCCTTGCCTTCGGAATCGGATATTTTCTTCATTGTCTGTCGCAAAGAAGAAAAGCTATCTACTGAGGCCTCGTAACTACCATGCTTACGTTCATTTAACGCAAGAATATATTCTGATTCTAATTGAGAAAAAGGGTTGTCTAAGACTTGACTGCTGCCATAGTAAGGCTGATTTATGTTTGACATATATTCATAAATCAATCCACTTACGTAGAGCTTTTCGCTGTCCGATTTCGCTGTATGGTAGCGATCTTGAAGCATGCTCAATGCCGACTCAGGGTTGCTTCGTAGTGTGGTTTGGTAGACAGAGTGCCACTGTGTGATATTTTGGTTTGGTTCAATATCTTGAGTGTCGCTTGCATATACTGGAGTGAGCAAAAGTGACGCAAGCAAGGGATAGAGCACGCGCATGTTTAAACGAGCCTTTAATTTAAGGTGCCTTTAAAGTTGAGTTATCATAGCGCTTTTAACGCATCAGCGTTGTGATTAAGTTGGGTGTACTAAGAAAAAGAGTAGTAAAACTATGCACTTGGTCGAGATATTGAAAGAAGAGGCATAAAAAAGAAAGACCTCAACATAAAGTTGAGGTCAGAAATCTTTAATCAATGTAAAGCTTTGCTAGATCTTGAGGCTCCATTTCTTTGCCTTCTAACTGATCGTTCCAGTTAGTTCCAACAAGAACACCATCTTCAGCAAGAGTCAAAAGCCAATCTTCAACAAAGATATCTAATGGGATTTCTAGTACAGTAAAATCTGCCCATTCTTCAACATTATGTGCTTCTGCATCTTCTTTAGAAGACCAGAAAGGCATGACTTCGCTGTTTTCGAATTCAGTTGAATCGCAAGATAGCCAACCTTCTTCATTGCGTAAACCCCAAACCAATTGGTTTTCTTTCGTTTCTGCAACAAAAAGGTCAAGGTTCGCTTGGATATCTGATGTAAGTTTGCTCATTTCAAAACTCTCGTTGTTATGACGTGGCTAGAGTAACACTAAAGTGCCGATTCCTAAAGCATAATACGGTTGTCGAAATGAGTAAAAATAAAGGAGCCGAAGCTCCTTTTCTGAGGTTAAGTATTCACTCGTTTTTGTTTGCTTTGTGCTTGCAGAGCAAACAAAAACAGGTACTTTACCTTTCTGGAAGAGTTGTGAATATTGTCCACTCTCTTTTTATCTCGCCTTTGTAACCAACGACTGATGCGGTTACTCGACGATTTAAAGCATGGCTGACTTCATCGGTCCCTTGCTGTGCTAAGTGAGTGTCACCAAAACCAACAATGCGGACTCTACTCGGTTCGATGTCGTAGCTTAGTAGGGCTTCACGGACATTGCGTGCTCGTCTTTCAGAAAGATCTTGGTTATGCTTTGAACCACCAACTTTACTAGCATAGCCGTGCAGCTCTATCGAAGTAGTAGGGTACTCTTTTAAAAAGTCGGAAAGCTCTCGGACTTGTCTTCTGAAGACTGGATTGATCTCATCAGAGTCGTTAGCAAAAAGTATCCGCACTTGCATGTTATCTGATGCTTTAATGTATTCTCCACAACCGTCGTTGTCGACCTCTGAGCCTTCAGGTGTACCTGGGCACATATCTCGAGCATTGATGACACCATCGTTATCGTCATCTTGCAAATCTGCTATTTGTTCTGCATTTGGTACAGGACGATACTCATATTCGTCTTCAGCAACAACGTGTTGAGTGATGGCGAGCATACCCAATGCAAATAGAATCTTCACTGGTTTCATGATCAGTACTCCACCTTTTCATTCCATTCTGTAGGTACATCGACACGCAAGGCATTTAACAATTGGCCAGTCGCGTTCATAACGCGGTACTTGGCGTACTGCTCTGAGTATCGAGCATCCAAGTAGTTCTTTCTCGCTTCGAAAAGTTCGTTTTCAGTATTTAACAAGTCCAGCAGAGTGCGTTTTCCAATGCGATACTGCTTTTCATAGGCGATGACAGTTTCAGAGGCCGAATCTACGTGATCCGCTAGGAACTCTTTTTGTTGAAGTGTTAAATCTAACGCACTCCAAGATAGACGAAGACCTTCTTCTACTTGGCGGTATGCACGTTCTCTTAGGTCTTTTGCTTTATTTAGTTGGTAGGCAAAACTTTCAGCGTTGGCTACGTCACTACCACCGTTAAAGAGGTTGTAACGCATACGTAACATTGCTGTTGTCTCTTCGCTGCTTCCTTCGATACCGCTTGCATCATCACGCCATGTTTGAGCCGCTTCTACCGATATCGTTGGGTAGTAAGTTCCCTTAGATTGCTTGTATTGGAACTTTGCAGAGTCCACATCAGCTACCGAAATTTTGATGACTGGATGTGACTCGAATGCCAAGTCAATCGCTTCATCGATGGTGTAGGGAATAAAGTTTTGGTCCGCTCTTGGGAAAATCAATCCTTGTGGTGACTGTCCGACAAGGCGTGTAAAGGTGGTGTGGCTGTCATATAAGTTGTTCTGAGCTGCCACCAAGTTACCATGAGCCTTTGCTAAACGAGCCTCTACCTGGGTTAGGTCTGCTGTAGAACCGATACCTGAGTTAACTCGCTTTTTAATGTCTTCATAGATCTTCTTATGCACTTTCAAGTTATTCTCGGAAAGTGTCAGAATTTCATAAGCTTTTACTGAGTCTAAATAAACTTTCGCGACCTCTAGAGCGGTGTCTTGGGCATCAGCTAGAAGTTGATAACGGACCGATTCAGCATCAGCTGCTGTTCGATCCATATCATTAAGTGTCGCTGAGCCATCCCATATTAGCTGGGTTAGTGTCACGGTGGCTTCTTTTCTTGTCAGATCGGTTGAATCTCGCCCTGACTCTGCAGGTTTGATTCCTTCGTAACCGATACCGGCATCTAAGTCTACGGATGGGAGGTAAGCACCACCAGATGCTTCATTCACATACTGCTTGCTAACGAATTCATTGAACGCACTTTTGATGTCAGGATTGGTTTTTAATGTGTTTTCAACCGCTTGCTCTAGCGTTTGCCCAAAAGCATGACTAGCGGTGAACATACCAATACAAAAGGCGTTGGCACGAGTCCACTTCACTGTGATTCTCCTAGATAATGGTAAAAATTCTCGAGGTGATAGGGCTTATAAGTGGAATACTTATAAGGGCGTCAATAATTTAGCGCACAATAACATTAATATGCGATGAAGTAACCTGTTGATTCGCTGTTCATTTGTTTCAATTTTGATAAATCAACCTACTAAATCTGCCTGAAACTTGAATTAAGATCTCAAATTAAAGATGAAGGTAATAGCTAGGAACGTGTGTCCAGATTTTAATAAAATAAAACACTTATGCATCTGGATTCTTATTGATGTATGACACATAATTACTTTATTGAGCATCAAATTGCTGTTATTGCACTATATATTCGGGCAATATATAGCAAATTAGTATTGTTAGTCAAAAACTTGACAGTTATTTAGGGTTAAGGTTTATATGGATCGTACAGCATTAGTGCCACTCGGTAATCAAGTCGTCGTAATAGGTTTGGATGGGCAGCTGAGAGTCCTTGCAGAAGGACAGCAGCCTCTACCAGGTGAAGTGATAGTGGCAATGACAGATGCTGCGCCTCAAGACCTGAAAATTCAGCTTGCTCAAGAGCAAGGTTTAAAAGATATTTCAGACGATGTAGCACAGATTATTAGTGCTATTGAGCAAGGTCAAGACCCTTCTGCTATTGATGAAGAACTCGCACCTGCAGCGGGTGAAAATAGTGGCTCCAGTTGGCTTTGTTGCTTAATTCGGTGAGAAGACATGGTAGCCCCATGTTGATCAGTTCTTAAACAACATACCGAGTTTCAG
>NZ_JAWPOT010000149.1:0-854 GCF_033344415.1 Vibrio sp. 1727
TTTGGGTTGCCATGATCTTTTTACTCATCGATGTCTAATAGCTCAATTTCACTTGCGTTGGTTTGATGTTTTCGCTTGGATAACAACCCAGTACTTTCAAGTGTTTAGTGATTTTTGTTAGCTCTTGCAATGCTTGCTGCATTTCGGTTGAGCCTAGGTGCGCTTCTAGATCAACGTAGAACATTTCTTCCCACGGATTACCCATGATTGGACGCGATTCTAACTTAGTCATATTGATGCCGTAGCGTTGCAGTACCAGTAGAGTTTCAACCAATGAGCCCGCTTCCTGGGAGGTCGACATAATCAACGTCGTTTTGGCTGGAATTTGCGTCGAGACTTCAACTGGTTTACGCGCGACGACAATAAAGCGCGTGTGGTTTTCGGTTTGGTTTGCGATGTTGCCTTGGATCGCTTGCAGGCCGTACAACTTACCACTTGAAGCATTACCAATTGCGGCCACATCATCACGATTCATCTCTTGGACTTTTTGCATCGCGTCTGCTGTGCTTGCGCAAGACTCAAGTTTCACGCCTTTCATACGGCTTAAGAATTCGCTGCACTGTTGGTGCGGTTGCGGATGCGAGTACAGTGTTTTGATGTCTTCGAGTCGAATGTCTTTCGTTGCAACTAAGCAATGCTCGATAGGTTGAGTCAGCTCACCAACAATATACAGCGTGGTGTGTTGTAGTAGGTCATATACTTCCTTGATCGAGCCCGCGCTGGTGTTTTCGATGGGCAGCACACCGTAATCAGCATGGCCAGATTCCACCGTTCGAGTCACTTCTTTGAAATGCTCACAATTTAGCTCGATAAGCTCGGTATTTTTACGACTGAAATATTCGCGGCTTGCCAAG
>NZ_JAWPOT010000150.1:0-853 GCF_033344415.1 Vibrio sp. 1727
TTGTGGATTTAGCAACCCTAATAGGTTTGATCGGTGGTTTTGCCTTCGTCATCATGGCAATGGTGCTAGGTGGCAGTATCGGCATGTTCGTCGACGTTACATCGATCCTTATCGTAGTAGGTGGCTCTGCATTTGTAGTATTGATGAAGTTCACGCTCGGCCAGTTCTTTGGTGCGGCGAAAATTGCAGGCAAGGCATTCATGTTTAAAGCCGATGAGCCAGAAGACCTCATCGCAAAGATTGTTGAAATGGCTGATGCAGCGCGTAAAGGCGGTTTCCTCGCTCTGGAAGAGATGGAAATCAACAACAGCTTTATGCAGAAAGGCATTGACCTTTTGGTGGATGGTCACGATGCGGACGTGGTTCGCGCTGCGTTGCAAAAAGACATTGCCTTGACAGATGAGCGACACACGCAAGGCACGGGCGTTTTCCGAGCGTTTGGTGACGTTGCACCAGCGATGGGGATGATCGGTACGCTGGTTGGTCTGGTTGCGATGCTTTCGAACATGGATGACCCAAAAGCGATCGGTCCTGCAATGGCGGTAGCCCTTTTAACCACACTTTACGGTGCGGTGTTGTCAAACATGCTGTTCTTCCCAATTGCCGATAAGCTTTCTTTACGCCGAGATCAAGAAACGCTTAACCGCCGTTTGATCATGGACGGCGTACTTGCCATTCAAGATGGTCAAAACCCACGAGTTATCGACAGCTACCTGAAGAACTACCTCAACGAGGGTAAACGTGCTCTTGAGATTGATGAGTAATCGCGGAGATTTGTGATGGATGATGAAGATAACAAATGCGATTGTCCGCCACCCGGTCTCCCGTTATGGATGGGGACATTCGCGGACTT
>NZ_JAWPOT010000151.1:0-852 GCF_033344415.1 Vibrio sp. 1727
GGCTTTAGTTTGCTTGATTTCTCGCTCCAGCTTAGAAATGCCAAGCTCTTGGTCTTTGAGCGATTTTTGCAGCTCGTTAAGCTGTTTCTCTTGCGAGGTTAGCGCCTTCTTTTGGCGATTGATTTCGCTGGAAACGCCTTTGAGCTCTTGCTGACTAGCGGCGAAAGAAGAGAGGGGATAGGTGGCAGATAAAGCACAAGTTAATAAAATAGCCGAGCGGAGCACTGGGTGATTTTGTTTTCGCACTTGAGAGTTACCTACCACATTATTGTCAAAGGATCAGAAGACGGTTAAATGCCATCTCCATGGATAAAGCTTTGTGATTTACCGTTAAAGCCTTGGTCCATATCGAGAGACGGTTTGTCTGTTTTTGGTCGACCGACGATTTTCGCGGGTACGCCCGCCACGGTCGTGTGCGGTGGCACCGCTTGCAATACTACGGAGCAAGAGCCGATTTTCGCCCCTTCGCCCACTTCGATATTACCAAGAATTTTGGCACCTGCACCAATCATCACGCCTTCACGGATTTTCGGGTGACGATCGCCGCACTCTTTACCTGTACCACCTAGGGTGACGTCTTGCAGGATCGACACATCGTTATCAACCACCGCTGTTTCACCGATCACGATGCCCGTCGCATGGTCGAGCATGATGCCGCTACCAATACGTGCTGCTGGGTGAATGTCTACCTGACACGCCACAGAAATTTGGTTTTGCAAATACGTTGCAAGGGCATGACGGCCTTGTTTCCACAACCAGTTTGCCACGCGATAGCCTTGCAGCGCGTGGTAACCTTTCAAATACAATAATGGCATTGAGTACATGGAAACAGCAGGGTCGCGGTTGACCGTC
>NZ_JAWPOT010000152.1:0-852 GCF_033344415.1 Vibrio sp. 1727
CGTGCGGGCATGTCAGTGGATGGCGTGTTTAACCTGACGAACATTGATCGCTGGTTCCTAGTTCAAATTGAAGAGCTAGTTAAACTAGAAGAGCAAGTGAAAGCCGGTGGCTTTGCTGGTCTAACAGAAGAAGTTCTACGCCAGATGAAACGTAAAGGTTTCTCTGATGCGCGCCTATCTAAACTGTTAGGTGTGGCTGAAAGCGAAATCCGTCGTCTACGTGACCAGTTTGACATCCACCCTGTCTACAAGCGAGTGGATACGTGTGCGGCTGAGTTCTCTTCTGATACGGCTTACATGTACTCATCTTACGATGAAGAGTGTGAAGCAAACCCAACAGATAAAGACAAGATCATGGTACTGGGCGGTGGTCCAAACCGTATCGGTCAAGGTATCGAATTCGACTACTGTTGTGTACATGCATCACTAGCGCTTCGTGAAGATGGCTACGAAACCATTATGGTGAACTGTAACCCAGAAACAGTATCGACAGACTACGATACATCTGACCGTCTTTACTTCGAACCAGTAACTCTTGAAGATGTGTTGTCTATCGCCCGCGTTGAAAAGCCAAAAGGTGTGATTGTTCAGTACGGTGGTCAAACGCCACTTAAACTGGCTCGCGCACTAGAAGCTGCAGGCGTGCCAATCATCGGTACAAGCCCAGATGCGATTGACCGCGCAGAAGACCGTGAGCGTTTCCAGGCTGCAGTTGAGCGTTTAGGTCTTCTACAACCACAAAACGCAACAGTAACGGCGATGGAGCAAGCGGTTGAGAAATCTCGTGAAATCGGCTTCCCACTCGTTGTTCGTCCATCTTACGTTTTGGGTGGTCGTGCGATGGAAATCGTC
>NZ_JAWPOT010000153.1:0-849 GCF_033344415.1 Vibrio sp. 1727
AAGGCGTAGATGCGCAATCAGATGTGCAAGCTTTTATCGAATCGAACGAAGTTAAAGAATATTCAGTATTGGCTGCTCTGCAACTAGCAAAAGCACAAGTCGAAGCGAAAGACTTTGCTGCTGCTCTTGAGCAACTTAAATGGGCTCAAAGCAATACGAAAGATGCTGCATTATCTCCACTAATTAGCTACCGCATCGCTCGTATCGAGACAGAAATGGGTAACTTTGATGCTGCAAACACTGAGCTAGGCAAAGTGACAGATACAGCATGGGCTGGTCGCATTGCTGAATTGCGTGGTGATATTGCACTTCGTCAAGGTGACAAAGATGCAGCTTACGCGGCTTACACAGAAGCGCAGCAAGCAGCAGATGCAAGCCCAACACTGCAAATGAAATTGGACGACTTGGCGAAATAATAAGGACCGCATTGGATGAAAAGAGTCTTTAAGAAAGCCTTGTTAGGGGCATTAACGGTGGGCATCCTGGCTGGTTGTGCTGGCGAGGAAGATACCATCGTTATGGCACCACTACCGCAGGTAGATAGTCAGTTTACGACCAAGAGTGAATGGAGCACATCGATTGGTGATGGTGTTGGTCATTACTTCTCAAAGCTTTCTCCTGTCTACGCAAACGACATGTTGTTTGTCGCGAGCCGTGATGGTTTGGTGAAAGCGCTTGATCCAGAAAATGGTAAGCAATTATGGCAAACCGATCTGGAAGAAGACGTGATTGCTCGTCTGTCTGGCGGTATTACTGCGGCGTACGAACATCTTTACATCGGTTCTGAAAATGGTGAAGTGATTGCACTAAGCCAAGAAACTGGTGAAATCATTTGGCGCATTAAAGTCG
>NZ_JAWPOT010000154.1:0-848 GCF_033344415.1 Vibrio sp. 1727
AGCCAGCACAGCTTGGGCATTTACTTACTTCACCCAATCTTCTTATGGCCGATGAAAGAGTTCGGTTGGTATACCGGTCATCCGGTATGGGTGATCCCTGTGTGGATTGTGTTAAGTGGGGCGGGAGCCTTGGCGATGAGTTATCTGTTCTCGAAATCAGCCAAGACTCGTTGGTTACTGCCGTAAATTAGCGTTTGATTGCGAAATGTAGGAATTTGTCGCCGCAGTAGGTCAGGGTGCCTTTATCGCCTGGATTAAGCGCGTGGTAATAGTGCACGCCAATTTGGAATTCTCGTTTCGGGCCGATTGGGCCACGTTGCACATAAATCCAATATTCTTGGTCGTCCTGTCCCGGCTGCGCATCCGGCACATCGATCGCTTGTTTGTCTAAAATCGTGACTTGAACACTTTGTTCTGGCGCATCTTCACCAACGTAATGTTTGCTGTAGAAACGAAAGAACACCCATGCGCCAAGGGCGATGAGGGCAAAAATGGCCAAGATAAGTGAGATTGGCATGATAACCTCCAATGTTTCATTGGGCCCTATTCTACAGAACTCCCTGATTAAACTATGAGTTGAGATAAACTATTCGTGATCTAATAAAAGGGGTGTAGATTTTATTCGGCGGACTTCACAGTTTATATGCGTGCAAGGGCACAATTTGAAAGGAAAATTGCACTTAACCGCTCGAAAAAGCTCTAAATTTATAGAAGAATGAAATGACTAACGAAGGGAAGGTCAGTAAAGGAGGGTTACGATGTCAGATATTGAAAAAGTAGTCATGCGTACCCGAACGATCGAAAAGCTTCTGCGTACTCAATATCACGCAGAAGGGAAAGGGTTGCAC
>NZ_JAWPOT010000155.1:0-848 GCF_033344415.1 Vibrio sp. 1727
GCTGCTTTCATTCTCTGAAATGGATGTTTTGAAGTTCAAACAGATTGCTGGTTCGATGAAATTTGCATTTGGTGTGCAAAACCAACTGGAAGTGAAAGACATTCCTAAAGGCACCAGCATCATCGCACAAGAATTTAGACCAGGCCGTCCTGAGCCGACACCGATTGATGTCATCATGCAACAAACCATGGATATCACTCAGCAGACGCTAGAATTCCACGAAGGTGAGTCTGACCGAGCTGGTGGTACTAAGCGTGATGAAGGCAAGCTGACGGGCGGTCAATCACCGGAAACTTCGACACAAAGCAATCAGTCCGCAGAGTCAGACATGCAACAGCAGCAGTCTAAAGAGATGTCACAAGAGATGGAAACCTTGATGGAGAGCATCAAGAAGGCGCTCGAACGTGAAATCGAACAAGGCGCGATTGAAGTGGAGAACCTCGGTCAGCAAATCGTTATACGAATGCGAGAGAAAGGCGCATTCCCAGAAGGTTCTGCATTCCTGCAACCGAAGTTCAGACCATTAGTGCGACAGATTGCTGAGCTAGTGAAAGATGTGCCAGGTATTGTCCGAATCTCTGGTCACACGGACAATCAGCGTTTGGATTCTGAGCTGTATCGCTCGAATTGGGACTTGTCATCGCAGCGTGCGGTGTCGGTCGCTCAAGAGATGGAAAAGGTCAGAGGTTTCTCGCATCAGCGTCTTCGTGTGCGAGGTATGGCGGATACCGAGCCTTTGGTGCCGAATGATTCTGATGAAAACCGCGCACTTAACCGTCGTGTTGAAATCAGTATCATGCAAGGTGAACCTTTATACAGTGAAGAAGTGCCCGTGATTCAATAACAAA
>NZ_JAWPOT010000156.1:0-847 GCF_033344415.1 Vibrio sp. 1727
GTTGCATTAGGTTCAAATGGGTATCTACCTGCTATAGTCCGCTGATAAGGACGCACTACATTAGTCACCCAAAGTTGATTTAGATGATCTTTAGAGCCGCTTTCTGCAAACTTAACCGATTCCTGTGACAACTCTCCCAACCATTGATTAAACGGTTTTGGTAAGAGATCTTTTGCTCTAGCAAAGGAGGCAGCAACATCCTGAGTCACCGTTCCATCCAATATGCTTTTGTAAGCAATTTTTTGATTGTTCCCTGAGCTAGACAAATCAGATAAGTACGAACGCAAATTCACCATCGCTTGCTGAATATCATCAAAGTCTTGTTCACTAAGTCGTAAGATTTCGGTGAAATGGGATTCAACTTCTTTACCTGGTAGAGCAACATTAAATCCATTCTCTTCAGGCAAATACATATCGAGTTTGTCTGCCGTATTAGAAAACTTCACTTTTGCAACCTTTCCTGCGACTTCCGTTGCTGCCTTTTGATTTTCCGATAACGTTACTTTCGATAACCCCACTTCCTTTTGTATTGCACGCAGAAGTGATTCAATTGGTCTTTCTACACCGGATAAAACTCTTGATTGCTCTGTTGCTAAAGCCAAACTTGGAGCTTGTTTAAGCTGAATATCCTCTATCAGAGTTTTCCACTCATTGACATAATCTTGATAATAGCGGGCTTGAACCCCCTGAATAGCACTATCATGATCAATTTCATGAGCTTTAAGATCATCCCCATACACCCAGTTTTCTTCCATCAATCCTTTGACGGTGCGATTAATCTGAATTTGGAAAATGCTGTGAAAACCGTTGTAGGTATAAAAACCGGAAATACCTTGCGATAGAGGTT
>NZ_JAWPOT010000157.1:0-846 GCF_033344415.1 Vibrio sp. 1727
TGGCTCACTGTGGGCAACAAAATTTCAATTGGCAGGACACCAAGTATCAGTGTGGGGCAGAACGTCTGAGCCGCAACACTCCCTTACGCTTGATGACTCACCTGCAATGGAGTTTCCTAACCAACATATTCCCTCTTTACAACAAGCGGATTTGATTTTGGTCACGGTGAAAGCGTGGCAAGTGATCACTGCACTCAAACCTCTTATTGAGCACATTCATCGCGATGCCATTGTTATGCTTATGCACAATGGTATGGGTACGGCCGAGCAGGTAGAAGAGATGCTATCCGGAAATCCCGTCGTTATCGCAACCACAACCCATGGTGCTTATAAGCCGAATAAAGAACTCGTAATGCACACGGGGCAAGGCATCACTCAAGTTGGCGGCTTTAATGCATCTGGCGCTCAATGCCAGTTTTTGCAAGATGTTATGCAGCACGCTTTACCAGAAGTCGTTTGGAACCCAAACATCAATGCTGCGTTGTGGACCAAACTCGCCATAAACTGTGCAATCAACCCGCTTACAGCATTGCATCAATGTAAAAATGGCGACCTTGCACACGGTGATTTTCAAGACACCTTGAAAAACATCACGAAAGAACTTGTCGAAGTGATGAATAAGGAAGACATTGCGACGCAGTTCGACGTGCTTTTCGAGACCATTATGCAAGTGGTGCGGGCAACGTCTGAGAACTATTCTTCAATGAGGCAAGATGTGTTTCATCAGCGCCCGACTGAAATTGATTTTATCACTGGGTACTTGCTAAAAGCGGCAGAGAAACATCGCATCAATACACCTGAGAATTTAGAACTTTACCAACGCATCAAACAAATAGAACAAAGCTG
>NZ_JAWPOT010000158.1:0-842 GCF_033344415.1 Vibrio sp. 1727
TTAAGTAACGAGTTATGCATATGATGCACAAGTCAAAAAAGTCATCGGAGAAAATTCTTAATGTAAATCTGACAAAAACCAGACAAAACGTGAAATATTGATCGCAATTCTGCCAGTTATATAAGCAAACTGTCAGGATAAAGTCATAGGTATTTTGTGGGTTCTCATATTTAAAACAACAAAAATGGGCTTATTATTCGAAAACAATAAACCCCATTTATGATTAGTATGACTTTATAGCTTTATCCACGCATGAGTCCATGCAGAACCTACGCCCGGCTCATAAGCGCTTGGCGTCGAACCACACCAAAGACTATTTGGCCACGGTAAACATTGATAAGACGAGCCCTGATTAGTCACAACATCGCCAGCGAGGTATTGAGATCCTGCTTGATAGATATTATCTGAAGGAACAGATACAACTGGCGGTTCAGTCGGCGGGATGACCGGATCTTGATGTGACGTACAATTTGCATCGCTCACGGCTTGCCAAACGCTCCAGGAACCCGATTCTGCTGGGTTATCGCCTTGAGTCCACCATTGTGCTTGCCACACTTTTCCATTCCACGTGACCGTATCGCCTTTATTGTAAACAGATGAGGCTTGCCATTCGTTTGCACAGCTTCCTGTTGGTGGCGATGTTACCGATTTGGCTGTTGCAGACACAACCGCTTGATATAAAGTACTGGTTTTATCAACGCCAAAGTTCAACGTCACTCTAGCTTCACCCGCTTGTGATGCGCCAAACTCCACATCCACACGACAGCTCGTATTTGCAGCTAACGTTGTTTGAGAACATTGATCGTTGGCAATCAGTGCTGCATCAGTCACTCCTTAGCCGC